>JAEULD010000208.1 GCA_016792765.1 Candidatus Odyssella sp.
GCGTATCCGCATTCTTCGACGGAGAAGGCGCTGCTCGAGCTGGAGTTCATCGTCGATCAGCTCAGCGACTTCTATGGGCCGACGGAGGCCCGCCAGTGGCTCTTTTCACCGCAGAAGCTATTGCGCGGCATTTCGCCGGCCGAGTTGATTCAGCAGGGCAAGATCGACGAGGTGCGCCGGTTGGTCAATCAACTTCGCGACTCCGTCCATATCTAGGGACACCGTCTCTGGGAATTGCGCGTGGCGACCTACGATCCGAACCTGGCCGATCGGCTTGGCGCCTTTCCGAGAGAGGCGTTCTCGGGAGAAGTGTTTCGCGCCACCCGCATCGGCGCCGATCCGATCGCGCCATCGCTCTACGGCGGCCGCTGGGCGCGTCCTCAGAATGCCGATCCCGGCACGAACGTCCTCTACACGAGCATGGAGCGTGATGGCGCGCTTGCCGAGATCGCGTCGTTTCTCGCGGCACTGACGCCAATCCCTGGCCCACGCAAGCTGAAGGTCACGAAGCTCGGCGTCACGACGTCCGAAACCGTACGACTGATCCGGGCGGACCTCGGAACGCTGGGCGTGGACATCGGCCGCTACGGCGAACGCGACTGCGCGCGCACGCAGGAGATCGGCAGCACCTTGGCGTGGCTTGGTTGCGACGGCCTGATCGCACCGTCGGCGAGATGGGGCTGCGATAATCTGATGATCTTCACCGACAACCACAGACTGAACGAGACGCTCGAGCCGCGCGGCGAGGAGCGTGTCGAGTGGCAGCAGTGGGCGCGGGAGCATGCCTTCGTAGAGGATCGATAGGCGCCGCGGCTTGCCGCAAGCGAGCACGCGAAGGAAACTTGCCGCGTGCGCCGCCCCCAAACGAAAGCGGCCCGCCTTTCCGGGCGGGCCGCTCGCGATCTCGGTGTTTCGCGCGCTTAGTAGTAACGGCAGACGTACTGGCCGTAGTAGTTGTAGAAGCAGCGCGGGCCGTAGTGGGGCTGGTAGTAGTAGGGCTGGTAGTAGTAGGGGTTGCCGTAGAAGCCGAAGTGGAAGCTCACCTTCGCTTCGGCGATCGCGCCGTCCGTCTTCGTGTCCGCCTGCGCGGCGCCCGCGCCCAGCGCGAGGATGGCGGCGGCGGCGGCGAGGAACAGCTTGGTGTTCATGGTCGGGGCACTCCCGGTTGGGTTTTTCGGCGAGGCGATCGGTTGCCTCATGTGATGCGAACCCTAGCCCCGTTCGCCGCCGGGCACAGTGACGGCGCGCACACGCGAACTGTGCGCCCCGTCACACCCGCTTCGGCCGAAGGCGGCGCGGCCGGCGGGCACGACGCGCACGGCAGCCGAACGCCGTCACGGACCGAGACTCACCTGGATGAAGCTCACCTCGAGGCCCGCGCGCGGAACGGCGGGGTGTTGCGAGGAGATCTCGACCTCGGGCTGCGTCAGCGCCTTTATGGCCGCCGCATCGTCGCCGCCCGTGCGGACGAATATCGAATAGGGCGCCAGCGCGGCCCCGTCCGCGAACACCTGTCCGCCGTAATCGAAGCCGAACCCATAGAACTTGAACGGCCCGCCGTTGAGGCGCTCGAGTTCGGCGGCAGTCGTGCCGACGCGCAGCCCCTCCTTGCTCCGCCAGGCCGGCCCCAGGACGGCGACGTATCGGATCGACTTTCCGTCTTCGGTGAAATGCACGGTCAGCGCGCTGGGCGTGCCCTTGAAGATGTAGGCGCCCGGATGCGGCTCGCCGCCGCCGGGCTCGTCCATCGTCGCGCGCTGGACGTTGCGGGCGCCGAAGATGCGCGCGAGGTCGAGGGGCCTGGTCTTGCCCTTGACGATCGCGCCGACGCGGCCCGGCGCGAAGGTGCGGTCGCGCGCGTCCTGCGCCGAGGCGGGCGCGACGAGGGCCACGAGGGCTGCCAAGGCAATGCAGGCGAGGCGCATCTTCGTTTCCCCGCGTTCTCGCACGATCGGCGAGCCGGTCCCTATTGCTGCGGCTTCTTCTTCGTCTCGTCCTCGATCGCCTTCCGGCCCTTCTCGAACCATTCCTCGGGATTGAGGCGGCGCAGGATGTCGGCGCCCTGGTCGAGATAGGGCTTGGTCTTGGCCTCCAGCACCCAGGGCGGCAGGTTGTCGGACTTGAACGCGAAGTTCAGCAGCAGATAGGCGAGCGAGACGAGCAGCGCGCCGCGCGCGAGCCCGAAGACGAGGCCGAACAGCCCGTCGACGAAGCCGAACGTACCGCTCGGCAGGCGCCGGGTCAGCGCGTGCGTGATCAGCCCGCACAGCACGAGCACGACGAGGAAGATCACGATGCCGGTGCCGATGTCGGCGATCGTCTTCGACTTGACCAGCTTGAGGGCCAGCGGGCTGACATGCGGCAGCGCCAGGAACGTGACGATCGCCGCGACGATCCAGCCGGCGAGCGAGAGCAGCTCCTTGACGAAGCCGCGCGCCATCGCCAGCACGCCGGACAGCGCGAGCAGGCCGAGAACCGCGAAATCGAACCAGTTCATCGCGCGCCCTTGCCGGTCCGGGCCGCGGCCGGGCGGGCCGCGCCCGCCTCGAACATCGCCACCAGCTCGCCGAGCCGGGAAATCTCGCGCCGCGCGATCTCGGTCTCGCCGCGGTCGCGCCCGGCCTCGCCGCGCCTCTGGCGGCGGCGCGGCATGACGGCCGTGCCGAATCCGAGCTTGGCGGCTTCTTTCAGCCGGCTTTCCATCTGGCTCACGGGGCGCACCTCTCCGGACAGTCCGATCTCGCCGAAAATAACCGTCTCGGCCGGAACGGGGCAATCGTTGAGGCTCGACAGCAGCGCCGCGGCCACGGCGAGGTCGGCGGCCGGCTCCTGCACCTTGAGGCCGCCGGCGACGTTGAGATAGACGTCGCGGCCGGCCAGCGGCACGCCGCAGCGCGCCTCGAGCACGGCCAGCACCATGTGCAGGCGCGCGGCGTCCCAGCCGATCACCGCGCGGCGCGGCGTGCCGAACGCGGTCGGCGCCACCAGCGCCTGGATCTCGACGAGCAGCGGCCGGGTCCCCTCCATGCCGGCGAATACGGCCGCGCCGCTGACCGCGTTCCCCTCGCGGTCGCCGAGGAACAGCGCCGAGGGATTGACGACCTCGATGAGGCCGCGGTCGGTCATCTCGAACACGCCGATCTCGTCGGTCGGGCCGAAGCGGTTTTTCACGGCGCGCAGGATGCGGAAATGGTGGCCGCGCTCGCCCTCGAAATAGAGCACCGTATCCACCATGTGCTCGAGCACGCGCGGGCCGGCGATGGTGCCTTCCTTGGTGACGTGGCCGACGAGCAGCAGGGCCGTGCCGCGCCGCTTGGCGACGCGGATCAGCTCCTGCGCCGCCGCGCGCACCTGGGCCACGGTGCCGGGCGCCGAATCGAGCGTGTCGACGAACATCGTCTGGATCGAATCGATCACCGCGGCGAGCGGCGCGTCGGGCAGGTCGAGGCTCGCCACGATGTCGCGCACGGCCGTGGCCGCGGCGAGCTGCACCGGCGACTCGGCGAGGCCCATGCGCCGCGCGCGCATCCGCACCTGATCGACGGCCTCCTCGCCGGAGATGTAGGCGACCGGCCCCTGCTGCGCGAGCGCCGCCGTCACCTGCAGCAGGAGGGTGGACTTGCCGATGCCGGGATCGCCGCCGACGAGCGTCGCCGAGCCGGGCACGAGGCCGCCGCCGGCCACGCGGTCGAATTCGCCGATGCCCGAGACCAAGCGGCGCTCCTCGGCCGAGGCGCCCGAGAGCGCCACGAAATCGATCCTGCGTCCGCCGCCGGCCACGCTCTTGGGCAGCGCCTCGCTGCCGGCCGCTTCCTCGACGATCGAGTTCCACGCGCCGCAATCGTCGCACTTCCCCGACCATTTGCGGTGCACCGCGCCGCAAGCCTGGCAGACGAAGCGGGAGGAGGGGGCTTTGGCCATGGGATCAGCGCGGCGCTGCGCCGTGCGTGTCAATCCTTCGCGGCGCGCCCAAGAAGGCGCGCACCTCAGGATGAGGCCTATTTTGTGCGAACAAGAAAGCCTCA
>JAEULD010000236.1 GCA_016792765.1 Candidatus Odyssella sp.
ACGGCAACGCGATCATCAGCCGCTTCCCGCTGAACCTGCTGAAGAGCCTCGACCTCTCGATCCGCTTCAAGAAGAAGCGCGGCGCGCAGATCGTCAGCGCCGCGATCCCGGTGCCGCACGCGCTGCACCAGCCGGTGATGCTCGTGAACCTGCATCTCGGCCTCATCGAGTTCGAGCAGAAGATCCAGCTCCGCCGCCTGCTCGCCTGCGAGGAGGTGAAGGGCCTCGCGCACGACATCCCGATGATCGTGGCCGGCGACATGAACGACATGCTCGGCCGGCTGCACCGCCACGTCATGGAGCCGCGCGATTTCCTCTCGGCCTCGGACGGCAGGAACACGTTCCCGGCCTTCTTCCCGATGCGCGCGCTCGACCAGATCTTCTACCGCGGCGCCGTCCATCTGCGCCGCTGCTTCATCCCGCGCTCCGACATCACCCGCCAGGCCTCCGACCACCTGCCGCTGGTCGCGGATTTCGAGGTGGCCGCGCAGCACAACGAGCACGCGGGCCGCGCGCACGCGCCGGCCGGCGCGAAGCACAAGGTGGAGGGATAGGGCCGGCGCCCGGGTTCGGCTGAGGCGTTTCGGTGACCGCCGCGCAGCGCCTCGAATCGGCCGCTCGAGATGTTCTTCGTCAACCGCATCAAACCCGACGACGCGGCGGAAGCGGACTGCGTCACGCCGAACGTGGCGTTCTGGGGGGCGGCGTAGCTCTGTTTCAGAACGGGAGTGGGCCCCGTTCTCCTATTCGTCGTTGCGGCGGTTCAGGTGCTCGAGCGGCCCGAAATACTCTGCTGGCTCGCAGGGACCGAGTATCGACAGGAAATGATCGAAATCGTCGGCGAGCCGCACGAAAGGATCGTAGTCCGTGAATTCGTGGAGCCAGATGCCGACAGCAGGATCGCGATTGCTCGGCGCGCCGCGATAGTCGAAACAGAGATAATCTCCTCCGCCATTTTCGGCAAAGGGAACTAAGCCCTCTTGCATTCCAGGCTGAAGGTCTTCCGCATATTCTTCGATGCTCGACCAGGGATTGTCGGTTGCTTCACGCCAGGCATCCGGCTCCGTCAACATACGCTGTCGAATCTCGCGCGGCATCGGCTCGCGAAAGCTGAGAAGCCGCCCGAAACCGTAGGACCATTCAGTGGTCTCGCCATCATCGCCAGGATGCCTGACCTTGAAGCAGAAGATCGCCGGGATCTCCACCGTCGCACTCGCGCACCATCGCTAGAAACGAATCCGGAAATCCCACACCGAATGCGCGTTCGACCGTCCGAATCCTTTCGTCGGGCACGCGGGCGCCACAGCCGGACCACTGAAACTTTCTCGAGCGCGCCATGCTATTGGCCCTTTCTGCATTCCCATGCCGCCGACATGCATCGTCTGGCCACGGATGTATTCGGAAATCCGAGGCTGTGACCCGGGGCCCAGCATCTTAGCCGGGGTCGCGTTCACGCGACGGAGCCTCCAACGACTTCAACAACTCCTCCGGATCATATTTCTCGAGCCCACCGAGAAATTGCCTGAACGAAGCGGCGACGGGAACCACGGGGCCCTTGTCCACGAATTCGTGGCGCCAGATCACGATCGGCGGGTTGATTTCATGCGCTCCATGCCGGTAATCGAAGCAGATCAGATCGCCGCTGCCGGTATCGGTAAACGGCACGAGGCCTTCTTCCAATCCCTCCGGTCGATCATTGACGAAGTCCAAGATGCTGTCGGACCTGTCGATTCCGAGTTCACTCCACGCATAGGGCTCCCGAGCCAGGCGCCGCTTCGTCTCATGGTCGAGCGGTTCGCGAAGAGTGAAAAAGTGTCCGACTGTGTCCGATATCCGTATCCGTTCGTCGGGGTCTTCGTAGGAAAAGGCAGCGCTGCCTGGACAGCCACCATGACAACCGAGGACTGTGGTGGCGTATTCCGGGGGGAATCTGATACCGAGGCGCCCCTCAACTTCTCGAACTCGCCGCTCCGTGATCGGTTCCCGGCACCCTTCCCAGCCAATTTCGCCGCGCTTCGTCATGTGCCACCTATTGTCCTCGCCTCATCCCCTGTCCCCCAACATGCAACGTTCTCTGGTGGACAACTTCGGGCACGAGCTGCATGCGGCCAAAATCCTGGTGATGATGCCAACGATAGCCAGGGACGGAAGGCTGCAGCGAATAGATCGCGTGCAGTTGCTCCGGTGAGAACAAGCGCCGATCCAGCTGGCCGCGGGCAATTACGTCCTTTAGTTGTCGCACAGCTTCGATCTTGTGAAGCCTCGGGTCGATGCTCCATCTGACCGACTCGGGCAACCTCGTATCGAACACGGCGACGGGATCGAAGATTGCGAAGCCACGCTCGTCGTACCAAATCTTCGTTTCGGGGTGCTGGGTGTTCCGCAGCTTGAACCATCGGCTTTCCGATCCTGGAATCGTTGTCGATGATACATTGCCGGCGCCATACTTCTGCTCAAGATAAATCCGCCACTCCGCCGCGCTGTATTCATCCAGATTCTCGATCGGCCTTGCTTGCCGCCAAGCACCCTTGGCAAGGTCGTCGGCGTCGAAAACCTTGTTGCCTTGCCGGAACAGCGGGATGGCGCGGTTGCCGACCTGCACCATGCCGATCGCCGAGATTCCGAGCGCGGCCAAGTCGAGTGGCGACGCGGGGAAAGCGACGTTGACCTTGCTGCGCGTGACGCGGAGCTGCGCGAGGTTGGTATCGATCATCCAGCGATCGAGTAGGCTGAGGCCCGGCTTCGCGCGCTCTTCCTCGAGCGCGCGAATCGTGTCGTCGATCGGCCGCAGCGAGTTTTGTTTGGCGTCAGCGAGCGGCTCGATGTCTCGGGTGAACCAGTCCCAGATTTGCCGGTACGCCCGGGCCGCCGGCTCGGCGTCGCTGCCGAAATTGAACCGCCGGCTTTCAGGCCGGCGGCCTCTTGGCTCTTTCTCGTCGGTCACCGGGATGACCGCTGCTTCTGCGGGCGCGTCGATGCCGAGTCGTCGAAACTCGGTTTTCAAAACGGCGGCGGGCACGGCTCCTTCCGCGTCGGCAGCCGCATCAATGCGCTCGAATGCCGTCAGCAGGTCTTTGCCCACGCCTGCTTCGAGGATTTTCATGATTTGTTCTTTTGAGCGGCCGGCTGGTCACGGCGGTCTTGCCGCGCGCTCTCACGGGTCTCTCCTCCAACACCCAATAGACGCAATTTTCTTTCGTCCATTTCGCAGTTGCGAAGGAATCCGCCGCTTTTCCAGCCGAGCGCGACCCAAAATTTCGCATTCACGCCTTCTTGACAGGCCCGGCGCCCGTCGCCATCTATGCGGCCGTCCCGCTGGCACTCGCCCCGTGTGAGTGCTAACAGCGGCGGCCAATTCATCAACCGAACGATCCACAAGCACTCATCCAGGAGGATGCAATGAAGTTCCGTCCGTTGCATGACCGCGTCGTCGTCCGCCGCCTCGAAGGCGAGCAGAAGACCGCGGGCGGCATCATCATTCCGGACACCGCGAAGGAAAAGCCGTCCGAAGGCGAGATCATCGCCGTCGGCCCCGGCGGCCGCGACGAGAGCGGCAAGCTCATCCCGATCGACCTGAAGGTCGGCGACCGCATCCTGTTCGGCAAGTGGTCGGGCACCGAGGTCAAGATCGACGGCGAAGAGCTGCTCATCATGAAGGAAAGCGACGTGATGGGCGTGATCGAAGGCTCGCCGGCCAAGGCCAAGAAAGCGGCCTAGCGGCGGCGCGGCCGCGGGCGCGGAAGCGCCCCGAGGCCCGGTTCGTATCCACTCGAAATTAGAAGAGAACGAGGACCACAATGGCTGCAAAAGAAGTTCGTTTTTCGGCCGATGCGCGCCAGCGGATGCTGCGCGGCGTCGACATCCTGGCCGATGCCGTGAAGGTGACGCTCGGCCCCAAGGGCCGCAACGTCGTGCTCGACAAGGCGTTCGGCGCGCCGCGCATCACCAAGGACGGCGTCACCGTCGCCAAGGAGATCGAGCTCGCCGACAAGTTCGAGAACATGGGCGCGCAGATGGTGCGCGAGGTCGCGTCCAAGACCTCCGACATCGCCGGCGACGGCACCACCACCGCCACCGTGCTGGCCCAGGCGATCGTGCGCGAAGGCTCGAAGGCCGTCGCCGCGGGCATGAACCCGATGGACCTGAAGCGCGGCGTCGATAGCGCCGTCGAGGCGATCGTCGAGGACCTCCGCAAGAAGACGAAGAAGGTCACGACGAACGAGGAGATCGCCCAGGTCGGCACCATCTCCGCCAACGGCGAGCGCGAGATCGGCGCCATGATCGCCAAGGCGATGGAAAAGGTCGGCAACGAGGGCGTGATCACGGTCGAGGAAGCGAAGTCGCTCGACACCGAGCTCGAAGTCGTCGAGGGCATGCAGTTCGACCGCGGCTACATCTCGCCCTACTTCGTCACCGACGCCGACAAGATGCGCGTGGTCCTGGAAGACCCGTACATCCTCGTCAACGAGAAGAAGCTCTCGACGCTGCAGCCGATGCTGCCGATCCTCGAGGCGGTCGTGCAGGCCGGCAAGCCGCTGCTGCTGATCGCCGAGGACGTCGAGGGCGAGGCGCTCGCCACGCTCGTCGTCAACAAGCTGCGCGGCGGCCTGAAGGTCGCGGCCGTGAAGGCCCCGGGCTTCGGCGACCGCAGGAAGGCGATGCTCGAAGACATCGCGATCCTGACCAAGGGCCAGGTGATCAGCGAAGACCTCGGCATCAAGCTCGAGAATGTCGGCCTCGACATGATGGGCCGCGCCAAGAAGGTGATCATCGACAAGGAGAACACGACGATCGTCGACGGCGCCGGCAACAAGAAGGAAATCGAGGCGCGCTGCGCCCAGATCCGCCAGCAGATCGACGAGACGACGTCGGACTACGACAAGGAGAAGCTGCAGGAGCGGCTCGCGAAGCTCGCGGGCGGCGTGGCGGTGATCCGCGTCGGCGGGGCCACCGAGGTCGAGGTGAAGGAGCGCAAGGATCGCGTCGACGACGCGATGCACGCGACCCGCGCCGCGGTCGAGGAAGGCATCGTTCCGGGCGGCGGCGTTGCGCTGCTGCGCGCGATCAAGTCGCTCGACAAGATCAAGCCCGACAACGACGACCAGCGGGTGGGCGTCGACATCGTGCGCCGCGCGCTGTCGTGGCCGGCGAAGCAGATCGCGCAGAACGCGGGCGCCGACGGCTCGGTCGTGGTCGGCAAGATCCTCGAGACATCCGACTACAACTACGGCTACGACGCGCAGGAGAACGGCTACAAGGACCTGCTGAAGGCCGGCATCATCGACCCGACCAAGGTCGTGCGCTGCGCGCTTCAGGACGCCGCGTCGGTGGCCGGCCTGCTCATCACCACCGAGGCGATGGTGGCCGAGAAGCCGGAGAAGAAGGCCCCCATGGCCGGCCCGCCGGGCGGCGACATGGGCGGCATGGGCGGGATGGACTTCTAATCCACGCCCGATCCGCACCGGACCGAAAGGGCCGCGTCTCGCAAGAGACGCGGCCCTTACTCTTTGCGCGCGACGCCGGTCCGTGCGCGAAGCCCACTGTGTCAGCTCGAGGTTTGCCTGGAGCATTGGCGACCGGAAGCGTCGTAGGGGCGGGTTCCCGACCCGCCCGTGCTTCCGCCGACACGGCGCTGACTTGCGTTCGCTCGTTATCGCCACTGCGCGCTTTCGGCGGCGCCCGCTGCGCCGCGAGACGGGCGGGTCGTGGACCCGCCCAAACGATTTCGATGCGGAGCGAAATTTCAAACCGAGACAGTGCCGCGCGAAGCGCGTCCTTGGGCGATTATACACTTGACAAAAGTGACCCAAGACAAAGATCAGCGCGGACAGGCCGACGCAAGCAACCCGTGGACTCCGGGCGTCCCGTTCACGCCCGGAAAGTCTTATGTGCTTCTCAGCCCTCAGGGGGCTGAATCTGTATTCGTGGCACGCCCTTTAGCGGCGTGCTC
>JAEULD010000244.1 GCA_016792765.1 Candidatus Odyssella sp.
GAACACCCGCTTTGCCAGATCGATCGCCAACAGTTTAATCTCCGTCATGGACCTCTCCCTTCTTGGATCGAGTGGTTCTTGCAAACTCACTTTCGACCCGCAGGAGCGGGGAGGTCCATCCCATCATGCTGAGCGGCCCCGCTTGGGGTCGCGAAGCATCTCTCGAGGGGGAGATTAGTTCGCCCCGCCAGGGTGCCTCAATAACCGTGCAACGCTGCTTAGAGATGCTTCGCTGCCGCCCCAAGCGGGGCGGCGCTCAGCATGACGTGCATCTTCAAGCGCCTGCCCTTCTCCCCGCCTCCTGTTCAATTCTCTTGCTTGTCCAGCGCGCGCTTTTCGTCGGCGGCGGAGGGTTCGTGGTCCCAGCCGGGGAAATCGCCGAGCTTCGCCATCGCGGCGATGCGCGCCTCGAGCCCTGCGACGAACGCCGCGCGATCGCCGCACCAGCGCAGCGGCGGATCGACGAACACCTCGCACAGCAGCGGCACGGGCCAGCGCTCGCCCTTGGGCCACGCCTTGCCGAGGCCGCAGAGGAACACCGGCGTAACCGGCACCTCCGGAAAGCGCTCGGCGAGATAGGCGACGCCGTTCTTGAATTTCGCGAGCTTCTCGGGCTCGCCGCGCGTGCCCTCGGGATAGATGATGAGGATGTCGCCGCGCGCCAGCGCCTCGCCCGCCGGCCTCAGCGGATCGTCGCGCTTGTTCTCGAGCGCCGTGCCGCGGCGGCGGATCGGGATGATGCCGATGAGGTGCGTGGCGATCCACCCGAGCGTCGTGTCGTCGCCGGAGAAGTAATCCGCCGCCGCCACCGGCCGCACCTTGGGCAAGAGGCGCAGCGGAAACAGCGAGAGCAGCACCAGCGTGTCGAGATGGCTGTTGTGGTTGGCGACCACGATCGCCGGGCCGCGCTTCGGCAGCAGATCCTCGCGCCTCACGAACAGGCCGAGCAGGAACAGCACCGCCGGCCGCACGATCAGCAGGAAGAACAGGAGGCGCAGCCATCGCATGGCGCCGCTCAATAGCAGAAGTACCGCACGTAATGCAGGAACAGCGGCGCCGTGTAGGTGAGGCTGTCGACGCGGTCGAGCACGCCGCCGTGGCCGGGCAGGAACTGGCTCGTGTCCTTCAAGCCGAGATCGCGCTTCAGCGCCGAGACCGTGACGTCGCCGACGAAGCCCGCGACACCGAGCAGCGCGCCGAGGATCGCGGCGTGCATGAGGCTGATCGGCGTGAGCCAGGGGCCGAGCGCGGCCGAAAGCGCCGTCGTCGTCAGCACGCCGCCGAGGAAGCCCTCCCACGTCTTGTTCGGGCTGATCGCGGGAATGATCTTGCGGCGGCCGAGCAGCTTGCCCCAGACGAATTGCGCCACGTCGTTCAACTGCGTGAGAACGACGAGGTAGATCATCAGCGCGGCGCCGGTGTGCGGATCGCGCCAGGCGCCGATCGCGTTGGGCGCCGCCGGCAACATCAGCGCGTAGGCCGCGTGCGAGAGGCTGAACACCGTGACCATCAGGCCCCAGTGCAGCGTGCCGACCGCGCGCAGGAAGCCCTGCGTCTGCCCGATCACGAGCATCGGCAGCGGCAGGAACAGCAGCATGTAGACCGGCACGAAGATGATGAACATTCCGTACCAGCCGATCGAGACCCAGTAATACTGGATCGGGATCGCGAGATAGAGGAAGAACAGCACGCGCCGGTCCGCGCGCCGCGTCGGGATGATCGAGAGATACTCCTTGAGCGCCAGAAAGCTCACGATGCCGAGGAAGACCAGCGCGGTGACGCGATTCACCAGCAGCGCGGCGGTGAAGATCGCGGCCATCACCCACCACGACTTCGTGCGCAGGACGAGCTCGGTGTAATCCTTCTCGGGATGCGCGCGGCGCAGCGCCCAGATGGCGAGGCTGGCCGCGACGAGCAGGCCGAAAATGCCGCCGAGCGCCGTGAGCAGCGTGGGGCTGAGATCGAACCAGCCTCTCATGCCCTGCCCCGCGCGGCTTTCGTCGTTCGATTGGCGATCGTGAGCGCGGCGAGCGCGCAGAGCGCGGCGAAGGCCCAGCCGATCCAGCCGGCGAGCGGCACGCCGGCGGCGGCCACGATCGCGAGCGCGCCGAGCGCCGCCGCGCGGTCCGACTTGCCGAACGGCCCGTCGTAGCGGCGGCCCGCCCCTGTGGCGATGCCGGCGAGCCCCGCCGCCTCGCTCGCCGCCGCCAGCAGCACGAAGCCAGCGGCCAGCAGCGCATGAACGCCGAGCGCGAGCGCCAGCGGCAGGTAGATCGCCCCGTCGGCGAGGATGTCGCCCACCTCGTTGAGCACCAGGCCGAGTTTCGATTCCTGCCCGCCCTCGCGCGCCATCATGCCGTCGAGCGCGTTGAGCGCCATGCGTACGAGCAGCACGAGCGGCACCGCCGCCAGCGCCCAGGCCGAAGCCGGCCAGAGCGCGAGCGCCGCGCCCATCGCCGCCGACAGCGCCAGCGCCGCCAGCGTGACGGCATTGGGCGCGACCCCGGCGCCGAGCAGGCCGCGCGAGAGCGGCCGCAGCAGCGCCTGGAAGCGCGGCTTCAAATCGTAAAGACTTGCCATGTAGAACGAGCCTGCCGGCGGCG
>JAEULD010000273.1 GCA_016792765.1 Candidatus Odyssella sp.
TGACGTCCGCGGCCGCCTCGGCGGAGTGTGCGTCGAGGTTCGGCAACATGGGGAGGTAACGATGCCGTCCAAACTCGCCTACGCATTGGTTCCCGCGCTCGCCGCGATGCTCGCGGCGTCCGGCGCGGCGGCCCAGACGACTGCGCCGCCGCCGGCGCCACCGCCGGTCTTCGCCACCACGAAGGTGGCGGGAACGGAGAACGTCTACATCTTCCGCTATCAGGGCCATCAGTCGATGTTCGTGGTGACGCCGGCCGGCGTCATCGCCACCGATCCGATCGGCTATCTCCGTCCGCAGGCGGTCACGACCTACATCGACGAGATCAAGAAGGTCACGCAGGCGCCGATCAAGTATCTCATCTACAGCCACCACCATTACGACCACATCGCCGGCGGCAAGCCGTTCAAGGCCGCGGGCGCCGTCGTCGTCGCGCACCAGCGCGCGAAGGAGCATCTCGCGCGGCTCAAGAATCCGGACGTCGTGGTGCCCGATATCGGCGTCGGCAACCGCCACGTCATCAATCTCGGCGGCACGCGGCTCGAGCTGCACTACGTGGGCCGCAATCACTCCGACAACTCGCTGGTGATGCTGCTGCCGAAGGAGAAGATCATCTTCACGGTCGACTTCGTCCCGATCGAGACCGTGCATTTCCGCAACATGCTCGACAGCTTCATCCCGGAATGGGAGGACTCGCTGAAGCGCGTCCTCGCGATGAACTGGGAGCGCATGATCCCCGGCCACCCCTATGCCGGCGGGCGGCTCGGCTCGAAGCAGGACGTGCAGAACCTGCTCCAGTACATGGCCGACCTGTCGATGGCCGTCAAAGCCGCTGCCGACAAGGGGCAATGCTGGGACACGGCGGTGAAAGAAGTGAAGCTGCCGAAATACGAGAAATGGGGCGGCTACGCCCAGTTCTTCTCCGGCAACGTCGAGCGCTACTGCAGCTACTGGGGCCGCGGCTACTAACCCGCGCAACGGCCCGGTCTGACCGGGGCCGCGTGCCGCGACGGCGGCCGCGGCCCCGTTTTTTTGCCGCAACGGAAACGCTTTTCGCGCGTTAACACTTTGCTTTTACGTTCCGTTAACCGGCGCATGAAAGTTGGAGACCTTCCGGACAGCCCGCGATCGGCTGCCGAAGGGATCGAATGGCAACGCGACCGGACCAGCCTGCCTCGAGCGAGATCGAAGCCGCGCAGCCCCAGGCGGCGGTTCCGGACGCGCTCACGCGCTGGCTCGGCCGGCTCGGCTATGTGGGCGCGTCGGCGGTGCTGGTCGCCACGGCGGTGCTGCTCGCGCTCGGCGCGCACGCCGCCTTCGCGGCGCTGTCCGGCGAAACGTACTCGCTTCGCTTCGCGGCCGAGATCGCCGCGGTCATGTTCGCCGTGGCGACGCCGATCGTCCTCTACGCGCAGCGCGTGATCCGCCAGCTCGACTCCTCGCGCCGCGTGCTGAAGCGCATGACCGAGCGGCTCGCGGTCGCGGTCGATTCCGCGGAGCGGGCGAACGTCGCCAAATCGCAGTTCCTGGCCAATATGAGCCACGAGCTGCGCACGCCGCTCAACGCCATCATCGGCTTCTCCGACCTCATTCAGGCCGAGACGTTCGGCCCGGTCGGCAACGCGCGCTACATCGAATACCTCAAGGACATCAGCAAGAGCGGCCATCACCTGCTCGGCATCGTCAACGGCATCCTCGATCTCTCGAAGATCGAGGCCGGGCGCGCGAGCGTCCAGGACGAGGAGGAATTCAACGTCGCCGCCGTGCTCGACGCCTCGCTGCGCATGATGCGCCCGCTCGCCGACCGCGAGAAGATCGCGCTCGAGCTGGCGGTGGAGGCGCGCGGGCTGCGGCTCGTCGCCGTCGAGCGCATGGTGTGCCAGATCCTGCTGAACCTGCTCTCGAACGCGGTCAAGTTCACGCCGGCCGGCGGTCGCGTGGCGCTGTCCGCGGTGCGCACGCCCGAGGGCGGCCTGCTCGTGGCCGTGGCCGATACCGGCTTGGGCATGACGCCGGCCGAGGTCAAGATCGCGCTGACGCCGTTCGGCCAGGTTCAGAGCGCCCAGGGCCGCAAGCACCTCGGCACCGGGCTCGGCCTTCCGCTCGCGAAGGCGATGATGGAGCTGCACGGCGGCTCGCTGCGCGTCGCGAGCGCGCCGGGGCAGGGCACGACCGTGTCGCTGCTGTTCCCGCCGGAGCGCGTCGCGATTCGCGCCGACGCCGGCGAGGCGCGCGAGGCCGCGCCGCAGCAGAACGCGGGCGATCCGGCGCGCCGCGTTGCCTGACGGCGCGCCGGCCCGAACCTCTCAGCCCATCGCGCCGATGAAATCGCGCTTGCCGAGCGCCACGCCGTTGTGGCGCAGGATGTTGTAGGCCGTGGTGACGTGGAAATAGAGGTTCGGCATCACGAAGTGCTTCAGATACCATTCGCCCTTGAACGTGAACGGATTGCCGCCGATCGGCAGCGTCACGTCGCGGCCGGCGCTGTTCGCCAGCTGCTCGGGCTTGAGGCCGTCGAGGAACGCGATCGTCTTCGCGATGCGCGCCTTCAGATCGTCGAAGCTCTTCTCGTTGTCCTCGAATTTCGGAATCTCGACGCCGGCGAGGCGCGCGGCGCCGCCCTTGGCCTGGTCGGTCGCGATCTGAACCTGGCGCGTCAGCGGAAACATGTCCGGAAACAGCCGGAAGCCGAGCAGCGCGTTGGGGTCGAGCTTCGCCGCCTCGCAGTGCTTGGCGGCCTTGTCGAGGATCGCCGCGAGATTGCCGAGCATCTTCGCGAAGACCGGGATCGAATGGTCGTACATGGCGTTGGACACTGCGAACTCCCCCTTTTTCAGAGACTGTGAACCGCGCGGACCCTAGAGCGCGCGCGCCCGGCGGGAAAGGCCGTGCGCGGCGCCGGCGCGACCGCAAGGCCGCTTGGCAGGCATGCCGGCCATGCCGCAATCTCGCCGCTCGCTTCGGGAGCGTCGGTCCCAGTTGGGGGACCGTCGGGGAGGACGACGATGACGGGCCGGTACGATCAGATCCATGCGCGTTCGCTCGGGGACCCGGAGGGGTTCTGGGCCGAGGCGGCGGCGGCGCTCGATTGGGAGAAGCGCTGGGACAAGGTGCTCGACGCTTCGAAGCCGCCCTTCTATCGCTGGTTCGCGGGCGCGCGCTGCAACACCGCCTGGAACGCGCTCGACCGCCACGTCGAGAACGGCCGCGCCGATCAGCCGGCGCTCGTCTACGACAGCCCGATGACCGGCCTCACGCGCCGCTACACCTATCGCGCGCTGCGCGACGCGGTGGCGAAGTTCGCCGGCGTGCTCGCCGGCCTCGGCGTGACCAAGGGCGACCGCGTCATCGTCTACATGCCGATGGTGCCCGAGGCGGCGATCGCGATGCTGGCCTGCGCGCGCATCGGCGCGGTGCATTCCGTCGTGTTCGGCGGCTTCGCGGCCAACGAGCTCGCCGTGCGCATCGACGACGCCACGCCCAAGGTCATCGTCTCGGCCTCGTGCGGCCTCGAGCCCGGCCGCGTCGTGCCCTACAAGCCGCTGCTCGACGGCGCCGTCGCCATCGCCCGGCACAAGCCCGCGGCCTGCGTGATCCTGCAGCGCCCGCAGCTCCGCTGCGAGCTCGTCAAGGGCCGCGACCACGACTGGGACGAGGCCTTCGCCAAGGCCGCGCCGCAGGATTGCGTTCCCGTCGCCGCCACCGATCCGCTCTACATCCTCTACACCTCGGGCACCACCGGCCAGCCCAAGGGCATCGTGCGCGACAATGGCGGGCACATGGTGGCCCTCCACTGGTCGATGAAGAACATCTACGGCGTCGATCCCGGCGAGGCCTATTGGGCCGCGTCCGACGTCGGCTGGGTCGTGGGGCACTCCTACATCGTCTATGCGCCGCTGCTGCACGGCAACACGACGATCCTGTTCGAAGGCAAGCCGGTGGGCACGCCCGATGCCGGCACGTTCTGGCGCGTGATCGCCAACCACAAGGTGCGCGCGATGTTCACCGCGCCCACCGCGTTCCGCGCGATCAAGCAGCAGGACCCGAACGGCGAATTCATCAAGAAGCACGACATTTCCTGCCTGCGCACGCTGTTCCTCGCCGGCGAGCGCGCCGACCCCGACACGATCAAATGGGCCGAAGCGCATCTGCGCGTCCCGGTCATCGATCACTGGTGGCAGACGGAGACCGGCTGGTCGATCTGCGCCAATCCGGTCGGCATCGAGCGCCTGCCGGTGAAATACGGCTCGCCGACCAAGCCGATGCCGGGCTGGAAGATGGAGGTGCTCGACGACGACAAGAAGCCGGTGAAGCCGGGCCAGATCGGCGCGCTCTGCGCGAAGCTGCCGCTGCCGCCGGGCACGCTGCCGACGCTCTGGAAGGCCGACGACCGCTACCGGAAGGCCTATCTCGAAGACTTCCCCGGCTACTACAAGACCGGCGACGCCGGCTACATCGACGAAGACGGCTACGTCTACGTGATGACGCGCACCGACGACGTCATCAACGTCGCCGGCCACCGGCTCTCGACCGGCGGCATGGAAGAGGTGCTCGCCGACCACAAGGATGTCGCCGAATGCGCCGTCATCGGCGTCGCCGACGCGATGAAGGGCCAGTTGCCGCTGGGCTTCCTCGTCTTAAAGGCCGGCGTGACGCGCCCGCATGCCGAGATCGTCAAAGAGGTGGTGGCGATGGTGCGCGATCGCATCGGCCCGGTCGCCGCGTTCAAGACGGCGGTGGTGGTGAAGCGCCTGCCCAAGACGCGCTCGGGCAAGATTCTGCGCGGCACGATGCAGAAGATCGCCGACAGCGAGGCCTGGAAGGCTCCGGCCACGATCGACGATCCCGCGATCCTCGGCGAGATCGGCGAGGCGCTGAAAGGCGTCGGCTACGCCAAGGGCGGCAAGGCGGGGTAGGGGGCCCTCCCCGTCAACGCAGGCTTTCGTAGGCAAACGCAGGCTCTTGCGGGCAAAGCCGGAAAGCGGCGGGCAAGACGGTCGCCGCGCGTTGCCGATTTCGCGAAACCTTGGCTTTTCTTGGCTTTCCTTGGCTTCCGGCGCCGAGAAAAGCCAAGCAAAGCCAAGGTGCGCCGCGCGAAAGCCAAGCCCGGCCTTGGCTTTTCTTGGCTTCCGGCCGCGCCGCGCGGAGATTTTTCGGCCGGGCTTTCCCGGGCATCCACCGGCACTGCGGCGGGTGCTGATCTCGAGACTGCCCGGCCCGGAGCGTCTCGAAGGGCGCCAGCGCACTTTGCGTCCGCGCTGTCGTGGCAGCACCCCTCCCCCGGACCGTCAACAAACGTAAACATTCGTCAACATCCGTAAACATCGGCGTCAACATCCGCAGGCGCGGATGTAAACAGGGTGTCAACAAGCGCGCCGCCGACGGAACGCGCAACAGAGCACGCGCCGGCGCCAAGCGCGCCCGCGCGAACATGATCCCGATCCACGTGTCCAAAGAGCGGGCCGCCCTGCGGCGAAGCGAGGCGGGCCAAGGCTCATCCGAGCCCGCCGGCACGCCTAGAACAATACAAGAACAATGTCAAGCGGGAATTTCAGCGAAAACTTGTGGGGTTCCGCCGGATTTCCGATTACGATTCCGATGCGAAGGGGAGACAGCGCTTCGGATGAGCACGTTACTCGTTCAGCAATACCTCAATGAACTGGCTGATCTGAAGCGTGTTTCGGGCGATCGCCGCGAATCGGTGGTCCGCGAGGCGTTCAAATCGCTGTTGAAGGTCTGGGGCCGCTCGCGCAATCTCGTCTTCGTCCCCGAATACGAATACACGACCCCTGCCAAGGACCGCCGCTACGTCGATGGCGCGCTGCTCCACGAACTGCGCGTGCCGTTCGGCTTCTGGGAGGCGAAAGACGAGAAAGACGATCTCGACGCCGAAATCGAGTACAAGTTCCGGCGCGGCTATCCGCAAGACAACATCATCTTCGAAGATTCGCGCCAAGCCGTCCTGATCCAAGACAAGCAGGAGGCGATGCGCGTCGGCGTCGAGGATGTCGCCGGCCTCGAAAAGCTGCTCGGCCTCTTCTTCGCCTACGAGCGGACGGAAATCGCCGAGTTCCGGAAGGCCGTCGAGCAGTTCAAGGCCGACCTGCCGGACGTGCTGAAGGCGCTGCGCGAGATGATCGAGAAGGCGGAGCGCGAGAACCCCGCCTTCAAAGCGGCGGCGATCAAGTTCCTGAAGCACGCGCAGGACACGATCAACCCCAGCGTCACCGCCGCCGACGTGCGCGAGATGCTGATCCAGCACATCCTCACCGAGGAAATCTTCTCGCAGGTGTTCGGCGACAGCGATTTCCACCGGCAGAATAACGTGGCGAAGGAGCTCTACGCGCTCGAAGGCACGTTCTTCACCGGCGGCGTGAAGCGGAACACGCTCGATGCGCTGCGCCCCTACTACGCGGCGATCAAAAGCGCGGCGGCGCTCGTCTCCAACCACCACGAGAAGCAGGCGTTCCTCAAGGTCATCTACGAGAATTTCTACAAGGTCTACGACAGGAAGAAGGCCGATAGGCTCGGCGTCGTCTACACGCCGAACGAAATC
>JAEULD010000327.1 GCA_016792765.1 Candidatus Odyssella sp.
CGGCCGCCGCCAGCGCCGTCATGCGGCCGAGCTGGCCGGCGCCGAGGATGCCGATCGTCGAGCCGGGAGGAATCATGGGCGCCGTCATCGCCGCGCGCCGCGCTCAGACCGGCTTTTTCTTGACGGACGCCGTCTGCTTGGCGCGCCACGCCGCGAGCCGGCGCGCCAGGCCGTCGTCTTCGAGCGCCAGGATCGACGCGGCGAGCAGGCCGGCATTCTTGGCGCCAGCCTTGCCGACGGCGAGCGTGCCGACCGGCACGCCGCCCGGCATCTGCGCGATCGACAGCAGCGAATCGAGCCCCTTCAGCGCCCGGCTCTCGACCGGCACGCCGAGCACGGGCAGCGTGGTCAGCGAGGCGATCATGCCCGGCAGATGCGCCGCCCCGCCCGCGCCGGCGATGACGACCTTGACGCCCGCCCGCCTGGCGCCGTCGGCGAACGCGAACATGCGCTTGGGCGTGCGGTGCGCCGAGACGATGCGCGCTTCGTGGCGCACGCCGAGCTCCTTCAGCACGGCGGCGGCTTCCTGCATCGTCTCCCAGTCGGACTGGCTGCCCATCACGATCGCGACGGGCGGCGGGCGGCGGGGCATTCTCGTCTCTCCCGGGCCGGAAAAGGGCTGCGACTATACGGCCGCGACGCGCGCCCGCAAGGCGACAGAGTCACGCGATGATGTCGGGCAGCAGCATGCTCTCGATGTGGGCGATCTGGTCCTTGAGCATCAGCTTGCGCTTCTTCAGGCGCTGGACGCGGAGCTGGTCGAACGGGGCCTCTTCGGTGACGCGCGCGATCACGTCGTCGAGGTCGCGGTGCTCGGTGCGCATTTCCTCGAGCTTGCGCATCAGCAGGTCGCGCTGTTCGTCGTCGAGCTTCAAGGCGCCGTCCGCTCCACCGTCCTCGTGCCGGCCGCCCCTGTTCCGGAGCGCGCGATTTCGGCCTAGAAGATAGCGCTTCGGCCCCCTGCCCGTCACCCCTCATGGATTTTCCGCAGCACCCGTTCTGGGACTTCTCCATCGCGCTCTACGCCAAGCCGGGCGTGGCGCCGGCCTGCCTCGACCTGCAGGAGCGGCACGGCCTCGACGTGAACGCGCTGCTGTTCTGCCTGTGGCTCGGCGAGAGCGGCCGCGGGCCGGCGCCGCGCGAGGCGCTCGCCGCCGCGTTCGACGCGGTGGCGGGCTGGCACGAGGAGGTGGTGCGCACGCTGCGCCCGCTGCGCCGGCAGCTCAAATCCGGCTTCGCGCCGATCGAGGCCGGCCTGGTGCAGGCGCTGCGCGCGCGCCTCCAGAAGGTCGAGATCGACGCCGAGCACGTGGAGCAGCTCGCGCTGGCGGCTTCCACCGCGGCGCAGGCGCCGGCGCGGCCCGGCCTCGGCGCCGGGGAGCGCGCCGCGCACGCGGCACGGCACGTGGCGCATTACTTCGCCCACAGCGGCAGCACGGCCGGCGCCGCGGACGTCGACGCCCTCTGCGGCATCTTCGCCGCCGCTTTCGATTTGCCCGCGCCCGCGCTCCGGGCGCATCTTGAAGCGGCATTCCGCTGATCCGACCGGGGAGAACCAGCGTGCTGTTGCGCGTCCGATCGCTCGCCCTTTCGCTCGTCCTCGCCCTCGCCGCGGCGGCGCTCGCGCGGCCGGCGGCGGCGCAGGATCAGCGCATCGCGACGCGGCTCACCTTCCTGCATTTCAACGACGCCTATCAGATCTCGCCGCGCCGCGGACTCGGCGGCATGGGCCCGATGGCGACGCTGATCCAGCGCGAGCGCGCCCGCGCGCCGCTTTCCGTGCTCACCTTCGGCGGCGATCTCATTTCGCCCTCGCTGCTCTCGGGCATCACGAAGGGCGCGCACATGATCGAGATCGCCAACGCGCTGCGCCTCCAGGTGGCGGTGCTCGGCAACCACGAGTTCGACTTCGGCCTCGACGTGCTCGCGCAGCGCCTCGGCGAGTCGAAGTTTCCCTGGCTCGGCGCCAACGTGCTCGGCGCCGACGGCAAGGTGTTCGCCGGCGTGGCGGCGACCCACGTCGTGCAGATGGGGCCGGTGAAGGTGGGCTTCTTCGGCCTGGTGACGCCGGAGGCGCGCCTCTACACGCGCGGCGGCCTTCCGGTGACGTTCGCGCCGTTCCTGCCGGCCGCGCGCGCCGCGGTCGATCGGCTGAAGCGCGACGGCGCGCAGGTCGTCGTCGCCGTGACGCACATGAATCTCGTCGAGGACCAGCAGCTCGTGCGCGAGGTGCGCGGCCTCCACCTCGTCCTCGGCGGCCACGAGCACATTCCGATCACGGTGTACGAACGCGGCGTTCTGATCCTCAAGGCCGGCAGCGACGCGGAGTTCCTCGGCGTGGCCGACCTCGACGTCGTGATCGAGAAGGGCGAGACGCGGACGATCCCGTCCTGGCGCCTCGTCGCCAATTACGGCGTGGTGGCGGACCCCGGCGTGCAGGCGACGGTGCGCAAGTACGAGCAGCAGCTCGAGCGCGAAATGGGGCAGCCGATCGGCACGACCGAGACGCCGATGGACAGCCACGCGGCCACGGTGCGCCTGCGCGAGGCGGCGATCGGCAACCTCGTCGCCGACGCGGTCCGCGGCGCCACCGGCGCCGACGTCGCGATCGTCAACGGCGGCGGGCTGCGCGGCAACAAGGATTATCCGGCCGGCTCCACCATCAGCGCGCGCGACATCTTCTCGGAGATGCCGTTCGGCAACGTCGTGCTCGTGCTGGAAGCCAAGGGCTCCGACATCAAGGCCATGCTCGAGCACGGCCTTTCGCGCGCCGGCACGGAATTCGGCGGCTTCGCGCAGGTATCGGGCGTCAAGGTCGTCTACGATCCGGCGAAGCCGGCCGGCCGGCGCATCGAGAGCGTGCTCGTCGGCGACGCGGCGCTCGAGCCGGACCGCACCTACCGGCTCGCCGTCAACGATTTCCTCGCCGCCGGCGGCGACGGCTACGCGATGCTGGCGAATCTGAAGCGCATCGTCGACGCCAATGCGGGGCCGCTCATGGCCGGCGTCGTCATCGATTACGTCAAGCAGCGGGGCAAGGTCGCGGCGCGCGTCGACGGCCGCCTGACCGCGAAGTAGTCGGATGACCGGCATCGCGATCGCGCGCGAGCGGCCCGACACTGCCGACGCGATGCTGCTGATCGGCGAGCTCGAGGCCGTGCTCAGCCCGCTCTACGCCGCCGAGAGCCGACACGGCTACAGCGTCGAGAAGCTGATCCGCGAAGGCGTGCATTTCTTCGTCGCGCGCGCCGAGGGCGTTCCCGCCGCGTGCGGCGGCATCCAGTTCTATCCGGGCTTCGGCGAGCTGAAGCGCATGTTCGTGCGCGACGCGTGGCGCGGGCGCGGCCTCGGCCTGGCGATGCTGGAGCACCTCGCCGCGCATGCGGGCGCGAACGGCTGCGCGCTGCTGCGCCTCGAGACCGGCGTGCACCAGCACGCGGCGATCAGGCTCTACGAGCGCTGGGGGTTCCGGAAGATCGAGCCCTTCCCGCCCTACAAGTCCGATCCGGCGAGCCTCTGCTACGAGAAACGGCTGTAGCGGGCGTGGACCGCGTAGGGGCGCGCCTAAAGAGAAGGGGGCGGATTCCGCAACCCGCCCCCCGTTCACCCGTTTCGAAGCGCTGGCCTTACGAGACGCCGTTGGCCTTGAACCAGTCGAGCATGCGCTTCCAGCCGTCTTTGGCGTCGGCCTCGCGGTAGGTGGCACGGAAGTCGGCGTTGAAGCCGTGCGGCGCCTCCGGATACATCACGATCTGGGCCTTCTTGCCGGCCTTCTTGAGTTCCGATTCCATCATCTGGACGGTGTCGTTCGGAATGCCCTGGTCCTTGCCGCCATAGAGGCCGAGCACCGGGGCCTTGATGTCGGCGACGACGTCGATCGGGTTCTTCGGCGTCAGCGGGCTCGCCTGGCCGACGACGCGGCCATACCAGGCCACGCCGGCCTTGAGCTTCGCCGAATGCGCGGCGTACAGCCACACGATGCGGCCGCCCCAGCAGAAACCGGTGATCGCGACCTTGTCGGCGTTGCCCTTGTTCTTGCCCGCCCATTCCATCGTGGCGTCGAGATCGCTCATCACCTGCGCGTCGGGCACTTTCGCGACGATCTCGGAGATCAGCTTCTGGATCTCCTGCATGGTGTATTTCCGCGGATCGCCCTGGCGCGCGTAGAGCTCGGGCGCCACCGCGAGGTAGCCCGACTTGGCGAGGCGGCGGCACAGATCCTGGATGTGCTCGTGCACGCCGAAGATCTCCTGGACGACCATCACGACCGGGAAATTGCTGCCCTGCGCCGGCATGGCGACGTAGCCGGGGATGTTGCCGTCCTTGGTCGGAATCTTGATCTCTTTCGCCTCGAGGCCGGCGGTGTCGGTCTTGATCACGGACTGCGCCGCGACGGGGCCCGCCGCCGCCGCGAAACCCGTGGCGATCGACGTGACGACGAAGCCGCGCCGCGACAGCGGCGCGTCGGGCACCAGGCTGACGTGTTCGGCTTTGGCGTCGGAAATGCGTTCCATCGTGTGTCCTCCCGAATTGGAAAAAGGCGTGCGCGGGAAAACGACACGGCGCCGGCGCCGTTCTTCCCCGCATTGCGCGCGCGGAGCATGCCCGCGCGCGGCGGGGCGTGACCAGAGGCTCACGAATATGTTATCGACGCGCGACACGGGCCAGGCTTCCGCCGCATCGCGCGCCGCGCGATTCGGAAGCGGATCGCTTTCGCCGGCGGTTTTCGATCGGTAACCGGAGCCGAATGTTTCGCCGCATCGCAGCGTTGTTTCTGGCGGCGACGTTCGCCGCCGCGGCGTTCGCGCAGGATCCGCCCGCGCCCGCCCCGGTCGTCGTCTTCTCGCAGTCGGTGCCGCTCGATCCGCGCGATCCGGCGGCGCGGCGGATCGGCCAGCTCGAATTTCGCGGCGGCATCGCGCTGCGCTCGACCGACCCGCGGTTCGGCGGGTTCTCGGGAATCCACGTGAGCACCGACGGCGCCGCGCTGCTCGCGGTCTCGGACCGCGGCGCGTGGCTGCGGCTGCGCCTGCTCTACGACCGGAACGGGCGGCTGACCGGCGCCGGCCAGGCGGAGATGGGCGCGCTGATCGGCGAAGACGGCCAGCCGCTCACCGGAGCCGATCGCGACGCGGAAGACCTCGCCGTGCTGCCCGACGGCTCGATGCTGGTGCCGTTCGAGCGCCGGCATCGCATCCTGCACTATCCCGAGGCCTCGCCGCCGTTCAGCAAGCCGCCGGTCGCGTTCCCGATTCCCGAGGGCCTCGAAGAGGCGCCGCCCAATGGCGGCCTCGAAGCACTGGTCCATGTCGGGCGCGGCTTTCTCGTCGCGATCGCCGAGCGCATGACCGCGGGCGGCGGCGCGCTCGCCGCCTGGGTCGGCCGCGGCGGCGTGTGGGAGCCGTTCGGCTATGTCCGCAAGCCGGGCTTCCGCGTGACCGCGGCGGGCCTGATGCCCGCCGGCGACCTCTTGGTCATCGAGCACCGCTACAGCGCGGCCTCCGGCAGCGTCGCGCGCTTCGTGCGGGTGCCGCGCAACGCGATCGCGCCTCGCCGGCGCGTCGAGGGCCGCGAGCTGGCGGAGCTGGCCCCGCCGCTGACCACCGAGAATTTCGAGTCGGTCGCGATCCGCCGCGGCGCGGCGCGCGAGGCGCTGATCTACGTGATGTCGGACGACAACTTCAACCCGCTGCAGCGCACGTTGCTGCTGATGTTCGCGGTGACGGAAGAAGCGCCGGCGGCGCCGCCGCAGCCGCAATAGGGGACCGGCGGCGAGATCGCGCGTTCCCCCGCGCGGTCGCGAAAAAGCCCGCCTCGCGGCGGGCTTTGGCGTCTCGGCGAATTTCGGCGGCTCAGGCCGCCGCGGCGCGCTTCTCTTTCGCGCGCTCGACGCGGCGCTTCAGGCGGCGCGCCTCGGCCGACAGCTTCGCGTCCGGCGTATCGATGAGAAACGCGTCGATGCCGCCATTGTGCTCGACGGTCCGCAGCCCGGCGGTGGAAATCCGCAGCTTGACCGGAAGGTTGAGGCTGTCGCTCCACAGCGAAGCGACCTGGAGGTTGGGCAGGAAGCGGCGCTTCGTGCGGCGCTTCGAATGGCTGACATTGTGGCCGACAAGCGGATCCTTGCCGGTGATGATGCAACGGCGGGCCATGGGCTCGCTCCTAAGCTCTTGAAATCGCGCTGAAAACGGTTTGCCGGGCGAAGCGGCCCGGCAGCTGGCGCGTTCATAGGCGATGGCCGGCGCCCGCGTCAAGCGGCGCCCTGCCGCGCCCGGCGCCCGGCTCAGCGCGCTTTCGCGCCGGCGAGAAACACGTCGATCGCGCGATCGGCGGCGGCGCCCGGCGTCAGGCGCCCCTCGGCGACCGCGTGCTCCAGCTTCTTCAGCTCGGCGCGCACGCCCTCGTGCTCGCGCAGCGCGGCGAGCAGGCCCTCGGAAATCTCGCTCCACATCCACGCGCGGGCCTGATCGGCGCGGCGGCGCGCGAGCGCGTCGGCCTGGGCGACCGCGGCGCGGTAGCGCCCGACCGCCTCCCACACCTCGGCGATGCCTTTGCCGGAGACGGCGGAACTCATCAGCACCGACGGCGTCCAGCCCGGCGCCGACGGGCGCAGCAGGCGCAGCGCGTGCTGATATTCGGATTGCGTGCGGCCCGCGGCCGGCAGCAGGTCGCCGTCGGCCTTCGTCACCACCATGAGATCGGCCAGCTCGACGATGCCGCGCTTGATGCCCTGCAATTCGTCGCCGCCGGCCGGCGGCAGCAGCAGCAGGAACATGTCGACCATTTCGGCGACCGCCGTTTCGGACTGGCCGACACCGACCGTCTCGACGATGACGACGTCGAACCCGGCCGCTTCGGCGACGAGCATCGCCTCGCGCGTGCGGCGCGCCACGCCGCCGAGCGTGGTGCCGGCCGGCGACGGCCGGATGAACGCCGCCTCGCTGCGCGCCAGCTGCTCCATGCGCGTCTTGTCGCCGAGGATCGAGCCGCCGCCGCGCTTGGAGCTCGGATCGATCGCCAGCACGGCGATGCGGTGCCCCTGCCCGATCACGTGCAGGCCGAAGGCCTCGATGAAGGTGGACTTGCCGACGCCGGGCACGCCGGTGATGCCGAGGCGGATCGAGCGGCCGGTGTGCGGCAGCAGCGCGGCGAGCAGGGCATTGGCCTCGGCGCGATGGTCGGCGCGCGTCGATTCCACGAGCGTGATCGCCCGCGCGAGCGCGCGCCGGTCGCCGCCGCGCAGGCCCGCGGCCAGCGCTGCGATCTTGTCGTCCTTGGCGATCGGCGCCACGGCCCGTGTCACGCGCGATTCCCTCGCTTTCGCGCGCAGCCAATCAGATTTGCCGCCGCTGCGAAAGTCCTCGGCCGCGTGCCAGCCGGGCGTGCGCGGATCGCGCCTACGCCGCCGCCATCCAATCGAGGCAGCGCTGCAGTTCGGCGCGCATGCGCGCCGCGGGAAAATGGCAGCGTCGGCCATGGCCGGGCAGGATCCATTCGAAACGGTGCCCCGCCAGCCGCGCCATCGAGCGGCGCAGTTCCTGCCAGTCGTGCCAGCAGGCATCGCGAAACGCGTAGATGTGCCCGCGCTCGGGGCTCCAGGCGGCGTGGTCGCCGGTAAACAGGAACGTCTCGTCGGCCAGCAGGCAGGCGGAACCGCGCGTGTGGCCGGGAACCGGGATCGCCAGCAGGCCGGGCCCGAGCGCCACCGGCGCTTCGCCGGCGAGCTTGATCTCGACGTCGCGCGTGCCGTGCGCGACGTCAGCCTCGTGCAGGACGCGGGCGCAGCCGAAATGCGCGCGGAAGCGCGCGTGGTCGGCGACGTCGTCGCAATGGGTGAGGAGCATCAGCGCCACACCGCCCAGGCGTTCGAGCGCGTCCACGACCGGCGCGGTGAAGCGCGGCGAATCGACGAGCACGTTGCCTCCGGGCCGCCGCAGCAGGTAGCTCGCGGCGCCGAAGCTCGCCTCGGCGTGATAGCCGAGGTGATAGACCTCCCCGGCGACGCGTTCGGGAAACGCGGCGCGCGCGGCGGCGAGATCGTGCTTCTGCTCGGTGCCGATCGCGCCGACCGGGCAGGCGAGTAGCGCCATTTCGGCGCGCAGACGCGCCGCCGCGTCGCCGGGCTGCCGGTGCACGCGCGAATGGCCGCCGCCGGCGGGCGCGCCGTCGAACACCGCGGGCGCCAGCCAGTTGCAGGTGTCGCAATCGATGCAGCCGGCATCGACGAAGAACGGCCCCGGCGCATTGTCGGGAAGGCGTCGTGCGAGGTCGGCCATGCGTTCACCTGGACGCGGTTGCAACCGATACTACATAAGTGGCGAGGAGCCGGCGGCAACGGCGCCGATGGGCGGACGGCGCAGGGGCGGCAGGCCGCGTCTTGCGAATTCCCTGCCGCCCGTCCGATACTTTCGGAGCCGGCCAGACCCGGAGAACCGGGCGCCGGCTCCGCGCCGGACGCTGCGCGCAGCGCAGGCACCGGCGCCGCAACGGGTACAGGAGCGGGACATGGCAGGGCGTGAGACGGGCCTCGACGCACATCAGGACCTCGTTCCCCTCTTCGCGACGCGCGCGGAGATCGCGGAGCTGCGCGAGAAGGTGATGAGCCTGCAGACGCTGGTGCGCGCGCTGGCGGTGAAGCTGGGCGCCGACCCCGCGTCGCTCGAGGAATGGGCGCTGTGCATGGGCCAGTTCAATTCGGCGCCCGGCCGGGCGCTCTCGACGGCGCAGAACGCGGCCGTCAGCTTCGTCCAGCCGGGCTCGGGGACGGCGCCTCAGCCCATCGCGCCGCTGCGGCCCAACGACGCCTTCTGAACGGCCGCGTCAGAGATCCTGGGTCCGCCGCGCCCAGGCGCGGCGCCACTTGCCGGCGACGTCGGAATCGAACAGCAGCTCGGCGCCGCCGGCGACGACCGCCCAGCCCTTCATCTCGATCTCGCGCTCGAGCTGCCCCGCCGACCATCCGGCATAGCCGACGGCGACGATGAACTGGCGCGGCCCGCGCCCGGCGGCGATATCGCCCAACGCGTCCTTCGGCACCGAGAGCGCGACGCCGGGCGCCACGGCGACCGTCGACGGCGCCTTGTACTCGTCGGAATGCAGCAGCATCACGTGATCGCCTTCGACCGGGCCGCCCCAGTGGAGATCGAGCGTCGCATCTTCCTTGCCCGCGACCGGCGGAACGCCGAACGCGCGCAGCACGTCGGCCATCGGGCGCGTCGCGCCGGGCCGGTTGACGACGATGCCGACCGCGCCCGCGGCCGAATGCGCGATCACGTAGATCACGGTGCCGGCGAAGCGCGCGTCGGGCATGGCCGGATCGGCCGCGAGGAATTTGCCCTTGAGCGACGCCGCGGGCGCCGGCGCTTCCTGCGCGCGGGCGGCGGCGAGGTCGACGAGACACAGCAGTGCCAGCACGGGCGCCAGTCGGCGCATGGCCAATTCCGATCCGATGGCGAAGTTTCGGGAGGCCCAGCCTAGACCGCGCCCGCGCGCCCCGAAACCGAAATTACGCGCCGGGCCCGAGCGGCTGGCCGTAGCTGAACTCGACCGCGTTGCCGTCGGGGTCGGCGACGCCGCAGTAGTAGCCGACCGGATAGGGCTCCTCGCGCGGCGGCCAGAGCAGGCACCCGGCCGCGCGGCCACGCGCGGCGATCGCGTCGACGGCGGCGCGCGAGTCGAGCGCGAAACCGAGATGGCCGTAGTCGAGCTCGGCCCGCGGCGCGCGCTCCGGCGCGCCCGAGATCAGAACGAAGATCATCTCCTTCTCGCGGCCGGGCTCGGCGAGCCAGGCGACCGCGGCGCCGGTGGCGGCGTCATGCCGCTCGTGCACCGGCACGAGGCCGCAGAAGTCGCGGTAGAACGCGACGCTCTTCGCGAAATCGCGGCAATGCAGCGCGACATGCGTGAGCACCGGCCGCGTCATGGCCGCTATCGCGCCGCGGCGGCCACGAGCCGCTCGTCGGCCGCCGCCGGCTCGGGGCCGGGCGCCGGCAGCTCCGGCGCCTCCTTCGCCGCCTCGCCGCCCGCCGCTTCCTGCTGGCGCCGCCAGAGCGCGGCGTAGACGCCGTCGCCGGCCAGCAACTCGCCGTGGCGGCCGCGCTCGACGATGCGGCCCTTGTCGAGCACGATGATCTCGTCGGCGTCGATGATCGTCGACAGGCGGTGCGCGATCACGAGCGTCGTCCGGTCGGCCGACACTTCGCGGAGATTGGACTGGATCTCCTTCTCGGTGTGCGTGTCGAGCGCCGAGGTGGCCTCGTCGAAGATCAGGATGCGCGGCCGTTTCAGGATCGTCCGCGCGATGGCGACGCGCTGCTTCTCGCCGCCCGAAAGCTTCAGGCCGCGCTCGCCGACCATCGCCTCGTAGCCGTCGGGCAGGTTGGCGATGAAGTGATGGAGATGCGCGAGCCGCGCCGCCTCCTCCACCTCTTCGCGCGTGGCGCCGGGGCGGCCGTAGGCGATGTTGTAGTAGAGCGTGTCGTTGAACAGCACCGTATCCTGCGGAACGATGCCGATCGCGTTGCGCAGGCTCGCCTGCGTCACGTCGCGGATGTCCTGCCCGTCGATGCGGACCGAGCCGCCCTCCACGTCGTAGAAGCGGAACAGGATGCGCGAGATCGTGGACTTGCCGGCGCCGCTGGGCCCCACGATGGCGACCGTCTTGCCGGCCGGCACCCTGAACGAGACCTCGTGCAGGATCGAGCGGCGCTCCTCGTAGCGGAACTTCACCCGGTCGAACGCGACCTCGCCGCCCGCGACCGCGAGCGGCGGCGCGCCCGGCTTGTCCTGGATCTCGCGGTGGACGCGCAGCAGGCTGAACATCGATTCCATGTCGACCAGCGCCTGCTTCACCTCGCGATACATGAAGCCGAGCATGTTGAGCGGCTGGTAGAGCTGGAGCAGGTAGGCGTTGACGAGCACGAACTCGCCGACCGTCATGGTGCCGGCGACGACGCCGGCGCCCGCCCGGTACATCACGAGCGTGAGGCCCACCGCGATGATGAAGCCCTGGCCGACGTTGAGCAGCGAGAGGCTCTGGTCCGACAGCACGGCCGCGCGCTCGTAGCGGCGCATCGCCTTGTCGAAGCGGTTGGCCTCGTGCTCCTCGTTGCCGAAATACTTGACCGTCTCGTAGTTGAGCAGGCTGTCGATCGCCTTCGTGCTGGCGTCGCTGTCGCTCTCGTTGAGCTGGCGGCGGTACTTGATGCGCCACTCGGTGACGGCCACCGTGTAGGCGGCGTAGACCGCGACCGTGACCAGCACGATCAGGGCGAACCAGGCGTCGAGCATCGCCCAGAGGACGACGGTGACGAGCAGAATCTCGACGATCGTCGGGAAGATCGTGAACAGCGTCCACGACAGCAGGTTCTCGATGCCCTTGGTGCCGCGCTCGATGGCCCGCGAGAGGCCGCCGGTCTGCCGCTCGAGGTGATAGCGCAGCGACAGCGCGTGCAGGTGGCGGAACGTGCGCAGCGCGAGCTGGCGCATCGAGCGGTGGGCGACCTTGGCGAAGATCGCGTCGCGCAGCTCGGCGAAGGCGACGCCGAAGACGCGCGCGGCGCCGTAGGCGAGCAGAACCGCGACCGGCACCGCGGCCACGGCGGCCCCGCCGGTGGGCGTCAGCGCGTCGACCGCCTCCTTGAACAGGATCGGGACGTAGACGACCGTGACCTTGGCCAGCACCAGGCAGGCCATCGCGGCCGCGACGCGGAAGCGCAGCTCGAGCCAGTCTTCGGCCGGCGCCTTCGGCCAGAGATAGGGCAGCAGCGTCGCGAGCGCGCGGCGGCCATAGCCGGGCTCGGGGCCCTTTTCCTTCTTGGCGCCGGATTTCGGGGGAGGAGGCGTCATGACGGTGGTAACCTAGCGTCGAAAGGCCGCCGAACAAGGGCCGGAGGCACGCTCCGGCGCCGCCGGGCGTAAGATCGCTGGCACACACAAGGCAACGCGATGATGCGAACAACTGCCGCTACCGCCGCCGCCCTGGCGCTTCTGGCCGGGGCCGCACACGGCGCGGAGCCGGCCTCGGCCGGCAAGCGGCTCGAGGCCGAATACATCGTCACCTGGCTCGGCCTGCCGGTCTATTCCGGCACGGTCGCGATCGCGTGGAACGGCGAACGCTATCGCGTCCGCTTCCAGGCCGAGGCCCAGGGCATCGCGCGCCTCGCCAACAGCACCACGATCGAATGGCAAACGAACGGGCGCCTCGCGAAAGGCGCGGTCCAGCCCGAGCACTTCGCGCAGGCCAACACGTTCCGCCGCCAGACGCGCCGCATCACGCTGGCCTACGCCGCCAAGGGCCCGCCCGCGGTCTCGGTGATGCCGCCGGAAAGCCCCGGCAAGCGCCCGCCGGTGCCCGACGCGCTCAAGGCGGCGACGCTCGACCCGCTCTCGGCCAGCTTCGCCGCGTTCGCGATGGCGCCCGACGCCAAGGGCTGCGCCTACAAGGCCCAGGTGTTCGAAGGGCTGCGCCGCACCGACGTGCGGCTCGCGCATTCCGGCAGCGAGCGCACGCCCGCCCCGCGCAGCGCCGGCCTCGGCCGGCAGGCCTTCGTCTGCGAGCTGCACGCGAAGCGCCTCGCCGGCTACGAGGAGAAGCATTTCCGCCAGTCTCCGGAGCCGCTGCCGCCGGCCACGCTCTGGGTGGCCCGCCACGAGGGCGCCGGATTGTGGCTCCCGGCGCAGCTTCGCTTCGAATCGCAATACGGGCCGATCTACGCGCACCTGACGCGGGTGAAGCTCGGCAGCGGCGAGCCGTAGGGGCCGGTCGCCGGCCCGCCGCTACGAGGGCTTCGTGCCCTGGTGCAGGGCCACGATCCCGAGCGTCATGTTGCGATAGCCGACGTCGCGGAAGCCGAAGCTCTCCATCTCGCCGCAGAACGCCCGCTGGTCCGGGAATTCGTGGATGCCGCGCACGAGGTAGTCGTAGGCGCTGGCATCGCCGCCGGTCGCGATGCGCGCGATCAGCGGCAGGCACCAACGCATGTAGGCGAGATAGAGCGCGTGCAGAGGCGCGAACGGGATGCGCGCCGCCTCGAGACAGAAGAACGTTCCGCCCGGCTTCAGGACGCGGAACGCCTCGGCCAGCACGCGGCGGCGGTCGCAGATCTTCATGCCGAACGAGATCGAGAAGAGATCGACCGACGCGGCGGGAAACGCCGCGAGCGCATAGACGTCGGCGACCGCGATCTTCACCGCTTCGCCGCGGCCTGCGAGCTTGCGCCGCGCGATGGCCAGCATCTCGGGACAGAGATCGGTGACCCAGATCGTGCGCCCGGCTCCGCCCCCGCCGAGCCGCCGCAGCACGCGCAGCGGGATGTCGCCGGTGCCGCTCGCCGCGTCGAGCACGACGGCGCCCCGATGCGCCGCGATCGCGCGCGCCATCGCCGATTTCCAGAGCCGGTGGATGCGCAGGCTGAAGAGATCGCAGAGCCGGTCGTAGCGCGCGGCTATGCGC
>JAEULD010000357.1 GCA_016792765.1 Candidatus Odyssella sp.
GCCAAGCTCGGTCTCGCCGGCTTCGAGCGCACCTATCCGCGCCAGCTTTCGGGCGGCATGCGCCAGCGCGTGAACCTCGCGCGCGCCTTCGCCAACGACCCCGCGATCCTGCTGATGGACGAGCCGCTCGGCGCGCTCGACGAGCAGACCAAGATGCTGGTGCAGGACGACCTGCTGAAGCTCTGGGAAGAGACGCGCAAGACCGTGATCTTCATCACCCACAGCCTCGACGAGGCGGTGGTGCTCGGCGACCGCGTGGCGGTGATGAGCCACCGCCCGGGCCGCATCAAGGCGCTGTTCGACGTGCGCCTGCCGCGCCCGCGCAACGCGCTCGAGCTGCGCAACAACCCCGATTTCATCGAGGTGCGGCGGCTGGTGTGGGAGTCGCTGCGCGAAGAAGTGCTGGCGGCGCGGGGAGAATAGGGCATGGCCGGACCGCCCAACGGGGATCGCAGTCGCAACGGCGCGACGTGGGCGTCGATCAAATGGTTCCTGATGCGGTTCGGCAGCCCGATCGTGCTGTTCGGGCTGTGGGAGGTCGCGGCCCGCAACAATTTCATCGACGCGCGCGTCCTGCCGGCGCCGACCAAGGTCGCGGCGACGATCTGGGACATGATCAAGAACGACGACCTGCTGCGCCACACCGGCATCACGACGCTGCGGTTCCTGGTCGGCATGGTCGTCGGCACGATTCCGGGCGTGCTGCTCGGCCTCACGATGGGGCTGTTCCGCCCGGTGCGCATCGTCCTCAATCCGCTCGTCGCGATCCTCTATCCGATCCCGCGCATCGCGCTGTTCCCGCTCGTGCTGATCCTGGTCGGGCTCAACGAGACCTCGAACATGCTGATGATCGCGATCGGGCCGTTCTTCACGATGCTGATCACGGCGATGGCCGCGGTGATGAACGTGGAGCCGATCTACCGCGACGTGGCGCGCAATTTCGGCGTCAAGCCGCGGCACCTCTATTTCACGGTGACGCTGCCGGCCGTGCTGCCGTCGCTGATGGCGGGCGGCCTCGTCTCGCTCGGCCTGGCGCTGCTCGGCACGGTCGCGGTCGAGTTCCTGGTCAGCACCGAAGGGCTCGGCTACATCATCTGGAACTCGTGGCAGGTTCTGTCGCTGTCGCGCTCGATGGCGGGCCTCGTCGTGGGCGCGCTGCTCGGCGCCGCCTGCTACCTGCTGATGGACTGGCTCGAGCGCTGGATCACGCCCTGGCAGAAACCGGCGAAGCGGTGACGGCGATGCAGGCGCGGGACATGGAGCAGACCTCCGGGCCGGGCCCGGCGAGCTTCCTCGGAGAGTTCGCGTTTCCGCGCGCGGCGCTCGAATTCGAGACCGAGAGCCTGCGCGCCGTGGCGCCGCACTTCACGAAGCTCAACGCGGCCCCGGCCGAGTTCTCGATCGATCCGGGCGGGGAGTTCCGCGGCTTCCGCAGGGCGCGCGCGCAGCTCGGCCGCACGACCTTCGACTATTTCCAGATCGACTGTTCCACCGGAAACCAGATCGTTTCGACGCGGCCGCGCGAAGGCGAGTATTTCCTGTTCGTGCCGTTCCGCGGCGCCATCGAGGTGGTTCAGGGCCAGGCGCGGATCGCGGTCTCGCCCGGACAGATCGCGCTCGTCGGCTCGGCCAACTACACGCAGAAGCGCTATCGCGAGGATGCCGAGCTGCTCGTCATCCAGATCACGCGCCAGATGCTGACGCGGACGCTGGCCGACGAGTACGGCCCGCTCGCCGATCCGATGATCGAGTTCGAGCCGCGCGTCGTCGTGGACCTCGCGAGCGTGCCGACGCTCGCGCGCTTCGTCGCGATGCTCTGCCGCGACGCCGGCGAGGCGCGGCCCTGCATCTCCGATCCGGCCACGGCGCGCGCCTGCGAGCGGACGCTGATCCTCCTCGTCGCGCAGAGCTTCCCGCACAATCTTTCGGCCCGGCTCGCGCAGCCGCAATCGCCGGCCGCGCCCTATTACGTGCGCCGGGTGCAGGAATTCATCCGCGCCAACGCGGCGCGCGCCGTCACCGCGGCCGAGATGACGGCGCTGGCCGGCGTCAGCCCGCGCGCGCTCTATTACGGCTTCCGGCGCACGCTCGGCGTCTCGCCGATGAAGTATCTGAAGCACGTCCGCCTCGACGGCGCGCGCGCGGCCCTGCGCCGCGCCGGCCCGGCGCGCCGGACGGTGACGGAAATCGCGCTTGCCGCGGGCTACACGAGCGTGAGCCGGTTCTGCCGCGACTACCGCGCGCATTTCGGCGAAACGCCGACCGCGACGATGCGCGAAAGATGACGTCCGGGGCAAGCCGCCCCATTTCCAAGGGAGGAAGGAATGCTGAAGAAAATCGTGCAGTCCGCGGCCGTGGCCGCGCTGGCGCTGGGCGCGGCCGTCGCCGCCCAGGCGCAGGACAAGGTGCGGGTTTCGTTCAACCCGCAGATCTATAGCTGGCTGCCGTTCTTCCTCGCGATCGACAAGGGCTACTTCAAGGCCGAGAAGATCGACCTCGAATACGTCACCTACGGCGGCTCGGCGCTGAGCCAGATCCCGATGCTGGCGCGCGGCGATCAGGACATCGCCGGCATGGTGACCGGCCCCGGCTTCTTCAACCAGTATGCCGAAGGCTTCGGCGTGAAGCTCATCGCGTCCAACGCCCAGGGCAAGGACGGATGGAACGACACGTCGTGGCTGATGGTCCGCAAGGACCTGTGGGACAGCGGCAAGATCAAGACCTTCGCCGACATGAAGGGATACAAGGTGGAGGGCGGCCCCAAGGGATCGCCGGTGTACCTCACGACCACCGAGGCGATGAAGCAGGGCGGCCTTTCGATGAAGGACGTCGAGTTCACCGAGCGCCTGCGCGCGGTGAGCGATGCGCTGCCGATCTTCCAGAACAAGGCGGCGGATTTCCTGTCGATCGTCGAGCCCATCGTCACGCGGCTCGAGGTCGAAGGGCTCGCGGTGCGCTGGAAGGCGTCCTACCAGGTCATGCCGTGGTTCCAGGAAAGCTATCTCGCCGCGAATCCGAAATTCCTCACGGAGAAGCGCGACGTCGCCAAGCGCTTCCTCCGCGCCTACTTCAAGGCCTGCCAGGACATCACGGCGGGCGGCGGCAAGTGGACCGAGGAGACGCTGAACGCCACCGTCAAGTGGTCGAAGTTCCCGAAAGAGGTGATCGCGAAGATCAAGGGCCCGCAGCACTGCGGGCAGTACGGCCGCATCGACACCGCCTCGATCCAGCGCCAGCAGGAAACCTGGATGCAGGCCGGCATGGTCAAGGAGAAGACGCCGCTCGAGAAGATGGTCGACACGTCGATCGTCGACGAAGTGCGCAAGGAGATGAATCTCCCGTAGTCCGAGGGTGAACGGCGCCGGCCCCGGGCCGGCGCCAGAAGCGTCTCGCGGCGGACCCTCGGGCCGCCGCGAGATGCGACCTTGACTGGGGCCGCGTTTCGCCCCATCTGACGCGTCTGCCGCGGCAACGCCGCCCATCGGAACGCGCCCATGAAAACCGAGACCCAAGCCATCGTCAGCGAGATCGAGCAGTCGCTCGCCTTGCTGAGGGGGCGTCTTTGACCCCGCTGCCGTCGAGCAGAAGCTTGCCGCGCTGAACGCGCGCGCCGAAGACCCCAATCTCTGGAACGACACCAAGGCCGCGCAATCGGTCATGCGCGAGCGCACGATCCTCGAGAAGAGGCTCGGCGATTTCCGCGCGCTCGAAAGCGGCCTCAACGACAATCGCGACATGATCGCGCTCGCCGAGGCCGAGGGCGAGGCGGGCCTCGTCGCCGAGGCCGAGAAGGCGCTGGCCGAGCTGCGCGACCGCGCGCGCAAGGCGCAGGTGGCGGCGCTGCTCTCGGGCGAGGCCGACGCCAACGACGCCTATGTCGAGGTCCACGCCGGCGCCGGCGGAACGGAAAGCCAGGATTGGGCCGAGATGCTCGCGCGCATGTACGTCCGCTGGGCCGAGCAGCACGGCTACAAGGCCGAGTGGCTCGAAGAGAGCCCGGGCGAAGAAGCGGGCCTCAAATCCGCGACGTTCCAGGTGAAGGGCCCCAACGCCTATGGCTGGCTCAAGACCGAATCGGGCGTGCACCGCCTCGTGCGCATCTCGCCGTTCGACGCCAATGCGCGCCGGCACACGAGCTTCGCCAGCGTCTGGGTCTATCCGGTGATCGACGACGCGATCAACATCGAGATCCAGGACAAGGATCTGCGCATCGACACCTATCGCGCGTCGGGCGCCGGCGGCCAGCACGTCAACAAGACCGAGAGCGCGGTGCGCGTCACGCATATCCCGACCGGCATCGTCGCCGCGTGCCAGAGCGAGCGCTCACAGCACCAGAACAAGGCGCAGGCGATGAAGATGCTGCGCGCGCTCGAGGACGCCAAGACCGACATCGGCTGGGGCCACCAGATCCGGTCCTACGTCCTCCAGCCCTACCAGATGGTCAAGGACGTGCGCACCGGCGTCGAGAAGGGCAACGCCCGCGCCGTGCTCGACGGCGACCTCGACGAATTCCTCGAAGCCTCGCTCTCCGGCAAGAAGCGCAACAAGGGCGACAAGGACCTCGAGTAGCGCCGGGGCCGTGCCGCGCGCCGTGGACAGCGCGGCGCCGCGCGCCTATCTCTCCGGCCGCAGCAGCAGCGGGGCGATCATGGATACGGTTCTCATCGTCGGCGCCGGGCCGGGGCTCAGCGCGTCGCTGGCGCGGCTCGCGGCAAGAGAGGGCATGGCCGTGGCCCTCGCCGCGCGCAAGACCGACAAGCTCGCCGAGCTGGCCAGGGAAACGAAGGCGCGGGTCTACGCCTGCGACGCCGCCGAGCCCGCCGAGGTCGAGCGCCTGTTCGGCGCGGTCGAGCGCGATCTCGGCCCGCCCGCCTGGGTCGTCTACAACGCCAGCTATCGCGCGCGCGGGCCGATTGCGGAGGTCGATCCGGGCGAGGTGAAGAAGGCGCTGCTCGTCTCGTGCTACGCCGGCTTCCTCGTCGGCCAGCGCGCCGCGCGGCTCATGCTGAAGCGCGGCGGCGGCTCGATCTTCTTCACCGGCGCCTCGGCCAGCGTGAAGGGCTATCCGCAGTCGGCGTCGTTCGCGATGGGCAAGTTCGGCCTGCGCGGCCTCGCGCAGAGCATGGCGCGCGAGCTGGCGCCGAAAAACATCCACGTCGCGCATTTCGTCGTCGACGGCGGCATCGCGCGCCCCGGCGGCGACGAGCGCGCCGCCCAGCGCGGCCCCGACGGCCTGCTGCAGCCCGACGCTGTCGCCGAAACCTATCTCCACATCCACCGCCAGCACAGGAGCGCGTGGACGTGGGAGGTGGAGGTGCGGCCGTGGGTGGAGAATTTCTGACGGATGTCGGGCGCGTAGGGGCGCGCTGCGCGCGCCCTGCCAACGCAAGCGGAATTGCGCGCCGCGCTTCGGCCGGGAGCGCCAGGGTCGATGGTCGGGCGAGCGGACACAGGGCGCGCGCAGCGCGCCCCTACGTTTCGAGCGCCGCGTAATACGCGCTCGAAAACCCCGCCTGGGCGCGCGCGTCGTGGTTGAACGGCGGCTTCAACGCGCCCCGGAAATGCGTCCGCACCAGCGCGCGCCAGGTCTCGACCGGCGGCACGGCGCGGCGCGCGCACAGCCATTCGAACCAGCGCCGGCCGGCGGCGACGTGGCCGATCTCGTCGGCGTAGACGACGCGCAGCGCGGCGGCGCTCTCGGCGTCGCCGAGCCGGTCGAAGCGCGCGATCATCGCCGGCGTCACGTCGAGGCCGCGCGCCTCCAGCACCAGCGGCACGATCGCGAGGCGCGCGAGCAGGTCGTGGCGCGTCTCGTGCGCGGCCTGCCAGAGCCCGTCATGCGCCGGCAGGTCGCCATAGGCGGCGCCGAGCGCCGCGAGCCTGTCGGAAAGCAGCAGGAAGTGCTTCGCCTCGTCGTCGCCGACGCGCACCCAGTCGTCGAAGAATTCGCGCGGCAGGTCCGGCGACGCGAAGCGCGCGACGATGTCCCAGGCAAGGTCGATCGCGTTGAGCTCGATGTGCGCCACCGCGTGCAGCAGCGCGATGCGAGTCGCCCTCGTGCCGGCCGCCCGCCGCTGCGGCATCTCGCGCGGCGCCTTCAATTCGGGGCGGGGCGGCCGCGCCGGCCGCCCGGGCGCCGCCGCCGCGCCGATCTCGGCCATCTCGCCCCCACGCCAGCGCGCGGCCGCGGCCCGGCTCGCCGCCGCCTTCGCCCGCGCATCGGCCGTGCCGAGCACGGCGGCGGCGGCTTCGGCCAGCGTCGACGGCGGCAGGGTCATCGCGGTCGCGCACGGTCCTCGCGAGCGGGCGCCGACTACAGCGCCTTCGCCGCCTTCAGCACTTCGTCGACGTGGCCCTTGACCTTGATCTTGCGCCAGATGCCGCGGACGATGCCTTTCTCGTCGATGAGGAAGGTCGAGCGCTCCATGCCCATGTAGGTGCGGCCGTACATGCTCTTCTCGACCCAGGTGCCGTAGGCGGCCGAGGCCTTGCCGTCGGCATCCGAGGCGAGCGCGAACGGCAGCGCGTGTTTCTTCTTGAACTTCTCGTGCGAAGCCACGCTGTCGCGCGAGACGCCGATCACCGCGGCCTTCACCTTGGCGAAATCCGGCAGCGCGTCGCGGAAGTCGCAGGCTTCGGTCGTGCAGCCGGGCGTGTCGTCCTTGGGATAGAAATAGAGCACGACGCGCCGGCCCTTGAGCGCGGCGAGCGACACCGTGCCGCCGCCGTCGGCGGGCATGTCGAATTTGGGCGCCGGCTTTCCGATCTCGACCGTCATAGGCTGATCTCCCGTGTTTGCTTGGCCGCGAGGCGCGCGGCCGGCTCTTCGATGATCTCCGCATAGGCGCGGCGCACGTCGGCCTGCGCCGCGGCCAGCGCCGCCTTCAGCGCGTCGAAATCGGCGGCGCCGCCGGCGCGGGCAAGGGCCGCCTTGAGGCCGCCGGTCGCCGCCGCTTCGTCGAACCCCTCCTCGATCGTGAGGCGCAGCATCGCCTGCACCTGCTGCAGCAGCCGCGCCGCCGCGGCGAGCGATGCCGCGCGCTCCGCCGGCACGAGGCCGGCGGCGCCCAGCCGGCCGTAGGACTCGGCGATCGAGGAGGCGAGAATGCCGGGATGCGCGTGCGCGTGGCGCAGCAGCAGGTATTGCGCGATGAACTCGACGTCGACGAGGCCGCCGCGCACGTGCTTCACCTCCCAGGGCGACCGTGCCGCGTGCTGCTCGGCCACGCGCCGGCGCATGTCGGCGACGTCGGCGAGCAGGCGCTCGGGATCGCGCGGCTGGGTCAGGATCCCGCGCGCGAACTCCATCACCTTCGCGCCGAACGCGGCGTCGCCGGCGACGAAGCGCGCCCGCGTCAGCGCCATGTGCTCCCAGGTCCAGGCGTCGCGCTGCTGGTATTGCAGGAACGCCTGGAAGCTCGAGGCGAGCGGGCCCTTGTTGCCGGCCGGGCGCAGGCGGAGATCGACGTGATAGAGGTTGCCCTCCGCGGTCGGCGCCGCCAGTGCGTTGAGCAGGCGCGGCGCGAAGCGGGCGTAGTAGTGGCTGACCGCGAGCGGCTTGGCACCGTCGGACTGCTCGACGCCCTCGGGCGCCTCGTACACGAAGACGAGGTCGAGATCGGAGGTCGCCGAAAGCTCGCGGCCGCCGAGCTTGCCGAGCGCGAGGACCGCGAACGCCGCGCCCGGAATGCGCCCGTGCTGGCGCGCGAACTCGGCCTCGGTCGCCGGCAGCAGGTGCGCGATCACCGCATCGGCAATGTCGGACAGCGCGGTGCCGGCGGCCGCGGCGTCGGCGGCGCCGCGCAGGAACTGCACGCCGGTCAGGAACTGGCGGTCCTGCGCCCAGCGCCGCACGGCGTCGAGCTTGTCTTCGTAGGCGTCGGCGCCCGCCGCCGCGGCCGCCAGCTCCGCGTCCAGCGCCGCGCGCGGCGGCGCCGGCTTGTGGAAATCGGGCGACAGCACCGTGTCGAACAGGATCGGCCGGCGCGCGAGCCGCTCGGCCAGGCGCGGCGCGCTGCCCATGATGTCGGCGAGGAGCGCGAGCAGGCCGGGATTCGCGTGCAGCAGCGCGAAGAACTGCGCGCCGGCCGGAAGCTGCGCGATGAAGGTGTCGAAACGGCGGAACGCGTCGTCGGGGTTCACGCTCTTGGCGAGCGCGGCGATGATCGCCGGCACGAGCTCGGTCAGCACCTCGCGCGCGCGGGCGCTGCGCATCGCGCGGTGGCGGCCGTGATGCCAGCCGCGGATCAGGGTCGAGACCGTCTCGGGGTCGCGGTAGCCGAGCTTGGCGATCGTCGCGAGCGTGTCGGGATCGTTCTCGACGCCGGTGAAGACGAGGTTGCCCGGCGCGGCGAGGCTCGGCGCCTCCTCGAACAGATGGCCGTAATGGTCCTCGACGCGGCGGAGGTGGAACAGCAGGTCGCGGGTGAACGGCTCGGCCCCCTCGTAGCCGCAGAAGCGCGCGAACGCGTGCAGCTCCGCGTCGGTCTCGGGCAGCGTGTGCGTCTGCTGGTCGTCGACCATCTGCAGCCGGTGCTCGACCGTGCGCAGGAAGCGGTAGGAGTCGATCAGCTCGTCGCACACCGCCTGCGGCGTGCGGCCGGCGGCGGCGAGCGCGCGCAGCGCGTCGCAGGTGCCGCGCTGGCGCAACGCCGGCTCGCGGCCGCCGAAGATGAGCTGCTGCGTCTGCGCGAAGAACTCGATCTCGCGGATGCCGCCGCGGCCGAGCTTCACGTTGTGGCCGAGCACCGCGATCGCGTTGCCGCCGCGGTGCGCGTTGATCTGGCGCTTGATCGAGTGGATGTCCTGGATCGCGTTGAAGTCGAGGCTGCGGCGCCACACGAACGGGCGCAGGCGGGCGAGGAACGCGTCGCCGGCGGCGCGGTCGGCGGCCACCGGGCGCGCCTTGATCATCGCGGCGCGCTCCCAGTTCTGGCCCATCGTCTCGTAGTACACCTCGGCCGCCAGCACCGAGACGGCGGCGGGCGTGGAGGCGGGGTCGGGGCGCAGGCGCAGATCGGTGCGGAACACGTAGCCGTCGGCGGTGCGGTTGCTCAGGCTCTGCATCGCGTTCTGCGTGAAGCGCACCATGTGCTGGCGCAGGCGGTCGGGCTCGGGCGCCGCCAGCTTCTCGGGGTCGTAGAAGACGATGAGGTCGACGTCGCTCGAATAGTTGAGCTCGAACGCCCCGAGCTTGCCCATGCCGAGGATGATGATCCCGCTGCCGTCGAGGCCCGGGCCCGCCAGCGCGATCGCCCCGGCGCGGGCGAGGCGGCGGGCGTGAATCCGGGCGGCGATGTCGGCCGCGCGGCCGGCGAATTCGCTCAGGGTGCGGGTGACGGTCTCGAGCGGCCAGTCGGCGGTGAGGTCGGCCAGCGCCGTCACCAGCGAGACGCGCCGCTTGGCGATGCGCAGCGCGCGCTCGACCGGGGCCGGCTCGGCCTCGGGGCCGGCGTCGCCCTCCAGCGCCGCGAGTGCCCGGGCGAGCGCGGCGTCGGGCCCCGATTGCGCATAATCGAGCACGGTATCGAGGTTGCCGATCAGGCTTTCGGTCAGGAACGGACTGGAGCCGAAAACGCCGGTCAGCAGCGGCTGCCAGCGCGCGCCGTCGAGCAGCTCGCGCGCGGCCCGGCCCAGGCTCGCATCGGGCGCTTTGTCCGCCGCTTCCCGCCATCGCTCGGCGCCCACGGCTGCGGCGTCTGGCCGCCCGGGCAGCGGGACATTTCGCCATGGTTTGGCTATATTGTTGGGCATTCTCGCGACCGGGGCTTCGTAAGAGACCACTAGACGACATAGCGAGGCCGGGCAACCTCTTGCGGGGCTCGCGCCGGGGACAGGATTCGCCGTTTGCTGAAGGTCGGACGTAACATCGCGAAATGGGGGCGCCGCGCCGTGGGCGCGGTCGTCGTGCTGGCCGTGGCGGCGGTCGCGGTTCTCGCGATTCGCCTGTCGCAGGGCCCCATCGCGATCGACCGCTTCCGGCCGGAGATCGAGAGCGCGCTGCAGCCCTCCGACGGCTCGTTCCGCGTCGTGCTCGGCCACGCCGAAATCGCCTGGGAGGGGTGGAGCGACGGATTGCGCGTCCGTGCGACGGAGATCCGCCTCGAGCGGCCGGACCGCACGGTGCTCGCCACCGTGCCCAGCGTCTCGCTGCGGGTCGGGGTCGGCGCGCTGATGCGCGGCGAAGTCGCGCTCAAGGAGCTGAAGCTGCAGCGGCCGGAGCTGCGCCTCGTGCGCACCGCCGACGGGCGTATCGAGCTCGGCCTCAAGCAGACCCAGAAAAGCGCCGCGCCGATGCTGCCGAGCCTGCTGCGCGCGCTGGCGCGCGACCGCGGCAACGGCGCCGCCGGGCCGATGGGCGAGCTGGAAGCGGTGGCGATCGTCGACGGCGAGCTCGTCGTCGACGACGCCAATCTCGGCCGCGAATGGACCGCGATGCGCGTCAACGGCTCGCTCCGGCGCGACGCCGACGGCATCACCGCCGCGATCGGCTTCGAGCTCGCGGTCGACGGGCGCACCGTCCATCTCTCGTCGAAGGCCGTGCATCGGCGCGCCGACGGCACGATCCGCATCGGCGTGCAGTTCAAGGACCTCTCGCCGAAACTGTTCGCGTCGGCGCGGGGCGCGATGCGCGCGCTGGCCTGGTTCGACACGCCGTTCGGCGGCTCGATCGAGTTCGACGCGCGCGACACCGGGCGCATCGTCGGCGCCCGCTTCGATCTGCGCGGCACGCGCGGCAGCCTGGCGATCCCGGGCTATTACGACACGCCGCTCGAGATCGCCGATTTCGTGCTCACCGGCGGGCTCACCGACAACGGCCGCCGCCTCGACATCGGCAAGTTCGAGATCAGCACCGCGGGGCCGAAGCTTTCCACCGCCGGCGTGTTCGTCGGCGACGAGCACGAATGGAGCTACAGCGGCAGTTTCGCGCTCTCGGCGCTGCCCGCCGCCGCCATCGCGAAATACTGGCCGGCCGGCCTCAAGCCCTCGGCGCGCGCCTGGGTGACGACCAACATCACCGCGGGCACGGTCGAGCAGCTCGATCTCCGCATCGCGCTGCGCAAGCGCGACGACAAGACCGAGCCGCTGCTGCTCGATCTCGTCAAGGGCGCGTTCCGCTACAACGGCCTCACGATCCGCTTCATGGAGCACCTGCCGCCGGTCACCAACGTGAGCGGATCGGCGGCGTTCGACGAGAAGGACCTGAAATTCGCGATCGCCGGCGGCGAGCTGGAGGGCGTGAAGCTCGCCGGCGGCCGGGTCGACATCCTCGGCTTCGAGCGCAAGAACGAAGACTTCGTCGTCGTCGCCCCCATCGAGGGTAAGCTCGCGGACATCCTGCGCGTGCTCGACCGCAAGCCGCTCGGCTTCGCGAGCGCGCTCGGCGTCAATCCGGTCGCCGTCGGCGCCGACGTCAAGGCCACGATCGACGTGCGCTTCCTGCTCGGCCGCGAGGTGAAGCTCGACAGCGTCGAGATCCGTGCCGACGCCGATCTCTCGCGGTTCTTCTGGAAGAAGGGCCTGTTCGGCCTCGATCTCGCCGACGGCCGCTTCAAGCTGTCGGTGGACAAGAAGGGGATGAGCCTCGCCGGCGAAGGCCGCCTCGGCGAGGAGGCCGCGTCGATCCGCTGGAACGAATCGTTCGGGAAGGAGGCCGCGCCGCGCCGCGCGCTCGAGCTCAAGACCCGGTTCAAGGTCGAGACGCTGGCCGCGGCCGGCTTCGACGTGCGCCAGTACATCTCCGGCAGCTACGGCGCCGATCTCAAGATCACCGGCACAGACGACGGCCGCACGCTGGTGGACGGCGTCTACGACCTGCTCGACGCGACCTTCACCACGCCGGGCCTGCCGATCACGAAGCCGCTGGGCATGCCGGCCACCGCGCGGTCGCTGGTGGTGATGCAGAACCAGCGCATGGTCGCGGTGCAGCGCTTCAGCATCGAGAGCGCGGCGCTGAACGCGTCGGGCAGCGCCACGTTCCACGGCGACGGGCTCACGCTGCGCACGATGGAGCTGAGCCGGCTCACGGCCGGCCGGACCGACATTCGCGCCACGATCCTCGGCGAGCGCGACGGAACCAAGACCGTGCGCATCGAGGGCGGCAGCTTCGACATCGCGCCGATCCTCGCCGCGCGCACCGAGAGCGGCGACGTGACCATCCCGCCGGTGAAGGGAACGGCGCGGCTCGCGCGGCTCTACGTCGCCCGCGACCGCTTCGTGTCGGATTTCGTCGGCGAGGTCGTCTACGACGGCAAGCGCTGGCGCAACATCGCGATGGACGCGAAGGTGGCGGGCGGGGCGCCGCTTTCGTTGCGCCTGATCGAGGTGGCGGGCGGCCGCGTGCTGCAGGTCTCGGCCCAGGATGCGGGCGCGGCGCTGCGCGCGCTCAACATCACCGACACCGTCGTCGGCGGTACGCTGTCGATCCGGGCCAGCGCCGACGACCGCACGCCCGACGCCGGATTTACCGGCAGCGCCGATCTCCGCAACTACCGCATCACGCGCGCGCCGGTGATGGCGCGCCTGCTGGCGATGGCGTCGTTCGAGGGCCTGGGCAACCTGCTCGCCACCGACCGCGGGGTCGAGTTCGGCACGCTGGTGCTGCCGTTCCGCTACCGCCAGGGCCTGATCGAGGTGAAGGACGGGCGCGCCGAAGGCTCGCAGATCGGCGTCACCATTTCGGGCCGCGTCGACTCGCGGCGCGATACCGCGAACCTCAGCGGCACGATCGTTCCGCTCTACATGCTGAACAGCATGGTCGGCAAGATTCCGCTGCTCGGCGAAGTGATCGTGAAAGAGAAGGGCGGCGGCCTGTTCGCCGCGCGCTTCGCGGTCGAGGGCGACCTCAAGAATCCGAGCTTCACGGTCAATCCGCTGGCGATGCTGACGCCGGGGCCGTTCCGCCGCATCTTCGAGAACCCCTCGGCCGACGCGAGCCCGGATCTCGGCCGGCCGGCCGCGGGCCCCAATCGCGGCCCGCCGCCCGCCGAGCCGGCGCCGCGGCGCATGATCGCCCCGGAAAACCGCGCGCCGGACCGCTAGGCGCGGCCCGCAGGCCGGCTCACACCGGCTTCACCAGCGCGTGGCGCTTCTTGCCGGCCGAGAGCTTGACGACGCCGTCGCCCGAGACGTCGTCGAGCGTCACCGGCCGCGTCTCGACCTCGATCGTGCGGTCGTTGAGCTTGGCGCCGCGCCCCTTGACCAGCCGGCGCGCCTCGCCGTTGCTGGCGGCCAGCCCCGCGCGGTGCAGCAGCGTGAACAGCGGCACGCCCTTCTGCAATTCGCCGCGCGGCACCTCGATCACCGGCAGGTCGGCGCCGAGCGCGCGCTCCTCGAAGGTCTTGCGCGCGGTTTCCGCGGCCGAGGCCGCCGCCGCGGCGCCGTGCGCCAGCGTCGTCACCGCGGTGGCGAGGATCTTCTTGGCCTCGTTGATCTCGGCGCCGCCGAGCTTCTCGAGCCGCGCGATCTCGTCGAGCGGCAGCTCGGTGAACAGGCGCAGGAAGCGGCCGACGTCGGCGTCCTCGGCATTGCGCCAGTATTGCCAAAAGTCGTAGGCGGGCAGCCGGTCCTTGTTGAGCCAGACGGCGCCCTGCGCCGTCTTGCCCATCTTGGCGCCCGAGGCCGTGGTCAGCAGCGGCGAGGTGAGCGCGTACATCTCGCGCCCGTCGATGCGGCGGCCGAGCTCGCAGCCGTTGATGATGTTGCCCCACTGGTCCGAGCCGCCCATCTGCAGGATGCAGCCGTGCCGCCGCGCCAGCTCGAGGTAGTCGTAGGCCTGGAGGATCATGTAGTTGAATTCGAGGAACGTCAGCGGCTGCTCGCGCTCCAAGCGCAGCTTCACGCTGTCGAAGGTCAGCATGCGGTTGATCGTGAAGTGCTTGCCGACGTCGCGCAGGAACGGGATGTAGGCGAGCGTGTCGAGCCAGTCGGCGTTGTTGACCATGACCGCGTCGGTCGGGCCGCCGCCGAAGGCCAGGTAGCTCGCGAAAACCGACTTGATGCCGGCCATGTTGCGGTCGATCTGCGCGTCGGTCAGCAGCTGGCGCGCCTCGTCCTTGCCCGAAGGATCGCCCACCTTCGTGGTGCCGCCGCCCATCAGCACGATCGGCTTGTGGCCGGTCTTCTGGAGCCAGCGCAGCAGCATGATCTGCACGAGGCTGCCGACGTGCAGGCTGTCGGCCGTGCAGTCGAAGCCGATATAGGCCGCGATCGGCCCCGCCTGGCACTTGGCGTCGAGCGCCGCGGCGTCGGACATCTGGTGGATGAAACCGCGCGCCTCGAGCGTGCGGAGGAAATCCGATTTCAACGCGACCATGGAACGCTTATCCTGCGGCGGAAACGGCGGCTCATGCCCCCCTTAGCACAACCCATGGCGAAACCAAAAACGCCGGCGCCCGAAGGCGCGCGCCTGCGCACGGCGCTGGGCCTGATGAGCGGCACTTCGCTCGACGGAGTGGATGCGGCGCTGATCCGCTCCGACGGCCGCGGGCGCGTCGAATTCGGCCCGCACCTCACCATCCCCTACGGCGACGCGATCCGGCGCGACGTGCGCGCGCAGTTCGGCCGGCTCGGCGCGCCGCCGGCGCTGGTCGAGGCGCTGACGCGCGCCAACGCCGAGGCGGTCGACGCGCTGATCGCGCGGCATGGCATCGCGCGCGGCGACGTCGCCGCGATCGGCTATCACGGTCAGACGATCTGGCACCGGCCCGAGGCGGGCGAGACCGTGCAGCTCGGCGACGGCGCGCTGCTCGCGCGGCTCACCGGCATCGACGTCGTCAACGATTTCCGCACGCCCGACGTGAGGGCCGGCGGGCAGGGCGCGCCGCTGGTGCCGGTGTACCACGCGGCGCTGGCGAGCGCGCTGCCGCTCCCCGTCGCCGTGCTCAACATCGGCGGCGTCGCCAACGTCACCTGGATCGGCGCCGCGTTCGATCCGGCCAGCGCGTCGCCCGACGACACGGCGCTGCTCGCCTTCGATACCGGCCCCGGCAACGCGCTGCTCGACGACTGGGCGGCGGCGCACACCGGCGGCCGCTACGATCACGACGGCCGCCTCGCCCGCGCCGGCCGAGTCGACGAGGCCGCGGCCGCCGCGATCCTCGCCAACGGCTATTTCGCGCGGACGCCGCCGAAGAGCCTCGACCGCGGCCATTTCGACCCGGCGCCGGTGGCGAGGCTCTCGCCCGAAGACGGCGCGGCGACCCTGGTGGCGGTCACGGCGCGCGCCGTGGCCCGGGCGCGCGACTGGTTCCCGGCGCCGGCGCGACGCTGGCTCGTATGCGGCGGCGGGCGGCACAATCCGGCGATCATGGCGGCGCTGCGCGCGGCGCTGGCGGAGCCGGTCGATGCGGTCGAAGCGGCGGGCTGGGACGGCGACGCGACCGAGGCGCAGGCCTTCGCCTATCTCGCGCTGCGGTCGCTCGACGGGCTGCCGATCACGTTCCCGCGCACCACCGGCTGCCCGCGCCCGATGGGCGGCGGCACCCTGCATCGCCGGAGCGCGCGCTAGACCGATACTCATCTTGTAGCGGCAGGCCGGCGCGCCCGGCCTTCCCGCGCGCGCCCGGTTCTGGCACGGTGCGGCCCTGCGCTGACGCACCACGAGAGGGGACACCATGGCGACGAAGAGCCAGAATCCGGAAACCATCGTCCTGCATGCGGGCTACCGCTCGGACCCGACCACGACCTCGGTCGCCGTGCCGATCTACCAGACGACGTCGTACCAGTTCAATTCGCCGGACCACGCCGCGAACCTGTTCGCGCTCAAGGAATTCGGCAACATCTACACGCGCATCATGAACCCGACCCAGGCCGTGCTCGAAGAGCGCGTCGCCGCGCTCGAGGGCGGGGTCGCGGCGCTCGCGCTGTCGTCGGGCCAGGCCGCGTCGCTGTTCGCGGTGCAGAACATCTGCCACGCCGGCGACAATTTCGTCTGCTCGACCGACATCTACGGCGGCACGTGGAACCTGTTCGCCAACACGATGAAGACGATGGGCATCGAGTGCCGGTTCGTCGATCCGGCCGACCCCGAGAATTTCCGGCGCGCCACCGACGCGAAGACGCGCTGCTATTACGGCGAGACGCTGCCGAACCCGAAGCTCACCGTGTTCCCGATCGCCGAGGTGGCGAAGATCGGCCGCTCGCTCGGGGTGCCGCTGATCATGGACAACACCGCCTCGCCGGTGCTGTGCCAGCCGATCAAGCACGGCGCCGCGATCGCGATGCATTCGACGACGAAATACATCGGCGGCCACGGCACCTCGATCGGCGGCATCATCGTCGACGGCGGCAATTTCGACTGGGAGAAGCACGCCGACCGCTTCCCGATGCTCAACACGCCCGATCCGAGCTATCACGGCGCGGTGTGGACGCAGGCGGTGAAGCCGATCGGCCCGGTCGCCTACATCATCAAGGCGCGCGTCACGCTGCTGCGCGACGTCGGCGCGGCGATGTCGCCGTTCAACGCGTTCATGTTCATCCAGGGCCTCGAGACGCTCGCGCTGCGCATGCGCCAGCACTGCCAGAACGGCGCCGCGGTCGCGGCCTGGCTCGCCAAGCATCCGAAGGTCGCGAAAGTGATCTATCCGGGCCTGATGGCCGGCGAGGCCAAGCGCCGCGCCGACGCCTATCTGAAGGGCGGCTATGGCGGGCTCGTCGGCTTCGAGCTCAAGGGCGGCAAGACGGCCGGGCGGAACTTCATCAGCAAGCTCGGCATGTTCTATCACGTCGCGAACATCGGCGACGCGCGCTCGCTGGCGATCCATCCGGCGACCACGACGCACTCGCAGCTCACGCCCGCGGAGCAGGCGAAAACCGGCGTCACCGACGGCTATGTGCGCCTCTCGGTCGGCATCGAGCACGCGGACGACATCATCGCCGATCTCGATCAGGCGCTGGCCGCGGTCTAGACGAGGCCGGCCAAACGGCAAGGGGCGGGTCGCAAGACCCGCCCCGACGCCGCAGCCCGCGCGATCGAGGCGCCGATACGGCCGGGGCAAGCCCGCCGGACGGGAATTTGCGCTATCCCATGCCGCGCACGAGCCAGAGCGACAGCGCCGGAAACGCGACGATGATCGCGAGCCGCACGAAATCCACGAGAATGAACGGCACGACGCCGCGGAAGATCGTCGCGATCGGGATCTGCGGCTGAACCGAGTGCAGCACGAAAATGTTGAGGCCGATCGGAGGCGTGATCAGCGCGATCTCCGTCACGACGACGACGAGGACTCCGAACCAGACCAGATCGACGCCGTGCTGCTTCATGATCGGGTAGAGGATTGGCACGGTCAGCAGGATCATCGACAGGCTCTCGAGGAAGCAGCCGAGAACGATGTAGATGAGCAAGATGATGGCGATCAGCACGCCGGTCGAGAGCTTGAGGCTCGTCACAAAGGCGGCGAGGTCCTGCGTGAACCGCGCAAGCTCGAGGAAATGCGAGAAGTAGATCGCGCCCAGCAACAGGAACAGCATCATTCCCGTTGCGCGCGCGCTCTCGTAGAGCGCGTCGACGAGCTTCGCGACGCTGAGCGTGCGCGTGCCGAGCGCATAGAGAATCGCGAAACCGGCGCCCATACCGGCCGCCTCGGTCGCGGTGAACGCGCCCACATAGATGCCGGCGATGATGAACACGAGAAGCAGCAGCACCGGTACGAAGCCGCGCAGCGCGCCGCGCGCATCGCCCGTGGCCGGCGCGCCGCCTTCTCCGCGGCCGGCGGCTTGCGGTCGGATCCAGAGAACGGCCTGGATCGCCACGATGTAGAGCGCGATGCCGAGCAGGCCCGGCAGGATTCCGGCGACGAACAGGTGGCCGATGTTCGTCTCGGTGAGGATGCCGTAGATGATGAAGACGACGCTCGGCGGAATGAGGATGCCGAGCGTTCCGCCGGCCGCGACGACGCCCGCCGAGAACGCCGGCTCGTAGCCGAAGCGGATCATCGAGGGGATCGAGACGCGCGACATCGTCGCCGTCGTCGCGAGGCTCGATCCGCACACCGACGAGAAGGCGCCGCACGACAGTATGGTCGCGATCGCGAGGCCGCCGCGCCGGCGGCCGAGCAGCGCGTTGAAACCGGCATAGAGATCCTGCGCCATGCCCGAATAGGCGAGCACGTTGCCCATCAGCAGGAACAGCGGCAGCACGACGAGGTTCGAGTTCGTCACCGTGTCGAACGCGGCCTGGCCCGAGATCGTCAGCAGCGCCGGCACGCTGCCGGCCAGCGCGATGCCGGCCGCGCCCACGAGCGCCAGCACGTAGCCGATCGGCATGCCGAGCAGCATCAGCGCCAGCGCGATCGCGAGGCCGATCAATCCGGTGGTCAAGCCTCACCCCGCCTTCGGATCAGGACCGCCGGCCGCGACCCTCGGAATGGGCTCGAACGCGCGCAAGATCTCGACCAGCCCCGAGATCAGCGCGAACGCCGCCATCGCGAAGATCAGCGGCGGATAGGGCAGCAGCAGGATCGGCGAACGCTCGCCCGAACCGAGCGCCGCCGCGCCGAGCACATAAAGGCGCCACGCGACGAAGGCGAGCAGCACCGCCGCCGCGACGCGGAAGACGCGCTCCAGCAGCGCGCGCGCCCCGGCCGACATCCGGCTCGAGAGGAGATCGACGGCGATGTGCTCGCCGGCGCGGCACACGGCCGGCAGCGCCGCGAACACGACGAGGCCCATGCCGAAACGGATCAGGTCGTCGGCGCCCTGCAGCGGCTTGTTGAGGAGGTATCGTCCCGCGACGTCGATGATGGAGACGGCGAGTATCGCCAGCAGCAACAGCGCCAGCAGCCATTTGTAGACGATCTTCATGCGCGGCTCGGGCGGCGCGTCGTCCGCCCTCGCGCTCCGCTTACTGGGCTGCGAGCTTGCGGAACTCGGCCAGCGCCGCGGCGGCGTCGAAGCCGTCCTTGGTGGCCTGCTTCGCCCATTCGGCGTCCACCTCGGCGAAGCGGGCTCTCGCCTCCTTCATGTAGGCCTCGCTCGGCGCCGTCAGCTTGGCGCCGCCGGCGCGCAGCGTCTCGAGCGCCTTCACTTCGAGCTCGTCGAGCACCGTCGCCGCCCGCGTTGCCAGCGCCGCGCCGGAGATCCTGTCGATCGCCGCGCGGTCGGCCTCGGGCAGCGACTCCCACTTTTTCGGGTTCATCGCGATGTAGAACGAGCCGGCGAAGATGCCGCCCGGCACCATCACCGCGTTCGGCACGAATTTTTCCACCTTGAACGCGAGGATGTCCGTTCCCGGCAGCGCGGCGCCGGTCAGCACGCCTTGCGAGAGCATCTCGTAGGTCTGCGGGGCCGGCGAGAACACCGGGACACCCCCCAGGGCCTTCACGGTGTTACCGAGCACGCGGTCGCCCACGCGCGTCTTGATGCCCGCATAGTCGGCGGTCGTGCTCACCGGCTTCGCGGTGAAGATTTGGCCAGGCATGTTGGCCCAGAGCGTGATCAGCTTCACGCCCTTGAATTCGCCGGCCGGCTCAAAGTATTTCGCGTTCAGCGCCCAGAACGCCGCCGTCGTCTTTTTCGCGTTCGGCCCGAGCATCGGCAGCGACAGGATGTTGTGCCGCGGGAAGCGGTCCGGATTGTAGCCGATGAAGCTGAATGCGAGATCGGCGCCGCCGCCGCTCACCAGCTCGAACTGGCGCGGCGGAGGGGCGAGCGACGAGCCGGTGAACTCGATCTTGATCCGGCCCTGCGTCGCGGCGGCGACGTCCTTGGCCCACACGTCCATGATGTGCACCTGATAGGGGTGCGTCGCCGGAATGAATTTGTTGAAGGTGAGCGTCGTCTCGGCGGCCGAGGCTCCGGCCCACAGCAGCCCCGCCGTCGCGAAGCCGATCTTCGTAACCAATCCCGCCATCGTGATCCCCCTCTCGAAGCGCCGTACGGCAATCTGTACCGCGCATGGACATGCACCGTAACGGCCGCATCGCCGGCCCCGCAATTGAGAAATCCACGCCGGGCGATAACTTCCAGTACCGGGCCGCGATGAATGCCGATCATCGGCGCTGCACCGGAAGTCATTGGGAGGACCGCGCATTTGTTGGCATGGTGCCGGCCTCGGCCCCATTTCCGACGGACCCAGCGATGACCTACACGCCCGAAGCCCTTGCCGCCCTGGTCGGCGATTCGCAGTTCGATCCGCGCGTCTACGGCGACGAGGCGCTGTTCCGGCTCGAGATGGCGCGCATCTTCGACCGCTCCTGGCTGCTCGTGGGGCACGAGTCGCTGGTGAAACAGCCGGGCAGCTTCTATGCCACGCGCGCCGGGAGCCATCCGATCCTCGTCTGGCGCGACGGGCAGGGAACGGTTCGCGCGTTCCTCAACCGCTGCACGCATCGCGGCACGCGCCTTTGCAGCCTCGATCGCGGCGTGGCGGGCAGCCTCGTCTGCCCGTATCACGGCTGGGTGTTCGCCGCCGACGGCGCGCTCAAGAGCGTTCCCGCGCCCGAGGAATACGGCAGCGATTTCCGCCTCGGGGATTGGGGTTTGGCGCCGGTCGCCGCACTCGACTTCTACCGCGGCTTCCTGTTCGTGCGCCACACGAAGCAGGGTCCGGGCCTGCGCGAATTCCTCGGCGACGCCGCCTCGTCGATCGACGATCTCGTCGATCGCGCGCCCGACGGCGAGGTGGAAGCCTGCGCGATACCGCTGCGCCACCGCTACAAGGGCAACTGGAAGCTCGGTTTCGAGAACCTGAACGACGCGCATCATGCTCGAGTCGCGCACGCGGCCACGGTGCGCGCCGCCACGCGCGTCACCGCGGAGCTCGCCGAGAAGGCCACGCATGCTTCGCTGGGCGTGATGAAGGCGAACGGCATGCCGATCCGCCAGTTCAGTCAGCTCGATCTCGTCACCGCGAAATTCGGACACAGCTATCTGTTCGGCTTCATCGACGGGCAGAAGAAGCAGCCCTTTCCGCAGGACTACGTCGACAGGCTCTCTCGCGCGCGCGGTGCCGAGGAGGCGGCGCGCATCCTCTCGGTCAACCGGCACCTCACGCTGCTCTATCCGAGCGCCACGTTGCAGGGCCGCTTCCAGACGATGCGGCTCATCCATCCGCTCGGCCCCGATCTCACCGAAATCGTCGGCTACATCTTCCGGCTCAAGGGCGCGCCAGACCGGATGTACGAAGAGGCGCTGCACTATTTCCACGTTTCGATCTCGCCGTTCTCGCCGGTCGCGACCGACGATTTCGAACTCTACGAGGGTGCGCAGGAGCTGAACGCGTCCTCTTCCGCGGGCCCCATCGTCGTCTCGCGGCTGCACGAGCCGGGCAAAGCGTCGAATGCCGAGCGCGTCGTCCACCGCGGCACGAGCGAGGCGTTCATCCGCAATCAGTATGCGACCTGGCTTTCCTACATGTGCGACGAGGCAAGCCGATGAAGCCGGCCGGCGAAGACGTTGCGAACTTTCTCGCCTGGGAAGCGATGCTGCTCGACGAGCGCCGCTTCGACGATTGGCTCGCGCTCCTCGCCGACGATGCGTGGTACTGGGTGCCGCTGCATCCCGACCAGCAGCACCCGCTCGACGGACCCTCGCACGTGTACGACACGCGCGACGCGCTGCTCGCGCGCGTCTACCGGCTGAAGGATCCGCAGAACCTGCCGCAGCAGCCGCCCTCGCGCTGCGCGCGCGTCGTCGGCCGGCCGTTCGTCGTGGCGGGCGAGACCGGGGGCGAGCTGACCGTTCGCGCGCCATTCCAGCTCGTCGAGGCGCTTCCGCATCACGATGCCGACGACGCCATCCGCGTCTTCGCCGGCACGATCACCTACGGGCTGCGCCGGCAGGGCACCGATCTGCGCATCCGGTGGCGGCGCGTAGACCTCATCAACAGCCAGAAGGGCCTGCACGGCATTTCGATCCTCGTCTAGCCATGGCGGGCGCCGCCGGATCGAGTCCGCTGGTCCGTGGCCCGGCCTATGCACTATCCTGCGGCGTTCGGCTCGGCGGCGGGGGGTGCGCATGGAGCTCAGGCAGCTTCGGTATTTCCGCGAGGTGGTTCGGCTCGGCAGCTTCCGCCGCGCCGCCGAGCGCCTGCTGATCACGCAGCCGGCGCTGACCAAGAGCATCCGCGCGCTCGAGGAGGAACTCGGCGTGCAGCTTCTCGAGCGGCGCGCGAATGGCGTCATCACCACGCAGTTCGGCGACATTCTCGTCAACTGCGCCGATTCGGTCGCGGTCGACATCGTGCGCGCGACGGCCGAGATCGAATCGTTGAGCGGCAAATCCGCCGGCGTCGTTCGCGTCGGGGGCATGACGACCGTGATGCAGTGGATCCTGCCGGGCGTCGTGAAGGATCTCGTCGTCTCGAATCCCGACTTCCGCATCGTCTCGACGATCTCGCTGCTCAGCGATGTCGTGAACCAGATTGCGGAGGGCGAGATCGATGTCGGCCTTTGTACGCTGTTCCCATGGCACCGCTCCGACGCGATCGTCGGCGAGCGGCTGCTGCGCGACGAAATCTGCGTCGTCGGCGATCGGAATCATCCGCTGGTTCGGAAGGGCGTCGTTCCGATCGGCGATCTGCTCGAATACCGCTGGGTCCTGCCGGGAGAGGGCGACGGCTGGCGCCGGCGGCTGTTCGAGATCTACCGCGAGGCGCAGCTTCCGGATCCTCGCGTCGCGATCGAGACCGGCTCGGCCGCGCTGATGGCCCGCCTGGTCGAGGGCACGCAGATGCTGAGCTTCCTGCCGCGCCGGCTGATCGCGGCCGACGACGTGTTCCGCGGCCTGCGCGTGATCGAGACGCGCTTCGACTGGCCGGAATTCGAGGTGTTTCTCGCGTATCGCAAGGCCGGGGCGCTCCTGCCTTCGACGCGCCTGTTCATCGAAGCATTGCGCGGATTCGCCGGCAACGCGGCCTTACAGAAGCACCGCCCGGGCGCCATGGTCGCGCTGCGTCGGGTCTAGCGACGCCATCGAAAGATGGCGTGCCGCCTTGCACGCTACCGCGGCGCGGCTTCCTTCACCTCGCGCGTGCGGCCGGTCTTGCGGCGCATCGGCGTCAGGTGCTTCTCGAGATAGTCCTCGACGTTGCCGGTCAGCTCGTCGATGTGGTTCGAGAAGAAATGATCGGCCTTGTCGATGATGCGGTGGTCGATCTTGATGCCCTTCTGGTGATTGAGCTTGGTCACCAGCTTCTGCACCGAATCGAGCGGCACGATCTTGTCGGCGGAGCCCTGGATGATCATGCCGGAAGACGGGCAGGGCGCGAGGAAGCCGAAATCGTAGATGTTGGCCGGCGGCGCCACCGAGATGAACGCGTCGATCTCGGGCCGGCGCATGAGCAGCTGCATGCCGATCCACGCGCCGAACGAGAAGCCGGCGATCCAGCAATGCGCCGCGGTCGGGTTCTGGCCCTGCAGCCAGTCGAGCGCCGCCGCCGCGTCGGAGAGCTCGCCCTCGCCGCGGTCGTAGCTGCCCTGCGAGCGGCCGACGCCGCGGAAGTTGAAGCGCAGGGTCGAGAAGCCGCGCCGCGCGAACAGGTGATAGAGCTGATAGACGATCTTGTTGTTCATCGTGCCGCCGTGCTGCGGATGCGGATGCAGCAGCAGCGCGATGGGCGCGTTGGGCGCCTTGCTGTGATGATAGCGGCCTTCGAGCCTTCCTTCGGGCCCGGGAATAATCACGTCCGGCATGTCGGCGATCCAATAGGGCGAGAAATTGTCGGCATTTCAGAGGCTTGGTATCGAGCCCCGAAGCGCGGTCGAAGGGGCGTTGCTTGACCCCCCACAGTCACTCATTATATCGCCTCGCACGCGTGGGCAACGATTGAGTGCTAGAGCCACCCCCGCAAGGCACCGGCCAGGGCGCCGGGCAGGGCGGCGATATGGGAGCTAAGCCCTTCATGTTCAAGAGGATGATCGCCGACATCGACGGCATCCGGGCGCGCGATCCGGCCGCCCGCTCGCGCCTCGAAGTCTTTTTCGCCTATCCGGGCTTCCACGCCGTCCGCTGGCACCGGCTCGCCAACTGGTTCTGGCGGCACAAGCTGCGCTTCCTCGGCCGCGTCACCTCGAACTGGGGCCGCTGGGTCACCGGCATCGAGATCCACCCCGGCGCCACGATCGGCGAGCGGCTGTTCATCGATCACGGCATGGGCGTCGTCATCGGCGAGACCGCCGAGGTCGGCGACGACGTGACGCTCTATCATGGCGTCACGCTCGGCGGCACCTCGCCGGCCGAGAATTCGGACGCCCAGCGCAACACCAAGCGCCACCCCACCCTGCAGCGCGGCGTCATCGTCGGCTCGGGCGCGCAGATCCTGGGGCCGATCACGGTCGGGGCCGACGCGCGGGTCGGCGCCAACGCGGTGGTGACGAAAGACGTGCCGCCCGGCTGCACCGCGATCGGCATCCCCGCGCGGCTCATCGCCTGCAAGGATCCCGAGACGCAGAAGAACTTCGTCGCCTACGGCACGCCCGGCGACATTCCCGACCCGACGCAGCGCGCGCTCGACGCGATGCGCGCCCAGCTCAACGCGCTGGCGAGCCGGGTCGAGGAGCTGGAGGGCGAGCTGGCGAAACGCGAATCGTCGGATCGCGAACGGGCCGAGCGCGAGCGCCGGGCGCAGAACGCCTGACGCGGCCGCTCCGTGGGCGGCGAACCGGTCTATCTCGACTACAACGCGACGGCGCCGGTGCGGCCCGAGGCGGCCGCTGCCGTGGCCGAGGCGCTGGCGGCGACGGGCAATCCCTCCTCGGTCCACCGCTTCGGCCGCGCGGCGCGCCGGCGCGTCGAGGACGCGCGCGAGCAGGTGGCGGCGCTGATCGGCGCGGCGCCCGCCGAGATCGTGTTCACCGGCGGCGGCACCGAGGCGAACGCGCTCGCGCTCGCCGGCGCCGGCCGCGCGCGCATCCTCGTGTCGGCGATCGAGCACGATTCGGTATTGGCTCCGGCCGTGGCGCTCGATCCCGAAACGCCGCGCATTCCGGCCGCGAGCGACGGCACGGTCGATCTGGACGCGCTCGACCGGCTGCTCGCGGGGCGCGGCGCGGAGACGATCGTCTCGCTGATGCTCGCCAACAACGAGACTGGCGTCATTCAGCCGGTCGCCGAAGCGGCGCGCCGCGCCCACGCGGCGGGCGCGCTGCTGCATTGCGACGCGATCCAGGCGGCGGGGAAGATCCCCGTCGACGTGCGCGCGCTCGGCGCCGATCTCGTCTCGCTGTCTGCGCACAAGCTGGGCGGCCCGCAGGGCGTGGGCGCGCTCCGCGTGGCCGATCGCATCGCGCTGCGGCCGATGCTGCGCGGCGGCGGGCAGGAGCGGGGGCGGCGCGCCGGCACCGAGAACGTGCCGGGCATCGCCGGCTTCGGCGCCGCGGCGGCGGCGGCGCGGCGCGATCTCGGCGACGCCGCGCGCATCGCGGCGCTGCGCGACGCGCTCGAAGCCGCGGTGCTCGCGCGCGCGGCCCGCGCGCGCATCGCCGGCGCGGACTCGGCGCGCCTGCCCAACACGAGCTGCATCGTGCTGCCCGGCGTCGCGAGCGAAACCCAGGTGATGGCGCTCGATCTCGCCGGCGTCGCGGTCAGCGCCGGCGCGGCCTGCTCGTCGGGCAAGGTCAAGGAATCGCACGTGCTGGCCGCCATGGGCTTCGCGGCCGACGAGGCCGGCGCCGCGATCCGCGCGAGCCTCGGCTGGGCGAGCACGCCCGCCGACGTCGATCGTTTCGTCGCAGCGTGGAGCGCGATGGCCGCGCGCCGCGCCGCCGCCTGAGCGACGCGAGCATTGCCATTCGGCGCCCGGCGGGATAACAGCGGCTCCGCTTCCGTACCATGTCGGGGTCCAACGGCCGCGGAGGGCGACCGTGCATCGTTCGTTGATAGGCATTGCCGTGCTGCTGGCGCTGGCCGGCTGCTCGTATCGCGAGGCCGCGCGGCCGCCGGTGCGCAGCGCCGCCGTGCCGGTGGTGTGGCTGCGCTCGGAGACGACGTCGCGCGCCGCCGAGACGAGTTTCCGCCGCAAGGTGGTCGAGATCGCGATGGCCGAGTGGCGCCGCTGGGGCGCGCAGGCCACGCATCGCAACGGGCCGAAGCAGAATCATGCCGGCTATGCCGAATGGGTCGCGCATTACTGGAAGATCGCGACCGGACGCGAGAGCCGCGCCGCGTGGTCGGGCGCCTTCGTCAGCTACGTGATGAAGGAGGCGGGGGCGGATTCGTCGTGGCCGGGCACCGGCTCGCACGCCCACTACATCAAGATCGCGACGCAGAACCGCGCGCGGCGCAGCGGCCATTTCTGGGCGCGGCGGCTGACCGAGTATTCGCCGCGGCCGGGCGACCTCGTCTGCAACGCGCTCGAGGGCGGCATCGACTTCGACAACCAGCCGGACCGCAGCTACGCCTCGCATTGCGACATCGTCGTCGACGTGCGCGACGGCTGGATCGCCGTGGTCGGCGGCAATCTCTCGAACTCGGTGGCCAAGCGCGCGCTGATGACCGATTTCGACGGCCGCCTCGTCAACCCGCAGCCGCGCGCCTTCGATCCGGCGGTGCGCAACTGGTTCGTCGTGATCGAGACGCGGCTCTGATACCGACCGATTGAGGAAGCTTGGCGGCTCCTATCACCGCCCCCCTTGAGGGGGCGGTCGGAGGCACGCTCTTGCGCGCCTCCGGGTGGGGGCCTTCTTCCCGGCGATGCACTCGCGGAAAGGAGACCCCCTCAGTCCAGCGCGCAAGCGCGCGCAGGACAGCTCCCCCTCGAGGGGGGAGCGAAGGGACCGCGCTTCGATCGCACGGGACGCGACCGTGGATCTTCCCGCCCGCTATCCCGGCGGCGCGTTCGGCACCGCGGGCGGCGGCGTTCGCGCGTCGTCGCGCAGCCAGACGTAGATCGCCGGGATCACGAGCACGGTCAGCGCCGTCGACGAGGCGAGGCCGAACAGCAGCGAGATCGCGAGGCCCTGGAAGATCGGGTCGAACAGGATGAACGCGGCGCCGATCATCGCCGCGGCCGCGGTCAGCACGATCGGCTTGAAGCGGATCGCGCCGGCGTCGATCAGCGCCTCGCGCAGCGGCGCGCCTTCGCGCCGGCGCGCCTGGATGAAATCGACCAGCAGGATCGAGTTGCGCACGATGATGCCGGCCAGCGCGATGAAGCCGATCATCGAGGTGGCGGTGAACGCGGCGCCGAACAGCCAGTGGCCGATCACGATGCCGACGAGGGTGAGCGGCACCGGCACCAGGATCAGCAGCGGCAGGCGGAAGCTGCCGAACTGGCCGACGACGAGCAGGTAGATCGCGAGGATCGCCACGGCGAAGGCCGCGCCCATGTCGCGGAACGTGACGAACGTCACCTCCCACTCGCCGTCCCAGAGCAGCGCGAGCTTCTTCTCGTCCTCGGGCTGGCCGTGATAGCGCACGGCGGGCGCGCCGAGCGGCCCCCACTTGGCCTTGGCGATCGCATCCTCGACCGCGAGCATGCCGTAGATCGGGGCTTCGTAGCGCCCGGCGAGCTCGGCCAGCACCATTTCGGCGTATCGCCCGTCGCGGCGGAAGATCGGCAGCGAGGCGGGCTCGCGCTTCACCTGCACGACGTCGCCCAATTCGACCACGCCGTGCTTGGCCGGAACCGGCGTGGCCAACAGCCTTTCGCCGAGCGCCAGGCCCGCGCGCGGCAGGCGGATCGTGATCTCCATCGGATAGACCTCGGCGCCGCGGTGCGAATAGCCGACGCGGACGCCGCCCAGGAGGGCCTGGATCGTGTCGAACACGTGGCCCTGCTCGACGCCGTGGAATTCGAGGCTCTCCTGATCGACGACGAGGCGCATGCGCTCGGCCGCGCGGCCGAGCGAATCGTCGACGTCGACGATGAAATCGACCGAGCGGAAGATCTCGCGCAGGCGCGCCACCGTATCGCGCCGCGCCTCGGCGGTCGGTCCGTAAACTTCGGCCAGCAGCGTCGCCAGCACCGGCGGGCCGGGCGGCACCTCGACCACCTTGATGCGCGTGCCCTCGGGCACGGCGAGGGCGGCCAGGCGCTTGCGCACGTCGAGCGCGATGTCGTGGCTTTCCCGCGCGCGCTCGCCCTTGGGCAGCAGGTTGAGCTGGAGGTCGCCCTGGTGGGAGCGGGCGCGGAGATAGTAGTGCCGCACGAGGCCGTTGAAGTTGAACGGCGCCGCGGTTCCGGCATAGGCCTGGATCGTGGCCAGCTCCTTCACGTCCTTGAGGCGGTGCGCGGCCTGCATCAGCACGCGCTCGGTGGCCTCGAGGCTCGAGCCTTCGGGCAGGTCGACGACGACCTGGAGCTCCGACTTGTTGTCGAACGGCAGCAGCTTCACGGTCACGTCGCGCGTGTAGAACGCGATGCACGACACCAGCGTGGCGCCGGTGACGGCGGCGAGGAAGATCTTCGACCGTTTCCGGCCCCGGAGCAGCGGCACCGCGACGCGGCGGTAGAGCCGGCCGAGCGCGCCGCCGTCGTGCCCGTGGGCGTGGTCGGGCCCGCCGCCGGCCAGCGCGTTGCGCCGCTGCATGCGCAGCATCAGCCACGGCGTCACCACCACCGCGACGAAGAACGAGAACAGCATCGCGGCCGAGGCGTTGGCCGGGATCGGGCTCATGTAGGGGCCCATGAGGCCCGAGACGAACATCATCGGCAGCAGCGCCGCCACGACCGTGAGCGTGGCCACGATCGTGGGATTACCCACCTCGGCCACCGCGTCGATCGCGGCTTGCGTCCGCGTGCGGCCGTCGCGCATGGCCCAGTGGCGCACGACGTTCTCGATCACGACGATCGCGTCGTCGACCAGGATGCCGATCGAGAAAATCAGCGCGAACAGGCTGACGCGGTTGATCGTGTAGCCCATCAGCCACGAGGCGAACAGCGTGAGCAGGATCGTCGTCGGCACGACGACGAGCACGACGGCGCCCTCGCGCCAGCCGAGCGTGAACACGACCAGCAGCGCGATCGAGACGGCCGCGATGCCGAGATGCAGCAGCAGCTCGTCGGCCTTCTCGGCCGCGGTCTCGCCGTAGTTGCGCGTGACGGTGACGGCCACGTCGGCCGGAATCATCGCGCCCTGCACCTCTGCGAGCCGGTGCAGCAGCGCCTCGGCCAGCACGACGGCGTTGGCGCCCTTGCGCTTGGCGAGCGCCAGCGTGACGGCCGGGCGCATGTCGAGCGAGCCGTCCTTCTGCTTGGCGAAGTGCCAGGCGCGCCGCTCCTCGGGCTTGGCGCCGACGACGACGCGCGCCACGTCGCGGACATAGACCGGGCGGCCGTCGGACGTCGTGATCAGCAGCAGGCCGATATCGGCCGGGTTCTGGAGCGTTCGCCCGGCGGTCACGTCGAGGCTGCGGTTGCGCTCGCGCACCGCGCCCACCTGCAGCGCGCGGTTGGCGCCCTCGAGCTTGTCGATGAGCTGCTTCAGCGTGACGCCGTACTGCGTCAGCCGCTCGGGATCGGGCTCGATGCGGAGCTGGTCCGCGCGCCCGCCGACGATGTAGGTGAGGCCGACGTCTTCGACCTTGGACAGCTCGGCCTGGAGCTTCTCGGCGATCTGGAACAGCGCGTTGTCGTTCCAGCGCGTGTCGGTGCCGGGCTTCGGCGCCAGCGTCAGCGCCAGGATCGCCACGTCGTTAATGCCGCGCTTGACGATCAGCGGCTCGGGAATGCCGGTCGGGATGCGGTCGAAGCTCGCGCGCACCTTCTCGTGGATGCGCAGGATCGCCTCGTCCTCGTCGGTGCCCACCTTGAAGCGCGCGGTCACGATCGCGCGGTCGTCGACCGTCTGCGAATAGACGTGCTCGACGCCGAGCACGCTCTTGACGATGATCTCGAGCGGCTTGGTGACGAGCTCGACCGCGTCGTCGGCCTTGAGGCCGTTGGCGGTCACGTGGATGTCGACCAGCGGCACGCTGATCTGCGGCTCCTCCTCGCGCGGCAGCGAGACGAGCGCCAGCAGGCCCACGACGATGGCGGCGGCCAGCAGCAGCGGGGTCAGCGGCGAGCCGATGAAGGCCCGCGTGAGATTGCCGGAGATGCCGAGCTTCACGGGCGCACCAGAACGTCGCCGGCGCGCAGGCCGCTGAGGATTTCGACGCCGCCCTCGGCCGGCGCGCCGGGCTGCACGACCACGTCGCCGCCGGATTTCAGCCGCACGAAGGCGAGGCCGAAGCGGCGGATGACGTAGGCGGGCGGGATCACGATCGCCGGGCGCGTGCCGGCGGCGACGAAGACGCGCGTGCGCTCGCCGACGAAATAGTCGCCGAGACCGGAGACTTCGGCGTCGGCGACGACGCGGCCGTCGCGCATCTCGGGATAGACGAGGCGGATGCGGCCCTCGCGCAACGGCTGGTCCTCGGCCAGGCCGCGCTCGCCCACGAGGACGCGCCCGCCTGCGCGCATGAAGCGCGCGTGCCGCTCGGGCACCGTGATGCGCAGGACGTAGGTGTCGGTCGCGATCTCGACGATCGTCTCGCCCGGCATGACGACCGTGCCGTTGACCGCCTTCACCTTGAGGACGCGGCCGGAGACCGGGGCGATCACGTCGCCCTCGGCCTGCTGCTGGACGACGACCGCGCGCTCGGCGACGGCGGCGGCGAGCTGGCCGCGCACGACGTCGAGGGCGGTCTCGGCGGCGTCGAGGCGGGCCTGCGTGGCGGCGCCGGTGGCGCGCAGTTCGCGCGCGCGCTTCAGCTCGGTGTCGGCCAGCTCGCGCTGCGCCTCGAGCGAGCGCACCTTGGCGTCGAGCGCCGAGATCTGCAGCGCGAGCTTGGGATCGTTGACGCGCGCGAGCTTCCGGCCGGCCTCGATGCGCTCGCCTTCGACGATGGCGAGATCGGCGAGCGTGCCGCCGATACGCGCCCGCGCCGGCGCGGTCTTGACGCTCTCGACGGTGCCGAACACCGCTTTGAGATCTTCGATCGGCCGCGGCGCCACCGCGAACTCCTCGGCCCGCGCGGCGCCGCCGAGCAGCAGGGCCGCGACGACGGCGGCGCTCCCGGCACGGATGGTTCGCTTTCGCATGATCCCCTCTCGCTGTCTCGTTGCCGGCGCCGGTGGCCAGCTTCGGCCGGCCGCGGCGCCGGTTCATTGACGCACGTCAACCTCGCGAGGGGCTCCGCGGCCGGCGGCCCGGCATACCCCCGCGACACTCGGTCCTCTATATATTCGAACTATTGAATATTAGAATAGTCGAAAGTGCCGCACATGTCACGCAGGCGGGAGGACCCCATGGCCCATATCGCGATCCTCGGCAGCGGCCTCGGCGGCATGCCGATGGCCTTCGAGATGAAAGAGCAGCTCCGGCCCGGCGACCGGCTCACGGTCGTCTCCAACGGGAGCACGTTCCAGTTCACGCCCTCCAATCCCTGGGTCGCGGTCGGCTGGCGCAAGCGCGAGGACGTCGAACTGGCGCTGCCGCCGCTGCTCCGGAAGATGGGCATCGGATTCGTTTCCGCCGGTGCCGAGCGCGTCGAGCCCGAGCGGAATCGCATCCGGCTCAAGGACGGGAATTTCGTCGACTACGATTTCCTCGTCGTCGCCACCGGGCCCGAACTGGCGTTCGACGAGATCCCGGGGCTGGGGCCCGCCGGCCACACGCAATCGATCTGCACCGTCGACCACGCGCTGCGCGCCGAGGAGGCCTGGCGCGCCTTCGTCGCGAGCCCCGGCCCGATCGTGGTCGGCGCCGCACAGGGCGTCTCGTGTTTCGGCCCGGCCTACGAATACGCGATGATCCTCGACACCGACCTGCGCCGGCGGCGGATTCGCGACAAGGTGCCGATGACGTTCGTGACCTCGGAGCCCTATGTCGGCCATCTCGGCCTCGGCGGGGTCGGCGACACCAAGGGCCTGCTCGAATCGGCGCTGCGCCAGCGCCACATCAAGTGGATCGTCAACGCCAAGACGGCGCGCATCGAGGCGGGCAAGCTGTTCGCGGCCGAGGTCGACGACGACGGCAAGGAGAAGAAACAGCACGAGCTGCCGTTCACGTTCGCGATGATGATGCCGCCGTTCCGCGGCATCCGCGCGCTGGCCGGGATCGAGGGCCTCGTCAATCCGCGCGGCTTCGTCGCGGTCGACAAGCACCAGCGCAATCCGCGCTATCCGAACGTGTTCGGGGTGGGCGTGTGCATCGCGATCCCGCCGGCCGAGGCGACGCCGGTGCCGACCGGCGTGCCCAAGACCGGCTTCATGATCGAATCGATGGTCACCGCCGCGGCGCACAACATCCGCGCGCTGCTCGACGGGCGTCCGGCCAAGGCCGAGGCAACGTGGAACGCCGTCTGCCTCGCCGATTTCGGCGACACCGGCGTGGCCTTCGTCGCGATTCCGCAAATCCCGCCGCGCAACGTCAACTGGTCGTCGGAGGGCCGCTGGGTCCACCTCGCGAAGGTGGCGTTCGAAAAATACTTCCTCCGCAAGGTGCGCAAGGGAACCAGCGAGCCGCTCTACGAGAAGTACATCATGAAGCTCGCCGGCATCGAGAAACTCAAACCGGCCGCGAAGTGACGGCGGCCCTAACCCGGAGGTACATCATGACCATCGACCGTATCGTTCTCGCCTTTGCCGGCACCATGGTGCTGATCGGCACGCTGCTGGCCTGGGCGCA
>JAEULD010000005.1 GCA_016792765.1 Candidatus Odyssella sp.
CTCGGCTTCGGGCATCGCGTCCCAGCGCACGTCCTTGAGCGCGCCGCCGAGCGCATAGAGGTAATTGAGCGAGACGCCGCGGCCGAAATGGTCCTTGAGCTTGAGATAGGCCGCGGCGGCGCCGGCCGCGCGCAGGTCGGCCTCGGTCTTGATCCCGATCTCGGCGAGCTGGCGCGCGGCGATCCGGCCGAGATTGGTCAGCGTCTCGAGCGGCCGGCCGGTCATGCGCCCCCCGCGAAGATGCGCCGCGCCTCGCGGCGCAGCACCTTGCCGACCGCGCTGCGCGGCAGCTGGTCGGCGACGTGGATCTTCTTCGGCGCCTTCACCGAGCCGACGCGCTCCTTGAGGAACGCCAGGATCCCGGCCTCGTCGAACCGGGCTCCGGGCTTCAACTGAACCGCTGCTTCCACGCGCTCGCCCCATTTGTCGTCGGGTACGCCGAACACGATGCACTCGTGCACCGCCGGGTGCTGTACCAAGGCCGCCTCCACGTCGGTCGGATAGACGTTGAAGCCGCCCGAGATGATCATGTCGCGGATGCGATCCTTGATGAAGAGGTATCCGCGCTCGTCGAGCGTACCGGCGTCGCCGGTATGCAGCCAGCCGTCCACGATCGTCTTGGCCGTCTCGGCCGGCATGTCGAGATAGCCGTTCATCACGAGATCGCCGCGGCACACGATCTCGCCTATCTCGCCAGGCGGCAGAATGCGCCCCTTGTCGTCCATGATCGCGACGTCCATCAGCACCGTGGCGCGGCCGACCGAGGCGACGTTGCGCTCGTCGGCGAATTCCTCGGCGGTCATGCAGGTGATCATCATCGGCGCCTCGGTCTGGCCGAAGATCACCTCGAGGCACGGGCCGAACTTCGCGCGCGCCTCGCGGATGCGGTCGGGCGGCATCGGCGCAGCGCCGTATTGGAGATGCGTCAGCGAGGAGACGTCGCGGCGCGCGAATCCGGGCTCGGCCATCACCGCATAGATCATCGTCGGCGGCATGAACGCGGTCGTGATCTTCTGCCGCTCGATCGCGTCGAGGATGGTCGCGGCCTTGGGCTGCTCGAGCAGGACGTGGCGGCCGCCCACCGACAGGATCGGCAGCAGGTAGTGCGAAGAGCCGTGCGTCACCGGCGCCGCGCACAGGTTCACGTCGCCGGCGTGGAAGCGGAAATGGTGCAGATAGCTGGCGATCGAGGTGTTCACGCAACGGTAGGACTGCACCACGCCCTTGGGCCGGCCGGTCGAGCCGCCGGTGAACTTGATCGTCTGCGCGGCGTCGAGCGGCCGGTCGTGGCGCCGCGGGCGCGCGCCGCGCTTCGCGGCGACGAGCGCGGCGATGTCGGTCTCGGCGCGCTTGCCCTCGGTCTTGCCGAGCACGAGCGGAACGTCGGGCGGCGTGAAGCGGTCGAGGCAATTCTCGTCGGCGACGATGAGGTCGAGCCGCGTCGAGCCGATGATCGCGTCGAGCTCGGGCTTGCCGTTGCGCGGATTGAGCGCCACCCAGGTGTGGCCCGCGGCATAGACGGCGAGGATCGCGACGACGTGCTCGATCGTGTTGTAGCCGCAGATGCCGACCCGAACCTGTTCGGCCCGGGCTTGCTCGGACCGGACTTGCGGCGCGGGCAGGCGCTCCTGCAGCGCGGCGGCGAGCGCGTCGACCCGCGCGACGAGGTCGGCATAGGTCAGGCCGCGCGCGCCGTCTTCGATGGCCACGGCGTCGGGCCGAAGGCGCCAGCCGCGGTAGAGATTGTCGACCGGATACATGCGCGCGTCCGCCCCCGCCTTGCGGGCGCTCTGTTTCAACAAATCGGCTGCGCTGTCAATTCGCGGGCGCGGCCGCGTCCGCGGCGCGGCCAAGCGCGGTCCGGCGCAGCTCGGCGAGATTGCCGAGGAATACCACCGGATCGGCGAGGATCGGGTCGGCGATCGCGCGCGCGAATTCGGCGTGGAGCGGATGGCGCAAGTTCCAGACGCATTGATCGTCGTACTCGGCGGCGCTCCAGGTGCCCCAGTTCACCGCCCGCGAAAAGAAGACGCGGTCGGCGGCGAACCGATTCCCGAGTCGCACGAAATCCGCCATTTCGCGGAAATTGGCCTTCTGGACGACGAAATAGAGGATCAGCTCGCCGATCCCGCCCGCGCGGCGCAAGCCGGAGAGGAATGCCATGTTCTCGAGCAGCTGCCGCCAGTCCCCGCCGCGGCGCGTGACGGAATAGGTCGCCTCCGTCGCGGCGTCGAACGAGACGAGCACGCTGCCGACGGCGCCGTGGATCTTGCGGAGATTGAGCCAGGTCTTCTCGGTCAACAGCACGCCGTTCGTCTGCAGGTTCACCCGCATGCCCGGGAACCTGGCCTTGTCCAGCGCGAACAGGAAGTCGCGGAAGATGCGCGAGCCGAACGGGTCGCCGGAGCCGGTCACGTTCACGACGAATGGCTGATCCGTCGGAACCGCGAAGAACGAAGCGACGAGGCGGTCCTGAAGCCGCTTGCGCGCCTCGTAGCCGGGGCCGTCGTTGAACTGGATGCGCTGCGTGCGGCAGCTCGGACAGGAGAGATTGCACGATTTGTCGTTGGCGAGGTTGATGAAGGCCGGAATTCCCTCGATGCGGGTGGAATTGCCCTCGATGATCGCGCGATGGCGCGGATTCGCCGCCGCCGCCGCGGCGCGGGTCGGCAGCGTGCCGGCTTGAATCTCCGGGCACAGATCGCGATTGCAGTGCCGGAACGAGCCGTCGAGGATGCCGCGCCGGATGTCCTGGGCCGCGGGCGAATTCCAGATCTCCGCCGCGGTCGTGTCGTTGAGGTTTCCGGCGCGCTGGCGCAGCCAGGCCGGGCAGCAGAGATGGACGCTGCCGTTCTCCTGCAGCTCGAAGCTCTCGAACGGCCTGGCGCAGAACCGGTCGTCGAGCCGATCGCGCTCAGCGCCGGGGCGCCGCGCGCGCCGGGCCGCGCGCCATTCCGCATAGCGCTCGTAGACATGGGTGAGGCGGCGCCAGAACGGCGACGCCATCCGGCGCTCGAACATCCGAAAAACCGTGGGGATCAGCTGCATCCCGGCGCCATGATCCGCGAGCCCGAGCGCTACCCGAGCCTGCGCGGCGGCGCAAGTGTGCGGCCGGTGGGCGGACAGTCCGGCGGCGCTCGATTGACAGGCCCGCCGCCGTCGCCTAGCGATCCGGCCGAGGCCTCGCGGGGGGCGGGATGCATCTGGTCGATCGCTGGTACGCGGCCGCGCTGAGCGCGGACATTGGCGCCGCGCCGTTCGCCCGCACGATCTGCGGGCGCGCGATCGTCTTCTTCCGCTCCCCATCGGGCCGCCTCGCCGCGCTCGAGGACCGCTGCGCGCATCGCCACGCGCCGCTCTCGCTCGGCGCGGTCAAGGGCGAAGCGATCCAGTGCGGCTATCACGGCCTCTGCTTCGACGCCGCCGGCGCCTGTGTGCATATCCCCGCGCAGGCGTCGATTCCGCCGCGCGCCCGGGTCGAGGCGTTCGCGGTGCGCGAGGCGCACGGATGGGTGTGGGTCTGGATCGGCGACGCGGCGCGGGCCGATCCGGCGCTCATTCCCACGTGGCCCTGGTTCAGCGATCCGGCCTGGCGCGGCTTCCAGCTCTATTTCCACGTGAACGCGGCAGCGCAGCTGTTCGTCGACAACCTGCTCGACCTCAGCCACGTCGCCTTCACCCACAAGGATTCGATCGGCGCCGCCTCGGCCGCGGACGCCGACGCCAAGCTCGAAGTCGCCGCCGAAGGGGACGAAGTGCGCGGCCGGCGGCTGCTCAGGGGCGTCGATCCCGGCCCGTTCATCGCGAGCTGGGGCAATTTTCCCGGCCGGATCGACCGCACGTCGTCGTTCACGTGGCGGCCGCCGTCGAATATGGAGATCCGCGCCGAGTTCAACGACGAGCGGCGGAAGATCACCATCATGGTGATCAACCCGATCACGCCCGAAACCGAGACCACCAGCCATTTCTGGATCGGCTGGGCGCGCGATTTCGCGCTCGGCGACGACGCGCTCACTGCGCGGGCGCGAATCGAGAACACCCAGGTCATCCTCGAGGACGTGCGCCTGATCGAGGCCCAGCAGCGGGTGCTGAGCGCGCGGCCGGGCCTGGCCGCGGTGCCGATCAACGCCGACGGCGCGCTGATCGCGGTTCACAAGGTGCTCGAGCGGCTGCGGCGCGCGGCGGCCTGACGCTCAGCGCGGGCGTTTTTCCTGCGGCACGCCTTCGGGCCCGCCCTGCAACGCCAGCGCCTTCTCGATCCGGGCGGCGGCGGCGCGCAGCGGCGCGAGATAGCGCTCCGCGACCTGCTCCATCGTCATGGCCGAGAGAATGTAGTGCAGGTTGATGCAGGCGATCGGGCGGCCGCGCCACATCACCGGCACGGCGATCGATCCGGTCTTGGGCGAGATGCCGCCTTCGCGGAACCCGTAGCCGCGCCGGCGCACCTGGGCGAGGAGGGCCGCGACCGCGCGGCGGTCGCGCGCCAGCGCCGCCTCGGGCCGGTCGGAGGCCGCGATCGTGCGCAGGATCGTGTCGCGCTCGGCGTCGCCGAGATGGGCGAGATAGGCGAGGCCCAGCGACGTCAGCAGCACCGGCGCGCGGAAGCCGGCCTTTTCGCGGTTGATCGAAAGCGGGCTCGAGGCGTGCGTCGTCTCGCGCACCACCATCGCTTCGCCGTCGAACGTCGCGATGTCGGTCGGCCACACGATGGTCTGGCCGAGCTCGGCGATGAGCGGCGCGGCGATCTCGGTCATCCACGCCTCGTCGTTGAACCCGTCGCTGAGCGCGCGGACGGCGATCGTCAGCCGGTAGATGTCGGGCCGCGTTCCGTGGGCGACGTAGCCGGCGGCGATCAGCGTGTCGAGCAGCCGGTAGACGGTCGGGCGCGGCAGGCCGGTGACGCGCGAGAGCTGCAACGCGCTCGCGTAATTGTGCTCGTTGAGCGCGCGCAGGATCGCGAGGCCCCGCGTCAGCCCGCGCACGCGGCGCCCGTGCGCCGCGCGCGCCCCGGGCTCGGCCGCGGGCCGCGGCGCTGCGGGCCGCGGCGCGGAAACGCGCCCCGACGGGGCGAGGCGCCGGTCGACACTGTGCACGGAGCGGCTCATGCAAAACCGAACATAGTTCGATCCTAGGGCCGCGGCCCGATTTCGAACAGGGCCTGTCCGTGCAGTGGACAGGTGCCGGGAGGACGTTGACCGTCCGCGGCGCGCGCTCGATTTTGCCCCGGTGACGCGGCCGCCCGCTCCGGCGTAGGCTCGGCGTCCGGTATCCGAGGGAAAAGAGGCGCCGCGTCCATGCCGAAGGCACCGTCCAAGGTCGCGTTCAGCCATTTCGGTTTCTACGTCCGGAACCTCGAGCAGATGCGCGACTTCTATTGCCGCGTGCTCGGCTTCGTCGAGACCGATCGCGGCGTCGCGCGGGGCCGGCCCATCGTGTTCCTCTCGCGCGATCCCAAGGAGCATCATCAGGTCGTTCTCGTCGAGGGCCGCACCGGCGGCCTCGACGACCTCGTCATCAACCAGATTTCGCTGCGCGTGGGCTCGCTCGCCGATCTCCGGTCGCTCTACGCGCTGATCAAGCGCGAGAAGGCCGTGGGCGAGACCTACACCACCGACCACGGCACGGCGTGGTCGGTCTATTTCCGCGACCCCGAGAACAACCGCGTCGAGCTGTTCGTCGATTCGCCCTGGTATGTCGAGCAGCCGCGGGTCGATCCGCTCGATCTCGACGCCAGCGACGCCGAGATCATGGCGCGCACGCGGACCGCGATCGAGAAGCATCCGAGCTTCCGCCCGATCGAAGAATGGCAGCGGGAGTTCGCGGCGAAACTGACGAAGAAGACGGAAGAGGCGGCACGCTAGTCCGGCGGCCGCCCGTTCGAAACCCGAGGGAGGAGTCGAAAATGCGCAAGGTCCTGTTCGCGGCGAGCGCGCTCGCCGTCCTGTCGTTCGCCGCCGGCGCGGCGGCGCAGGAAAAGCTGAAATTCGCGGTCTTCACGCCCGACGCGGAGCTGACCCATCAGATCGTGATGAAGCCCTGGGCCGCCCGCGTGAACAAGGACGCCGCCGGCGCGATCCAGATCGACACGTTCCCGAACGGCGCGCTCGGCCGCAATCCGGGCCTGCAGACGAAGATGCTCAACGACGGCATCGCCGACATCGCCTGGGTCATCCCGTCATACACGCCCGGCGTCTATCTCGACGACGACGTGTTCGAGCTGCCGAACATCATCCAGAACTCCGTGGAGGGCTCGGTCGCGGCGTGGCGCCTGCTCCAGAAGGGCATGCTGCGCGGCTACGAACAGTATTACATGATCGGCCTGTTCACCTCGTCGCCCTACACGTTCCACACGAACTACAAGGTGACGAAGGGCGCCGACCTCAAGGGCAAGAAGATCCGCGGCGTCGGGGCCATCTCGACCGAGTCGATCAAGGCACTCGGCGCGGTGCCCGAGGGCATGCCGTTCACCCAGCTCGTCGAGGCGATCTCGCGCGGAGTCATCGACGGCACCACCGGCCACCCGATCGCGGTGTTCGATTTCGGCGTCCACCGCGTCACCACCAGCCATTATCTCGGCCGCATCGGCACGGTCACGCTCGGCATCTTCATGAGCAAGAAGAAGTTCGACAGCCTGCCGGCGCCGGCCAAGGCCGCGATCGAGAAGCACCGCGGCGAAGAGCTCTCGCGCGTCTTCGGCAAGATGTCGGAAGACCGCAACGCCGAGCTGATCGGCGAATGGAAGAAGGACGCCAAGCGCACCGTGGCCGAGCCCGACAAGGCCGATTCCGAGGCGTGGGACAAGATGCTGGCACCGGTCGTCGCGACCTGGGAAGCCAAGGACGCGCGCAACAAGGCCCTGTTGGCCGCGCTGCGCCAGGAACTCGCCAACGTTCGCGCGGGGAAATAGGCCGCTCCCGGCGAAGGCGTCCGGAGACCTCGGGAGAGGGGCGCGCCGTCCCCGCGCGAGCGGGGACCCGCGCTTCCGGCGACGGATCTCCGCCGCATCCGCGTGTCCGGCCGGGTCGCCGCCGGGGTTCCGGCATCCGGGGCGACGACGGGGTTGGAATGGCCGCAGGTTTCGATCAAACGCAAGGCGACCGCGCATCGAGCACGCTCGCGCGCCTCGAGCGCGCGGCGCTCGCCGGAACGCGCGCGCTGTCGGTGCTCGGACTGATCGCGCTGATGGTGCTGGCGTTCCTCACGCTGGCCAACGGCCTGATGCGCTGGGGCGCCAACCAGCCGATCGCCGGCGTCGTCGACGTGGGCGCGCTCGCCATCGCGATCGCGGTGTGCTGCTGCCTGCCGGTCTCGCTGATGGAGCGGAGTCACATCGCGTTCCGCCTGGTCTCCGCGTTGAGCCCGCGCCTCGGCCGCGTCCTCGACGCGCTGGCCGCCGCCGCCGTCGCCGTCGTGCTCGCGCTGATGGCCTACGAATTCTATCTCTACGCCGGAAGCCTCGCCGCCTCGGGCGAACGCACCTACGTTCTCAAGATTCCGGCGGCGCCGTTCTGGTACGGGGCCGACGCGATCCTGTGGATCGCGTTCGCGATGCAGATGGTCGTGGTCGCCGTCGAGGTCGGGCAGATCTGGGGCTACCGCTCCATCCGCGTTCCGCTGAAGCACTGACGCCATGGGCCCGCTCGAGATCGGCGCGCTCGGACTTGCGGCGCTCTTCCTGCTGATGCTGCTGCAAATCCCGATCGGCTTCGCGATGATCATCGTCGGCGTCGTCGGCTTCGCGCTGCAGGGCGGGTGGGGGCCGGCGCTGACGCTGCTGGTCAACGAGCCGACCGGCGTGCTGTCGAGCGCGGATCTCGCGACCGTGCCGCTGTTCCTGCTGATGGGCACCTTCGCCAGCGTCGCCGGCTTTTCCAAGGACATCTACAACGCGGCCGCCGCCTTTCTCGGCCATCGCCGCGGCGGCCTCGGCTACGCGACCGTCGGCGGCAGCGCGGCCTTCGGCGTGGTGTGCGGCTCCTCGACGGCGACGGCGGCGACGTTCGCGCGCGCCGCGCTGCCCGAGATGCTGAAGCGCGGCTACTCCGAATCGTTCAGCACCGGCACGATCGCGGCGGGCGGCACCTTGAAGTCGCTGATTCCGCCGTCGATCGTGATGATTCTCTACTGCATCGTCGCCAAGACCTTCATCCTCGACCTGTTCCGCGCGGCGATCTTGCCGGCGTTGCTCGCGATCGCGGTGAACCTGGCGGCAATCGCCATCGTCGTGCGGCTCGACCGCGGCGCGGCGCCGGTCGGCCCGCGCGTGCCGTGGCGCGAGCGATGGGCGGCGCTCAAGGGCGCGGGCCCCGTCCTGTTCCTGATGATCGCCGTGTTCGGCGGTCTCTACAGCGGCATCTTCACGGTGACCGAGGCCGCGTCGGTCGCCGCCGTGCTCTCGCTGCTGTTCGCGCTGGCGCGCGGGCGGCTGAACTGGGCGCTCGTCTGGCAGGGCCTGCGCGAATCGGCGGCGGCGACCGGCATGATCTACGTGATGATCATGGGCGCGCTGATCTTCACATACTTCCTCAATCTCGGCCGCGTGCCCGAAGCGCTCGTGCAGGCGATCGCCGACATGAATCTGCCGCCGCTGCTGATCGTCTTCGTGCTGCTCGTGGCCTATCTGGCGCTGGGCGCGATCTTCGACGAGATCTCGGCGATGCTGATCACGCTGCCGCTCGTGCTGCCGGTGATCCAGAAGCTCGGCGCCACGATGATGCCCGGCGTTCCGCCGGAAATGATCGCGGTGTGGTGGGGCATCGTCAACGTGGTCATCATCGAGCTCGGCATGATCATCCCGCCGATCGGCATCATCGTGTTCATCCTGCACGGCCTCGCGCCAAAGATCGCGATGCGCAC
>JAEULD010000022.1 GCA_016792765.1 Candidatus Odyssella sp.
AAGCTCGGGGTGTGCCAACAGCATCATGTAGGCGGTCGGCACGCCCTCGAACATCGTCGCGCGGTGCTCCTGGATCGCCTCGAGCACGGCGATCTCCTCGAAGCGGCGGATCAGCGCGAGCGTGCCGCCGTAGAAGAAGCAGCCGTTCATCACGACGTTGCCGTAGACGTGCGCGCAAGGAAGGGCGGTGACGACCGTGTCGTGCTCGGTGCGCCGGTGCATGACGGCGGTGAGCGCCGTGTTCATCAGCACGTTGCGGTGCGAGAGCATGGCGCCCTTGGGGTGGCCGGTCGTGCCCGAGGTGTAGCAGATCGTCGAGAGCGCGTCGGTTTCGACGCCGGGCGAGCGGAACGTGTCCTTGCCCTTGCCGGTGAGGTCTTCGAACGCCTTGGCGCCGGCCGGCACCTCGGCGCCGAACAGGATCACCTGCTCGAGCGGCGTGTCCTTCTTGATGTCGAGCAGGGCGGCGCCCTTGTCGGCCGAGGCCACGATCGCGCGCGCGCCGCAATCGCGCGCCACATAGGCGACCTCGCTCGGCGTGAACATCACGTTGAGCGGGTTCACCACCGCGCCGGTCTTCAGGATGCCGTAGTAGGAGACGATCCACTCCCAGCAATTGCCGGAGTAGAGCGTCACGCGGTCGCCGGGCTTGATGCCGAGGCCTTTGAGCGCGTTGGCGAGCCGGCAGGCGAGCGCGTCGATCTCGGCGAAGCTGAACCAGCGCCCCTCGAAGACGAGCGCCGGCTTGCTGCCGAAGCGCTCGGCCGCCGCCGAGGTGACGTGCGCCAGGTTTTTCAGCATTCCCGAATCCTCCCCGGCGCCGCCCGGTTTGTCCGCGCGGCGCGCGAGCGCCGACTTTAGCATGGCAAGAAAGCCGCACAACGCCATGTTCCGCCGAGAGGAAAGGGCGAACGGCATGCTGATTGACGCCGCCCCCGCCCGCGCCTTAGGCTTGCGCGCGAAAGAAACGATTTTCAGGCGCCGCCGGCGAAGCCGGTGCTTCGACGAAGGGCGGCCCGTGGGAGGAAGACCGATGAAGAAATCCGCATTGTTTCTGGGTGCCTGCGCGCTCGCGCTGGCGGGCTTCGCGGCCGCGCCGGCCTCGTCGCAGCAGCGCGTGATCAAGATCGCGGGCTTCGGCGCCAAGACCGGGCCGGTGCGCTCGTTCGGCGTGAACTCCGAGGCCGCGATGCGCGCGGCCGCGGCCGAGATCAACGCCAAGGGCGGCATCAAGCTCGCCGACGGCAAGATGGCGAAGGTGGAAGTCACGTTCGACGACGACCGCTGCCAGGCCGAGGACGGCATCAACCTCGTGCGCCGCTACGCGTCGAGCGACGTGCTCGTCGCGGTCGGCCCCACCTGCTCCAACGTCGCCGAGCCGCTGTTCGGCATCCTCCAGAAGAAGGTGTCCGACGAAAAGGATTCCGGCCTGCGCTTCCCGATCTTCACCGACGTGGCGGTGAAGGCGGGCCTGGCGCAGATCTCCGAATGGGCGTTCCGCAACACGCCGAACGAGCCGCTGCTCTACGACGCGCTGTTCAAGTATCTCCAGGCCAAGCGCCCCGAGCTCAAGACCATCATGGGCGGCAAGGAAGGCGATTTCGCGCATTCCAAGGCCGGCTGGGACGCGGTGATGAAGGTGGCGGCGCCGAAATACGGCATGAACATCGTCGGCGAGGTGGAGTGGAAGCTCACCGACACGACCTTCACCACGCAGGTGCGCGAGATGAAGGCGAAGAATCCGGACGTGATCGCGATCGCCGCGCACCCGTTCACCCTCTGCGGCGTGGTCAAGGAGATGGCGCGCCAGGGCGTCAAGCCGAAGCTCATCATCGGCCTCACCTCGTCGTCGAGCATGGAGACGATGGAAGGCTGCGCGCGGCAGGTGGAAGGCGCGATCATCCCCACGACCTTCGCGCCGGTGAACCCGGAGGCGAAGCGCGTCGCCGGCCTCATCGCGAAGCAGAAGGGCAGCGCCGACCTCCACTCGACCGCGGCGTGGGAGAACGTCATCATCCTCAAGAGCGTGATCGAGGCCGCGAAGATCGACGGCAAGCCCGAGACGCTCGCCGCCGACCGGCGCAAGGTCCGCGACGCGCTCGCCGCGCTCAAGGAGACGCAGGGGCTGCTCGGCGTCACCAAGCGCACCGAGGACCGCGAGGCGATCAAGCCGTTCGTGTTCGTCACCGCCAAGGGCGGGAACTGGGTCGTCTCCTACGACCCGACGAAGCCGAACTAGGACGCGCATGAATGCGGGGCGGGCGGATCGCAGGCGCGGTCCGCCCGTTTCGTTCCGTCATCGTCGCGAAGGGGCTGGTGCAGCATCTCGCTTGCGTTCATCCTTCGAGGCCCGCCCGAAGACGGGCGGGCACCTCAGGATGAGGCTCTGCTTGTTGGAGCATACTAAGCCTCATCCTGAGGTGCCGCCGCTCTTGCGGCGGCCTCGAAGGATGGACGCAAGTTTGGCGCCGCCGAGATCCGGTCACGCCGGAGCAGTGGAGAGGGGCGCCTTGACGCGCGAGGGGAGCGCCGCGTGGTCTTAGTTCAAGCCATCATCGACGGCATCCTGGTCGGCACGACCTATGCCCTGATCGGCATCGGCTTCACGCTGATCTTCGGCGTGATGCACAAGCTCAACCTCGCCTTCGCCGCGGCGTCGATCGCCGGCGCCTTCGCGAGCCTCGTCGCCTGGCAGCATTTCAAGGATCTGCCGGTGCCGCTCGTGTTCCTGATCTCGGCGGCGGCGGCGGGCGTGCTCGGCTACCTCATCTATCTCACCTGCTTCCGCTTCATTCCGCTCAAGAGCCCGCTCGCCACCCTCATGGCCACCGTCGGCATGCTGATCTTCCTCGAGGAGATCGTCACGCACGTCTCCGACGGCAAGGCGCAGAACTATCCGGGCATGCTGCCCGATGCGCGCTGGACGCTGGGCCCGCTCGACATCCGCGTCGACTACATCCTCGTCTTCGCGATCAGCGTGGCGGCGATGCTGCTGCTGCTCGCGCTGCTCTACCGCACGCGGCTCGGCATCGCGACGCGCGCGGTCGCCCAGCAGCCGGTGGCCGCGCAGCTCTGCGGCATCTCGCTCGACCGCACCAACGCCGCCACCTTCGTGATGTCCGGCGTGCTGGGCGGCCTCGCCGGCGCGATGATCGGCTCCTCGGCCGAGCTGCTGTCGAACCTCCTGCCGCTCCAGCTCACCGTGAAGGGCCTCATCGTCACGGTGATCGGCGGGCTCGGCAGCATTCCGGGCGCCATCGTCGCCGGCCTCCTCGTCGGCGCGGTCGAGAAGGGCGTCGAGACCTGGAGCGTGCTGGCGCGCGACCTTTGCGTGATGCTGCTGATCTTCGTGTTCCTCGTGGCCAAGCCCGCCGGCATTTTCGGCAAGCTCAACGTGCGCGACTGAGGCGGGCATGGATTATCTCTACGGCCTCGCGCAGACGATCGGCGTCCACACGATCATCGGGCTGTCCGCCTACGTCGTGTTGCAGACCGGGCAGGTGACGATGGCCCAGGCGGCGTTCTACGCCGTGGGCGCCTATGTCTCCGCGATGCTCACGACGTTGTGGGGCCTCAACATCCTGATCGCGATCCCGGTTGCGGCGCTGGTCGCGATGGTGCTGGCCGGGCTTGCCGGCTTCCCGGCGCTGCGCTTCAAGGGCCTGATGCTCGTCGTCGCGACGATGGCGCTCGGCGAGGCGGTGCGCGAGTTCTTCTTCAACTTCGACTACCAGATCGCGAAGGGCGATCTGAAGGTGGGGCCGGCCGGCGCCGAGGGCTTCCGCCAGATCCGCTATTTCTACGAGCGCGGCTGGACGACGGCGGAGGTGGCCGCGTTCATCTGGATGTTCGTGATCGGCATCATGGCGCTGCTGTGGTGGATGGATCGCTCCCGCATCGGCGCCGTGCTGCGCGCGGTGGGCGAAGACGAGCTGGCCGCGCAGAGCGTCGGCATCAACCTCACCGCGGTGAAGGTGTCCGCGTTCGCGATCGGCGGCGCCATCGCCGGCGTCGGCGGCGCGCTCTACGCGCACTACACGACGCACGTCGAGCACACGGCGTTCGGCGTGCTGATGGCGACCTTCGCGATCGCCTATCCGATCCTGGGCGGGCTCTCCAGCGTGTTCGGCACGCTGATCGCCGTCGTCTTCATCCAGGGCCTCCTGATCCAGTGGCTGCCGATCCTGATCGGCGGCGAATTGCGCAACCTGCTGTTCGGCCTCTTGATCCTGCTGGCGATGAACCTGCGCCCGCGCGGCCTCATCGATCCCCGCGTCGCGCGGACGCTGCGCGGCCTCTTCGTCCGGTCACCCAATGCTTGAGTTGAAGGGCCTCTCGAAGCATTTCGGCGGCGTGCGCGCGGTCGACGGGCTCGATTTCGCGGTGAAGAAGGGCGAGATCGTGGGCCTGATCGGCCCCAACGGCTCGGGCAAGAGCACCACCGTGAACCTCATCTGCGGCGTGTTCCCGGTCACGTCGGGCACGATCGCGTTCGGCGCGCACGACATCACGAAGGCGCCGCCGCACCAGTGCCTGTCGCTCGGCATCGCGCGCACGTTCCAGAACATCCGGCTCTTCAACGAGCTGACCGTCTGGCAGAACCTGTGGGTGGCGCAGAATTCGGCCAAGCACCGGAAGGAGCGCGGCTTCCTCGGGCGCTGGGCGGGCGGGCGCGGCCAGGCGCGCCGTTCCGTCGAGCGCTACCTCGAATTCTCGGCGCTGGCGGCGAAACGCGACGAGCTGGCCGGCAATCTCTCGTTCGGCGAGCAGCGCCGGCTCGAGCTGGCGCGGGCGCTAGCGGCCGAGCCCGACCTCCTGCTGCTCGACGAGCCGGCCGCCGGCATGAACAGCGAGGAGGTGGGCCAGCTTGCCGATCGCATCCGCAGCTTGAAGGGCCAGGGCAAGACGGTGGTGCTCGTCGAGCACGTGATGGAGCTGGTGATGGGCGTCACCGAGCGCATCGCGGTGCTGAATTTCGGGCGCAAGATCGCCGAGGGCACGCCGGCCGAGATCCAGGCGAACCAGGCCGTGCGCGAGGCCTATCTCGGCACCGGAGCGAAGATCTGATGCTCGAGGTTTCCGACATCGTCACGTCCTACGGCAAGATCGAGGCGTTGAAGGGCGTCTCGCTCGAGGTCGAGCCCGGCAAGATCACGTGCCTGCTCGGCCCCAACGGCGCGGGCAAGACCACGCTGATGATGACGGTCGCCGGCATCCTGAAGCCGCGCCGCGGCAGCGTCCGCTTCGAGGGCCGCGATCTCGCCGGCCAGGCGCCGCGCCGCATCGTCGAGGCGGGCATCGCGCTCGTGCCCGAGAACCGCCTCGTGTTCCCGAACATGACGGTGGCCGAGAATCTCGCCGCCGGCGCGTTCACGCGCTCCGACGGCGCCGGCATCGCCGAAGACATGGAACGCATGTATGCGCGCTTCCCGCGCCTCAAAGAGCGCTCGACGCAGGCCGCGGGCACGCTCTCGGGCGGCGAGCAGCAGATGCTGGCGGTGGCGCGCGCGCTGATGGTGCGCCCGAAGCTGCTCTTGATGGACGAGCCTTCGGTGGGCCTGGCGCCGCTCGTCGTCGAGGAGATCTTCCGCATCATCCGCGATCTCAACCGCGACGGCACCACGATCTTCCTCGTCGAGCAGAACGCGCACATGGCATTGCAGGTGGCGCACCACTTCTATCTGCTCGAGCTCGGCAAGGTGACGTTCAGCGGCGCGCCGGGCCAGCTCGCCGAGGCCGAGGTGATCCAGCGCGCGTATCTGGGCTCGAAGAAGACGCAATAGATGTTTCGTGCGGATGGCGCTGGTGCGGCATCCGGCTTGCGTCCATCCTTCGAGGGCCGCCTAAGTGGGCGGCCACCTCAGGATGAGGCCGATTGTGTTCGAGCAAGTACGACCTCATCCTGAGGTGCCGCCGCACTTGCGGCGGCCTCGAAGGATGGACACAGGTACGGCATTGGACGCGCTTTTCCGCTCAAGCAACGCGATATCGGAATGGTGACTTTCCTCCAATCGCTCATCGATGGCGTGACGATCGGAAGCGCCTACGCGCTTCTGGCGCTGGGCTTCACCTTGATCTTCGGCGTGCTGCGCCGGCTCAATCTCGCCTACGGATCGTCGATCCTCGTCGGCGCGTTCGCGGGGGCCGCGGTTTTCGCGCAGTGGAAGGCGGGCGGCTGGGCCGTGGCGGCGGCGACGCTGGCGGCCGCGGTCGCGGCCGGGGTCTATGTCGAGCGGCTCTGCTTCTGGGCGATGCGCAAGGGTGCTGCGATCGCCTCGATGGTGTCGAGCTTCGCGGTGTGGATGCAGCTCGAGGAATTCCTCGCACTGCTGTTCCCGGGCCGCACCTTGAGCTTTCCGCCGCTGGTCGAACGCTCGGTGTTCGAGCTGGGGCCGTTCCAGTTCCGCACCGAGTACGTCGCGATGCTCGCGATCGCGACGTTGCTCGTCGTGGCGCTCGAATGGACGATGCGCGCGACGCGCTTCGGACTCGCGGTGCGCGCGGTCACCGAGCATCCCGAGGCGGCGCGCGCGATGGGCGTGCCGGTGGCGCGCATCGCGTTCTGGGCCTTCGTGCTCGCCTCGGCGATCGGCGGGGCCGCGGCCTATCTCATGGCCTCGGCCGAGGAGCAGGTGACGCTCCACAGCGGCATGCAGCTCACCTTCACCGGCCTCATCGCGATGATGATCGGCGGCATCGGCTCGCTGCGCGGCGCGGTCGCGGGCGGCCTCGTGCTGGGCGTGGTCGAGACCTTGGTGCAGGCGCATTTCGGCGCCACCGCGCGCGAGATCGCGGCGTTCGGCCTCTTGTTCCTGCTGCTCGTGCTGCGGCCCGGCGGCCTGCTCGCGCAGGATTTCGCCGTGCGCGAGGCGGCGGCGCTGCGCCGCGTCTAGGGCAGGGGCGGCGCATGAACGATTACGTCATCTCCGTGCTCGCGAACATCGGCATGTTCTCGTTCCTGGCGCTCTCGGCCTATCTGCTGCTGATCACCGGCGAGATCTCGTTCGGCCAGCAGGCCTTCTTCGCGATCGGCGCCTATGCCTCGGGGATCGCGACGGCGCTGTGGGGCCTGCCGTTCGCGCTGGCCCTCGTCATCGGCGCCGCGGCCGGCGGAGCCGCCGCGGGCCTCGTCGGCCTGCTCACCCTCCGCACGCGCGGGCTCTATTTCGCGATGGCGACCTTGGCCTTTGCCGAGCTGGTGCGGCTGGGGCTGCAGCAATGGGTCTACGTGCGCCAGGTCGAGGGCGAGCCGGTCGGCCCCAACGGCGTCGACGGCTTCCGCGGCATCCGCTACGTGTTCGAGAACAACATCGCGCCCGGCGAGTTCCTGTCGATCATCGCGGGCCTGCTCGCCGCCGTGCTGCTCGGTTTCGCGCTCGTCGAGCGCGGCCGGCTCGGCTCGCTGCTGCGCCTCGTCGGCGCCGATCCGCTGCTGGCGGAGACGCAGGGCGTCAACGTGAAGGCGGTGAAGGTCGCCGCCGCCGCCGCGGCCGGCGCCGTCGCGGCGCTCGGCGGCTGCCTGTTCGCGCATCTCAACACGTATGTGGAGCCGCGCAATTTCGACATCATGCTCGGCGTGCACAGCCTCGCCTATGGCCTGATCGGCGGGCTCGGCACGGCGGCGGGCCCGCTGCTCGGAGTCCTCATCGACGTCGGCCTGCTCGAATCGGTGCGCGTGTTCCAGGGCTACCGCATGATCGTGTTCGGCGGGCTCGTGGCCCTGCTGCTGGTGTTCATGCCGCGCGGCATCCTCGACGAGACGCGGCTGCGCTGGCTCGGCGCGCGCCTGCGC
>JAEULD010000026.1 GCA_016792765.1 Candidatus Odyssella sp.
CTTGCGCACGACCGCGAGCATGATGCGGCGCGGACCGCCCAGCGTGCAGGCGGTGATCGGCCCGGTCGCGAGATCGCGATCCGCGCGCGGCCGGCGCACGACGCACAGCGCCGCGCCGACGCGACGCTGCTCGTAGCGATAAAGGTTCGGCTCGCGCCCGGCTTGCACGCAGCCGACGTCGCACGCCTCGGCGCGCGCGGGCAGCGGCGCGAGCGGGCGCCCGTCCTGCCGGCTCCAGACCGCGAGCTCGAGCGTTTCGCCGGGATCGGTCTGCATCCGGCAGAGCTGCCGCCGATAGGGGCCGAGCCGGTCGTCGAGCGCGTCGGCGCCGAACGCGCGCAGCTTCAGCGCCGCTTCGGCCTCCGCCTTCGGCATCGCCGCGCAGAGATCGCGCGCGCGCGTCTGCGCGGCGGCGGGCGAGGCCGCGAGCAGGACGGCGCAAAGGCCCAGGCCGGCAGCAATGGCCGCCGATGCGCGCGTTGCTTCGGACTTCATAGGCCGGCGAACTAACATCACTTGTCGTCCCTGCGAAAGCGGGGCCCCATCTCTCCGGCGACCCGCCTCGGACGCATACGCTATACTGGCGGCGGCATTGGCCCCCGCTTTCGCGGGGGCGACGGGTTCCTTCCATCGAGTTGCGGAATGACCGACGTGAACTTCTACCATCTGCAGCGCTCGGCGCTCGATCAGGCGCTGCCGAAGCTGCTGGAGAAAATCCTCCAGGCCGGCAAGCGCGCGGTGGTGATGGCGCGCTCGGACGAGCGCGTCGAGGCGCTGAACGCGCGGCTCTGGACCTACGATCCCAATTCCTTCCTGCCGCACGGCAGCAAGGCCGACGGCAACGCCGCCGAGCAGCCGGTGTGGCTCACGATCGAGGACGAGAATCCGAACGGCGCCACCGTCCTCGTGCTCACCGACGGCGCGGCCACGGCGAACATGGGCCGCTACGAGCGCTGCCTCGAGCTGTTCGACGGCAACGACCCCGAGCGCGTCGCCGAGGCCCGCGAGCGCTGGACCGCCTACAAGAGCGCCGGCCACGCCGTCACCTACTGGCAGCAGGGCGAGCGCGGCTGGGAGAAGAAGGCGTGAGCTCTGCGCCCATTTTGCCTCGGCGCCTCGCTTGTCGGCGCGCGCGCGAGCGGCTATATCGCGCGCCATCCCGAGGGCGCCGGGCGCCCGACAATCCCCAACAGAAACGAGCGGAACAATGGCGGTCGAGCGCACCTTTTCGATCATCAAGCCGGATGCGACCAAGCGCAACATCACCGGCAAGATCAACGCACTCATCGAGGGCGCGGGCCTGCGCATCGTCGCGCAGAAGCGCCTGAAGCTCAGCCAGCAGCAGGCCGAGGGCTTCTACGCGGTCCACAAGGAGCGGCCGTTCTACAAGAGCCTCGTCGCGTTCATGACCTCGGGGCCCGTCGTCGTGCAGGTGCTCGAGGGCGAGAACGCCGTCGCCAAGTATCGCGAGGTGATGGGCGCCACCGATCCGGCCAAGGCCGCGCCGGGCACGATCCGCAAGCTCTGCGCCGAATCGATCGAGGCCAATTCCGTGCACGGCTCCGACGCCGCCGAAACCGCCAGGACCGAGATCGCGTTCTTCTTCAAGCCGGACGAGATCGTCGGCTGACGCCGGCGCCGCAACGCAAAAGGCCGCCCTGCGAGGCGGCCTTTTTCGTCGGCGAGCGGCGCGCGGCGCTAGATGAGGAACAGCCCCATCAGCACCAGCAGAATCACGATGCCCACCGTGCTGTAGGTCAGCAGCTTGGTGAACCCGCTGTAGGTTCCCATGTGGCTGCGCATGTCGAAATCGTCCGTGGCCATCTTCTCCAACCCCTTGTCTCGTTCCGCGCTCCCCAGCGCGACGGGCTTCTCATAACCGATGCGACGTTTCGGCGCAACGATCAGGCCGGCGGCGGGTTGATGAGGGCCGCTTCCGGCGCCGGCGCACCCGCGACGCGGCAGCGCTCGTTCTCGACCGCGAGCCGCCCCTCCGCCGCGAGCCTGAGCGCCAGCGGATAGCAGCGGTGCTCGGCCGCGAGCACGCGCGCGGCGAGCCTGGCCTCGTCGTCGTCCGCGAGCACCGGCACCGCGGCCTGCACGATGATCGGCCCGTCGTCCATCGCCGCGCGCACGAAATGCACGGTGCAGCCGTGCAGCCGCACGCCGGCCTCGAGCGCGCGGCGGTGCGTGTCGAGGCCGCGGAACGCCGGCAGCAGCGAGGGATGGATGTTGATGAGCCGGTCGCGCCAGCGGTCGACGAAGGTGTCCGTCAGCAGCCGCATGAAACCGGCCAGGCACACGAATTCGACGCCGGCCTCCTCGAGCGCCGCGGTGAGCGCGCGCTCGAACGCGGCGCGGTCCTTGCCGAAGCCGCGATGGTCGAGCACGCGCGTCGCGATGCCGGCCTCGCGCGCCCGCGCGAGGCCCGCGGCCGCCGCCTCGTTGGAGAGCACGAGCGCGATCTCGGCCGGAAACCGCGGCGCGCGGCAGGCCTCGATCAGCGCCTGCATGTTCGAGCCGCGGCCGGAAATGAGGATGCCGGCCTTCAGTCGGGCCACGTTTGCGACCAATTCACGAGCTCGACGCGCGCCGGCGCGGCCGGGTCGGCGGCGGCGGCGATCTGGCCGATCTCGCGCACGGTTTCGCCTTCGGCGGCGAGCAGGTGCTGCAGCGCCCAGGCGCGCGGCGCGTCCACGACCATCGCCATGCCGACGCCGCAGTTGAACGTGCGCACCATCTCGTCGCGCGCGACCTTGCCCGTCTTCATCAGCCAGCCGAACACCGGCGGCACCGGCCACGCGCCCGCGTCGATGCGCGCGACCGTGCCTGCCGGCAGCACGCGCGGGATATTCTCGGTGAGGCCGCCGCCGGTGATGTGCGCCATCGCCTTCACGCCGCCGGCCTTCACCGCCGCGAGGCACGAGCGCACGTAGAGCCGCGTCGGCGTCAGCAGCGCCTCGCCCAGCGTCTGCGCCGGGTCGAACGGCGCCTTGGCGGCGTAGGGCAGGCCCGACTGCGCCACGATGCGGCGCACGAGCGAGTAGCCGTTCGAATGCACGCCGCTCGAGCCGAGCCCGAGGATGATGTCGCCGGGTTTGACGTCGGCGCGCGGCAGCGCGGCGCCGCGCTCGACCGCGCCCACCGCGAAGCCGGCGAGATCGTAGTCGCCCTTGGCATAGACGCCGGGCATTTCCGCGGTTTCGCCGCCGATCAGCGCGCAGCCCGCTTCGCGGCAGGCGGCCGCGATGCCCTTAACCACGGACGCGGCCTCGGGCACCTCGAGGGCGCCGGTCGCGTAGTAGTCGAGGAAGAACAGCGGCTCGGCGCCTTGCACGACGAGGTCGTTCACGCACATCGCGACGAGGTCCTGGCCGATCGTGTCGTGCCGGCCGGTCTCGATCGCGACCTTGAGCTTGGTGCCGACGCCGTCGGTCGTCGCGACCAGGATCGGGTCGCGATAGCCGCACGCTTTGAGGTCGAACAGCGCGCCGAAGCCGCCGAGCCCGCCCATGCTGCCGATGCGCGCGGTGGCCTTGGCGGCCGGCTTGATCGCGTCGACCAGCGCGTTGCCGGCGTCGATGTCGACCCCGGCTTCCTTGTATCTTTCCGTGGATATGGACCAATCTCCCCGTTGCGTCGGGCGCGTTTCGCCGCCCTTATAGCGCCGCCGCTCGAGGAGTGAAACCGATGCAGCATTTCGTCCCGGGACGGACGCTGTGGATTGCGCTGGCCGCCATGCTGCTGCTGGCGCTGCCCGCGCGGGCCGAGCAGGCCGACGTCTTCGTCGTGACCGGCGTCAAGGTCGAGGCGAAGGGGCCGCGGCCCGACCTGGCGCGCGCCAAGGCGGTGGCCGACGGCGAGCAGGCGGCGCTCGCCCGGCTGCTGCGCAAGCTCACGCTGGCCGAAGACCATGCGCGCCTGCCGAAGCCCGACGCCGAGGCGGTGCGGAACGCGGTGCGAAACTTTTCGGTCGAGAGCGAGAACCAGCAGGGCGACCGCTACACGGCGTCGGTCGCCTACCGCTTCGACCGCGATTCCGTGCGGGCGATGCTCGAGGGGGCCGGCGTGCCGTTCCTCGAAGCGCCGAGCCCGCCGCTCGTCGTGCTGCCGGCGTGGCGCGAGGACGGCAAGCTCACGCTGTGGGACGATCCCAATCCGTGGCGCGAGGCCTGGCTGCGCCACGAGCCGGGCGACACGCTGGCCGATTTCGCGCGGCTGCGCGGCGATCTCGCCGACCTCAAGGCGATCAGCGGCGAGGAAGCGGCGTCCGGCAACCGCGCCGCGCTCGGGCGCATCGGCGACAATTACAAGGCCGGCCTCGTCGCGGTGGCGGTGGGAACGGTGGAAAAGGGCCAGCGCCGCATCGCCGTGCAGCTCTACGATCTCGCCAACGGGCGCACGAGCGCGGTGGGCGTCTTCCCGGCCGGCACCGACGAGGCGGGGCTCGACAAGGCCGCGGCCGCGATCGCGCGTGCGATCGACGCCGCCTGGAAGAAGAGCGCGGTGCTGATCGAGCAGAACGCCGCCGTCGTGCGCATCCGCGCGCCGCTGCAGGGCCTCGAGCACTGGATCAAGATCCGCCAGTCGCTCTCGAGCATGCCGCAGCTCCGCGGCCTCACCACGCTGTCGATGAGCCCGGGCGAGGCGCTGATCGAGCTGCGCTTCGCCGGCACGATCGCGGAGCTGCGCCGCCAGCTCGACCAGCGCGGCATGGCGGTCACGGTCGAGCCGGCCAAGGACGGCGCGCCGGAGACCTGGCTGCTGAAGCCGCCCTCGACGGCGGTCAAGGAAACCGACCTTGCCCCGGCGCCGGGAACGCCGCCCGCCAAGGCCGAGGAACGCCCCAGGGACGGCGCGGCTCCGGACAAGAAGACGGAACCGCCCAAGAAGCCGTGAACGTCCCGAACCTGATTTCGCTGCTGCGGCTCGCGGCCGTTCCGGTCGTCGTCTGGATGATCGCGACCGGCCGGTTCGCGGGCGCGTTCTGGATCTTCGTCGCGGCCGGCGTCAGCGACGCGATCGACGGCTGGCTCGCGCGGGTGCTGAACCAGCGCACGCAGCTCGGCGCCTATCTCGATCCGATCGCCGACAAGGCGCTGCTGGTGTGCGTGTTCGTCACGCTGGGGCAGGTCGGCAAGCTCGACTCGTGGCTCGTGATCCTCGTCGTCTCGCGCGACGTGATGATCGTCGGCGGCATCATCCTGCTGTTCCTGCTCGAGCACCGCGTCGCGATCGAGCCGAGCTTCGTCAGCAAGGCGAACACCACGGTGCAGATCGCGTTCGCCGGCCTGGTGCTCGCCCGTCACGGGCTCGGCATCGGCGGCGCGCCGATGGCGGCGGCGCTCGAATGGGCGGGCTACGTCGTGGCGCTGACCACGCTGTTCTCGGGCGCGCACTACGTCGCCGTCGGCGTGCGCCACCTCGCCGCCGCCGGCGACGCGAAGGGCTGAGCCGCCATGCCCGCGCGCCAGCTCGTCCTCGATCTCCCGCACCGCGCGGCGCAGGCGCGCGGCGATTTCCTCGTGGCGCCCTGCAACGAGGCGGCCGTCGCCTGGATCGACCGCTGGCCCGACTGGCCGGCGCCGGGCCTCGCGCTCTACGGGCCGGCGGGCTCCGGCAAGAGCCATCTCGCGGCCGTCTGGCAATCGCGCAGCGGCGCGGTTGCGGTGAGCGCGGCGGCGTTGCGCGGCGGGCGCATCGAGGCGCGCTACTGCGTGTTCGAGGAGGGCGAAGCGCTGCTCCGCGACCGCGGCGCCGCCGAGGCGCTGTTCCACCTCTACAACCGGATCGCCGCCCGCCGCGGCCACCTGCTCGTGACCGGCGCGGAGCCGCCGGCGCGCTGGACGCTGCCGCTGGCCGATCTCGCCTCGCGGCTCCGGGCGCTGCCGGCCGTCGAGATCCGCCCGCCCGACGACGCGATGCTGTCGGGCCTGCTCGCCAAGCTGTTCCGCGACCGCCAACTGGCGGTGCCCGGTGAAGTGATTCTTTACCTCGTGCAGCGTATCGAGAGGTCCTGCGCCGCGGTGGCGCGGACGGTCGAGGCGCTCGACCGCGCCTCCCTGGCCGAGCGCCGGCCGATCACGCTGCCCTTCGCGCGCGCCACGCTGGGCTTCGCCTGATCGGCGACCCGGTGGGGATAAGGCCAACCCAGCGTTTGTGCATGGGCCGAAAAAGTGTTACAAGATATAGGGAATGACACGGTCGAAGGCCCTGGCGAGATGCGCGATCCGCTCTTTGGGATTCGGGCCCCGGCCTGCGAAGCACGCCGGCGGTCGAGGGGACATGACCAGTCGATTGACGCTTTGTCGGGCGGGCCGGCGCGCTCCGCCCGGCGCAAGTTGGGACGCGGACCGGCCGGCGGCGCCATCGCCGGGGCGAAGGGCGTCCCTGCCATGATCGTGATCGATTTCGGCGAAACCAGTTACCCGTTCATCGCCTGCGCTACGGGCACCGCGTTGCCCGTGGCGATGAGGGCCGCCGCCATCCCGGCGGCCTAAGGCGCGTAAGACCTGTCGTTGCAATCACCTCAAAAGGGGGAATGAGAATGAGTCCGAGCATGGTTCGACTGGGCGGAATCCTCGCCTTCGTCCTGATCGCGGTCGTGATCATCGGGGCCTTCCTGGCCCAGAACAAGGCGGTCGCCATCGTCTTCGGCCTGATCCAGACGGCGATCATGATCTTCGTTTTCTGGAGTTCGAAGGGCCTGTTCAACAGCCGCAACTACCGCACCGCCGACATCGCGATCATGGGGATCATCGTGATCCTCGTCGTGCTGTGGATCTTCTCGCTGCTCGGCGGCGCCGGCGTCGGCGCGGTCGCCAATCCGCAGGCGCTGGCTTCGGCGCTCGGCGTGATCGGCATCATCTCGCTGATCGTTCTGCTGGCCTGGCTCGTGTTCTTCATCTGGTTCTCGATCGGCGCGATGGGCTTCGCCAACGTCGGTGGCGGCGGCCTCTGGAAGGCCATCGGCATCCTCTACATCGTCGGCCTCGGCCTGCTGATCCTCACCGTCGTGGTCGGCATCATCGCCGCGATGGCGCAGTCGCAGGGCATGGTGGGCCTCATGGCCATCACCGGCCTGATCGGCGCGCTGGTGTTGCTGGCGGCCTGGATCTGCCACGGCATCGGCCTGATCACCGGCGCCGGCAAGATGGGCGCCTGATCGACGCGGAACGGCTCGCGCCGCCGCGCCCCGGGATCAGACCAGATCCTTGGGCGCGGCGAAGCGGGTGATCGTTCCCGACTTCTCCGCCAGCGCGGCCCAGTCGTCGAGCGTCACCGCGACGACGGCGAGGGCCGCGGTCGGATACTTCTCGCTCAGCCGTTTGCGCAGCGGAGCCGCGCCGTCTCCCACGAGGCGGCGCGCGACCGCGTCGACGCCGCCCTCGTGGCCGACCACGAGCACGGAGCCGATCGCGGCCGGCAGCTTGCGGAGGCGCTTCAGCAGGCGGTCCGCGGTCGCCATGTAGAGCCCGGCATCGTGCTCCACCGCCGGCGCGCGGGGCAGCTCGTGCGCGGCGATCTCCCAGGTCTCACGCGCCCGGCGCGCGGCCGAGCACAGCACCAGATCGGGCGCCAGCCCCTCGTCGCGCAGATACACGCCGATCACGGCCGCGGCGCGCCGGCCGCGCGGCGCCAGCGGGCGGTCGAAATCGTCGAGGCCGGGCTCGTCCCAGGCCGATTTGGCGTGGCGCAGCAGCAGGATTCGGCGCGACATCATTGAATTTGTTACGGAAATTTGACAGAACCGGCACGTTTTCGGGCGCCCTTGCCCTGAAACCGGCACGAAATCCGTTATAGTGGCGGTCGTCAACGCCCGTGACGGTCACGGGCTACGTGCCGCCGCAACTTGAGGAGTGCCGTATCGTGAACGAGGCCATCGCCCCGCCGCAGACGCGTGCGATCGACCCCGCCTCGCCGGCGCGGCTGATCAACCGCGAGCTTTCGTGGCTGGCGTTCAACGAGCGCGTGCTCGAAGAGGCGACCAACACCAATCATCCGCTGCTCGAGCGGCTGCGCTTCCTGTCGATCTCGTCGTCGAACCTCGACGAGTTCTACATGGTGCGCGTCGCGGGCCTGAAAGGCCAGGTCTCGGCCAAGGTCGAGGCGCAGAGCCCCGAGGGCATGACGCCGGAGCAGCAGCTCGCCGCGATCCACGAGCGCGCCGGCGCGCTGCTGAAACAGCAGACGCTGATCTGGCGCGACCTCAAGAAACGCCTCCGCAAATCCGGCGTCCTCGTCGTCGATCCCAAGGAGCTGCCCGAGGAAGACCGCGCCGGGCTCGAAAAATACTTCCTCGACAACGTGTTTCCGGTGCTGACGCCGCTGGCGATCGACCCGGCGCATCCGTTCCCGTTCATCCCGAATTTCGGGCTCACGATCGCGCTGGAGCTGGCGCCGATCGGGCGCGGCGACAATCTGCGCGCGCTGGTGCGCCTGCCGAACCAGCTCTCGCGCTTCGTGCGCCTCTCGGGCGGCGAGATCCGCTACGTGCTGCTCGAGGAGCTGGTGCTGCTCTGCATCAACCACCTGTTCCCCGAGTGCAAGGTGCTCGCGCATGGCTGCTTCCGCGTCATCCGCGACAGCGAAATGGAGATCGACGAAGAGGCCGAAGACCTCGTCCGCACGTTCGAATCCGCGCTGAAGCGCCGCCGCCGCGGCAACGTGATTCGCCTCACGGTCGAGGCGCGCATGCCGGCGCCGCTGCGCGAATTCGTCGTGGGCGAGCTCGAAGTGCCGCCCACCGACGTGATCGAGATCGATGGGCTGCTCGGCCTCTCCGACGTGGCGCGGCTCATCACCAACGAGCGGCCCGATCTTCTCTTTCCGCCCTACAATCCGCGCTTCCCGGAGCGGGTGCGCGAGTTCGGCGGCGATTGCTTCGCCGCGATCCGGCAGAAGGACTTCATCGTCCACCACCCGTTCGAGAGTTTCGACGTGGTGGTGCAGTTCCTGCGCCAGGCCGCGGCCGATCCCGCCGTCGTCGCGATCAAGCAGACGCTCTACCGAACCTCGCAGGATTCGCCGATCGTGCGCGCGCTCATCGACGCCGCCGAATCGGGCAAGTCGGTCACCGCGATGGTCGAGCTGAAGGCACGCTTCGACGAGGAGGCGAACATCCGCTGGGCGCGCGACCTGGAGCGGGCCGGCGCGCAGGTCGTCTACGGCTTCATCAATTTGAAGACGCACGCGAAGGTCTCGCTCGTCGTGCGCCGCGAGGCCGGCGAGCTGCGCTCCTACGCGCATTTCGGCACCGGCAACTATCACCCGATCACCGCGCGCATCTACACCGATCTCTCGTTCTTCACGACCGATCCGGTGCTGTGCCGCGACGCCGCGCACCTCTTCAACTACATGACCGGCTATGCGCGGCCGGAGCCGATGCAGAAGCTCGCCGCCGCGCCGCTCGACCTGCGCGAGACGCTGCTGCAGCTCGTCGGCGACGAGATCGCGCACGCCAAGGCCGGCAAGCCCGCGCAGATCTGGGCGAAGATGAACTCGCTCGTCGACACCGAGGTGATCGACGCGCTCTACCGCGCCTCGGAGGCCGGGGTCGAGATCGACCTCGTCGTGCGCGGAATCTGCTGCCTGCGCCCCGGCGTTCCGGGCCTTTCGAGCAACATCCGCGTGAAGTCGATCGTCGGCCGCTTCCTCGAGCACGGCCGCATCGTGGCGTTCGGCAACGGCAAGAAGCTGCCGAATCGCGACGCCAAGGTGTTCATCTCCTCGGCGGATTGGATGCCGCGCAACCTCGACCGCCGGGTCGAGGCCCTGGTGCCGATCGAGAATCCCACCGTGCACCAGCAGGTGCTCGACCAGATCCTGGTGGCGCAGCTCAAGGACGAGGCGCAGAGCTGGACGCTCGCGTCGGACGGCTCCTACAAGCGCGTCAGCCCGGAAGGGCGGGGCTTCGCCTGCCATCACTATTTCATGACCAACCCATCGCTCTCCGGCCGCGGCAGCGCGCTCAAGAAGTCGAAGCCGCAGCCCAAGCTGCAGTGGAGCGACGATTGAGCGACGGCGCGCCGATTCAGAGCGCGATGCGACATCCGGTTTCGGCAGAGCGATAGGCGGCGTCTTCGATCTCGAGGTTGCGCAGATAGTCGGCGGCCGTGTTCTCGCAGGGCCGGCCGAGCCGAAGCGCGTCGGCGACGTGCTGCTGGAACAGGAACACGCAGTCGCCGCCGAAGCCGCGATCGCTCCAGGCAAAAGGGTGGGCCGTTTCGTCGCTGCTGCCGGCCCGCCGCAGCCAGAGCCCGCCATTGCCGTCGAGCCGCAGTACCGCCTCCGAACCCTCGATGAGCATTTCGCCGAGCGTGAGGCGGCGGTTTCGCGCCGCATGATCGACCAGCCGGTTGCCGTCGAACAGCGAGCGCGTCCCGCCGGCGTGTTCCAAGATGATGTGGCCGGCATCCTCGCCGGCGATGGCGGGATTGAGGCGGTGCAGGCTCGCGTAGACCGCTTTCGCTTCGCCGAAGAGATAACGGAACGTGTCGATGAAATGGATCGCGGTCTCGTGGACGAGGAAGCGCTCCATCGTGCGGAAATAGGGCTGCCGGTCGGCATAGGCGCCGGCGCCTCGGCCGTCGCCGGGCCGTAGCCGGAACGCCGCCTGATAGACCTCCCCGAGCGCGCCGGCGTCGATCAGGCGGCGCGCCTCGCGATACCAGGGCTGGAAGCGGAAGTTCTCGTGCACGACGAGCAGCGCCCCGGCCGCCTCCGCGGCGGCGGAAATCTCGCGTGCCTCGGCGAGATCGCGGCAGAACGGTTTCTGGCAGACGATCGCGCGTACGCCGCGCGCGGCGGCGGCGCGAACGAGCGGCGCGTGCTCCGCCGGCGGGGCGGCGATGTCGACGAGATCCGGCCGGATTTCGTCGAGCATTGTCGCCGCGTCCGCGTACGCAGCGGGGATCGCGAAGGCGGCTGCCGCCTCGCGCGCCTTCGCCTCGGCGCGGTCGCAAACCGCCGCCGGATCCGCTCCTTCGATGCGCCGCCAAGCCTCGAGGTGGAAACGCCCGAAATAGCCGGCCCCGACGCTGGCGATACGAAGCGGCGGGCCCGCCATCGGCGTCACGCCGCCCCGGACGCTTCGGATTCGATTTCGGCCACGACGGCGGCGGCGATCGGCCCGGTGCCGGCAGTGCCGCCGCGCTCGCACGGCACGAGCGCGCCGCGTCGGAACGCACGGCCGATCGCCGCGCGGATCAAGCCGGCGGCTCGCCCGCACGGCGCGTGGCCGTGCCGCTCGTCGAGCCACTCGAGCATCATTGCCGCCGACAGGAACATGGCCGTCGGGTTGGCGCGGCCCATGCCGGCGATGTCCGGCGCGGTGCCGTGGCAGGGCTGGAACACGGCGTGCTCGTCGCCGATGTCGGCGGAGGGCGCGAAACCCAATCCGCCCATCAACCCTGCGCCGAGATCGGAGAGGATGTCGCCGAACATGTTCTCGGTCACGAGCACGTCGAGGTCCCAGGGGCGCTGCACCATGCGTAGCGCGGTGGCGTCGACGTAGAGGTGCTCGACCGCGACGTCGGGAAAGGCGCGTGCCCGTTCGTCGAAAACCTTGCGGAAGAAGGCAAGCGACGCGAACACGTTCGCTTTGTCCACACAGGCGAGGCGGCCGGGCCTGCCCGAGGCGCGGCGCCGGCGCGCCAGCCGCAGCGCGTAGTCGACAACGCGCGCGGTGCCGGCGCGCGTGATGACCATGGTGTCGCGCGCCTCCCGGTCGCCCTCGACCGTGCCGCGCCCGCGCGAGGCGAACAGGCCCTCGGTCGATTCGCGCACCAGCACGAAATCGAGCTGCGCGGCGCGCGGATCGCCGAGTACCGCGGCGATGCCCGGAATGCTCAGCACGGGCCGCACGCCGGCATAGAGCCCGAGTTCGAAGCGCAGATCGAGCTGCGGCGCGATTTCGGTTCCGTCGGCCTGGCGCACGTCGGGCAATCCCATCGCTCCGAGCAGGATCGCGTCCGCCTTGCGCGCCAGCGCCATCGATGAAGCGGGCAGGGCCTCCCCCGTGTCGCGATAGCATCCGGCTCCGGCCGGCGCGATGTCGTAGTGCAGGGCAAACCCGCCGACCGCACGCGACGCCCGGTCGAGCAGCGCGAGACACGGGGGCATGACCTCGCTGCCGATGCCGTCGCCCGGAAAGACGGCGATTCGAAAAGTCGAGCTAGGCTGCATGCGCGCTTGCTCCTTCCCCGCGGCCGCCGTCGTCCGGCGCCGCTGCCGCGTCGAATGGTTACACTGCGGCCGCGCCGTGCGTAAACAGCGCGCATGCCGCCGGCAGGTGTGCTCGCGCCCGACGCGGCACGCCAAGCCGCCGCATGCGGGAGCGCTTTCGCGGCAGCGTCGATTCGGGGTAAATCAGGGCGGGCAACGCAGGACCGGCATGGCGCTTCCGGCCCCTCAGCTACCGATCCCCGCATCCGACGCCCCGGCCGAGCGCCGGCGCGTCGGCGTGATCGACATCGGGTCGAATTCGATCCGCCTCGTCGTGTTCGCCGGGGCCACGCGCGCGCCGCTGCCGATCTTCAACGAGAAGGTGCTGTGCGGCATGGGCCGCCGGCTGCACTCGACCGGCAAGCTCGATCCGGACGGCGTGGAGCAGGCGCTCGCCAATCTTCCCCGCTTTGCCGCCGCCGCCGAATCGCTCGGCGTCGAGCGCCTGCGCGTCGTCGGCACCGCGGCGATCCGCGACGCCATCGACGGCCCGGCCTTCATCGCGCGCGTGAAGGAAACGTCGGGGCTCAAGATCGAGACGATCTCCGGCGAAACCGAGGCCCGGCTCTCGGCGCTCGGCCTGTTGTCGGCGCTGCCCGATGCCGACGGCGCGATGGGCGATCTGGGCGGCGGCAGCCTCGAGCTGGTGCGGCTCGACAAGGGCGCGCTCGGCCCGCAGGCCACGCTGCCGCTCGGCCCGCTGCGCCTCAACGAGGCCGAGCGCGAGGGCGACGACATCGGCGAGGTGGTGAAGGAAACGCTGGCCGCGATGCGCTGGCTGCCGGGCCTCGCCGGCCGCACCTTCTACGCGATCGGCGGCGCCTGGCGCGCGCTCGCCCGCATCCACCAGGCCCACACCGAGTATCGCCTGCGCGTCATCGACGGCTACCGCGTCGATCCCGACTCGTTCCGCGATTTCCTGCGCCTCGTCGCCAGGATGTCGGACGCGGCGCTGAAGCAGCTCCCGGACGTGCCCGCCAAGCGCCTCGACACGCTGCGGCCGGCCGCGCGCATCCTGCGCCACATCCTCAACATCGGCCGCCCGCGCCATCTCGTGTTCAGCGCGCAGGGCCTGCGCGAGGGGATCCTGTTCGACGACCTGCCCGAGGCCAAGCGCAAGGAAGACCCGCTGCTCGCCGCCGCGGCCGACATCGCGCGCCATTTCGGCCGCTTCGCGAAGCTCGGCCCCAGCCTCGCGCGCTGGAGCGACGGCCTGTTCAAGAGCGAGAGCCGCGCCGAGAAACGGCTGCGCGAGGCCGCGTGCCTGCTGTCCGACATCGGCTGGGTTGATCACCCGGACTACCGCGCGCCGCTGGTGTTCGAGCGCGCGCTGACCATGCCGCTGCCGGGCATCGACCACCCCGGCCGCGCGTTCCTCGCGCACGCGCTGCACGCGCGCTACGAAGACGAGAGCGGCAGCAAGCAGCGCAAGACGGCGGGGGCGCTCGGCCTCGACGGCGAGGCGCTCGCTCGCGCGCGCGCGATCGGCCAGGCGATCCGCCTCGGCTACACGATCGCGGCCGGGCGCGACGACGTGCTCGCGCGCACCGCGCTCGGCGCCGGCGAGAAGCTGCTGACGCTCACCGTGCCGCGCGCCGACGGCACCTTCGCCGGCGAAAGCGTCACCAAGCGCCTCGACCAGCTCGCCCGCGCGCTGGAGCTGACCCCGCGCCTCGCGACGCGGGGGTAGGGGGCGCCGGGCCGGGAATTCCGCGCGGCGGCCGTTTGATCTTCGTCAAAGCCACGCCGCCCGCGGTTTGATCTTATCCCCGCGGTCGGCCGCAACGGCGCGAGCGTGACTTCATGGCGAACCCTTCCGACGACGGGGTGTTGCGCGGCGTGGATATCGTGCTGTCGCAGTACGAAGTCTGCTGCTACGCACTGGTCGTCTCGCTGACGGCGATCTCGCTGAGCGAGGCCGAGCAGCGGGCGCGGCGGCTCGCGCTCTTCAATGCGGCGCTCGACGATTTCGAGCGCGGGCTGTTCGATCTCGCGCTCGGCCGCGCCCGCGCCGCGGCGGCGCCCGATTTCCTGGCCGACAGCGACGCCGTCCTGCACGACTACGAGGCGCTGCGCGCCCGGCTGCACCAGATCCTGGCGCGCCGGCCGGGCCGCGCCTGAGCCGCCGCGCCGCTCCCCAACGGAGCGGGGACCGCGTACACTCCGCGCATGGTCGATTCCGTCTCCGACTTCCAGCCGGGGGCCGTGCCCGTGCCGGGCCGCGCCTGCGACGGCTGCACGCTGTGCTGCAAGATCTTCGAGATCCCCGAGATCGCGAAGCCGCGCCACGCCTGGTGCGGGCATTGCGACGCCGGCAAGGGCTGCCGGATCCACGACGCACGGCCGGCGACCTGCCGCGACTTCTTCTGCGGCTATCTGCTGATGGGAAGCCTGCCCGCGCATTGGAAGCCCTCGCAGGCGCGCTTCGTGCTCACCTGGGAGAGCGACCACAACCGCATGGTCGTCAACGTCGATCCCGGGCGGCCCGACGCCTGGCGCAAGCAGCCCTATTACGCCCAGCTCAAGCATTGGGCGCAGGTGGCCTTGCGCAATCGCGGCCAGGTGCTCGTCTGGCAGGGCAAGGACGCCGTCGTCGTGCTGCCCGACCGCGACGTGTTCCTGGGGCCGGTGCGTCCCGGGCAGGCGATCGTCATGCGCGGCCAGCCCGGCATCGACGGCAGCGGCATCGACGTCGAGGTGTGGGATGCGCCGCCGGCCGGCTGAGGGGCAGGGGGCGGCATGAGCGCCGATCCGCCGCCGCCGGCGCCGGGGCGCTCCTGCGAGGGCTGCACGCTCTGCTGCAAGATCTTCGGCATCCCGGAGCTCGAGAAGCCGCGCCATGCCTGGTGCGCGCATTGCGAGATCGGCAGGGGCTGCCGCATCTACGAGACGCGGCCGGCCTCGTGCCGCGAATTCGTCTGCGGCTGGCTCATCGACGGCACGGTGCCCGAGCACTGGCGGCCCGCGAAATCGCGCATGGTGCTGACGACCGAGGACGGCGGGCGCCGGCTGGTCATCAACGTCGACGGCGGCCGGCTCGACGCGTGGAAGAAGCCGCCCTACTACGCCGAGATCAAGCGCATGGCCGCGGCGATGGCGCGGAGCCGGGGCCAGGTCATCGTCTGGCAGGGCCGCAACGCGATCGCGGTGCTGCCCGACCGCGACAAGCCGCTCGGCCCCGTCGCGCCGGGGCAGATCATCGTCACCACCGAGCGCGCCGGGCCCGGCGGCGGCGACATCGACGTGGAAGTGATGACCGCCGAAGAGCTGGCCGCGGCGCGGCGGTAGTGCCGCTCAGGCCGCGTCGGGCGCGCCGGGAACCGGCATGGCCGTCAGCTTGCGGCCCTTGACGACGAGCGCGAGGCGGCCCTGCTTCAGCGCGATCGCGTCCTCGCCGAAGATCTCGCGCCGCCAGCCCTTCAGCGCCGGCACGTCGGGATCGTCCTCGGCGGCGAGGCGGTCGAGATCGTCGCTGGCGGCGATCAGGCGCGCGGCGACGTTGTGCTCGTCGGCGCGCATCTTGAGCAGCACGCGCAGCAGCTCGGCGACGGCGCCGTTGCTGCGCGGCGCGTCGGGGCGGTCGGCCATGCGCGGCGCCTCGGCCTCGGGCACGGCCACGCCCTTCGCCACGGCGGCGAGCAGCTCGGCGCCGATCTTGCCGCGCGCGAGGCCCTCGGACAGCCCGCGCGTGCGCGCCAGCTCGTCGGCGGTCTTGGGCGCGTGCGCGGCGATCTCGACCAGCGCCTCGTCGCGCAGCATGCGCTGGCGCGGGATGTCGCGCTGCTGCGCGGCCAGCTCGCGCCACGCCGCCAGCTCGCGCAGGATCGCGAGGAAGCGGGGCTTCGGCGAGCGCACGCGCAGCCGCCGCCACGTCTCGCGCGGATCGCCGCGGTAGGTCGCGGGGTCGGTCAGCGTCTGCATCTCGCTTTCGACCCAGTGGTGCCGCCCGCTGCGGTCGAGCCGCTCCTTGAGCTTCCTGTAGACGGTGCGCAGATGCGTCACGTCCGACAGCGCGTAGGCGATCTGCTTCTCGGTGAGCGGGCGCAGCGCCCAATCGGTGAAGCGCGAGGACTTGTCGATGCTGGCGCGCGCCAGCGCCTGCACCAGCGTCTCGTAGCCAGCCTGCTCGCCGAAGCCGGCCACCATCGCGGCCACCTGCGTGTCGAACATCGGCTCCGGCACCGCGTCCATCTTCAGCATGAAGATCTCGATGTCCTGGCGCGCCGCGTGGAACACCTTGAGGACGTTCGGATCCCGCATGAGGTCGAAGACCGGGGAAAGGTCGAGCCCCGGCGCCAGCGCATCGACGGCATAGGCCTCGTCGGCGCCGGCAAGCTGGATCAGGCAGACCTGCGGGTAATAGGTCTTCTCGCGGATGAATTCGGTATCGACGGCGACGAATTCTTCCTGCGCGAGGCGCGCGCAGAATTCGGCCAGGCGCGCCGTATCGGTGATCA
>JAEULD010000056.1 GCA_016792765.1 Candidatus Odyssella sp.
CCAGCGCATCGAGCGCTTCAGCGCGTCCATCGCATATTCGGTGCGCGGCACCTTGCCGTGCTCGACGAAGATGCGGAGCTTGACGTCGCGGCCCGAGCGCGTGGTGAAGCGGTCCTCGCGGCAGGCGAGGTCGCCGGCGACAAGCGCGAAGAGATAGGACGGCTTCGGGAACGGATCGTGCCACACGGCGAAATGCCGCCCGCCGTCCGATTCGCCCGCTTCGACGAGATTGCCGTTCGAGAGCAGCACGGGCGCGGCCTTCCGGTCGGCGCGGATCGTCGTGCGGTAGACGGCCATGACGTCGGGCCGGTCGAGGAAATAGGTGATGCGGCGGAAGCCTTCGGCCTCGCACTGCGTGCAGTAGACGCCGTTCGAGCGGTAGAGGCCGGAGAGCTTCGTGTTCGCCTCGGGCGCGATTTCGGTCTCGATCGCGAGCGTGAACGCCGCGGGCGGCCGCGGGATCGTCAGGCTCTTGTCGTCGAGGATGTAGTCTCCGGGCCCGAGCCGCCTGCCGTCGACCGCCACCGCGACCAGCTTCAGCTCGTCGCCGTCGAGCACCAGCGGCTTCACGCCCTTCGCGCGGTCGTGCGCGGCCCTGACCGCCAGCGTCGCCCTCACCCGCGTCGCCGCCGGCGCAAGATCGAATTCGAGATCCACCGTCGCGATGCGATAGTCGGGCGGCCGATAATCCTCGCGGCGGATGGACTTGGGCTGGACGGCGTTCACCGGAACGTGTCCTTCCGCCGCCGCACCTCGGCGAACACCTTCACCGGCTCGGCGCCGGCGAGGCCGACGGCGTTGGCGACGCCGGGATGGTCGGCGCGCAGGAACGGGTTCGTGCGCCGCTCTTCGCCCATCGTGCCGGGCACGGTGGCCTCGCCGCGCGCGCGCAGGCGGTCGATCTCGGCGGCGCGTGCCTTCAGGTCGTCGTTGGCCGGATCGACGGTGAGCGCGAAGCGCGCGTTCGACTGCGTGTATTCGTGCGCGCAGTAGATGCGCGTCGAATCGGGCAGCTTGCGCAGGCGCGACAGGCTCTTCCACATCTGCTCGGGCGTGCCCTCGAACAGGCGCCCGCAGCCGAGGATGAAGAGCGTGTCGCCGCAGAAGAGGGCGTCGCTGCCGCCGAACCAGTAGGCGATGTGGCCGCGCGTGTGGCCGGGCACGAAGAACACCTCGCCCGTCTCGGCGCCGAAGGCGTAGGCGTCGCCGTCGCTCACCTCCACGTCGAGGCCGGGAATGCGCTCGCGGTCGTGGCTCGGCCCCACGATCGTGCAGCCGGAGGCCCGCTTGATCTCGAGATTGCCGCCGACGTGGTCGGGGTGGTGGTGGGTGTTGAGGATGTGCGTGATCGTCCAGCCGCGCCGCTGCGCCGCCGCCAGCACCGGCTCGGCCACGGCGGGGTCGATCACGGCCGTGACGTTCGCGGCCGGCTCGTGCACGAGCCAGACGTAGTTGTCCTCTAGGACGGGGACGCGCTCGATCTCGAACCGAGCCATGGGCAACCTCGCGAATTCGGGATTTGGGCTACGGCGCGAACCTAACATCCTTAAGCAGAATTGGTAGAGTGCGGGGCGAAACGCCGCCATGTGGAACGACGTCCTCGATCTGCGCGACTTCTACGCGACCGGCCTCGGCCTCACCGCCCGGCGCCTGCTGCGCCTGAAGCTGCGCGCGCTGTGGCCCAAGGTCGCCGGCGAGCGCGTGCTCGGGTTCGGCTACGCGGTGCCCTATCTCGGCCTCTGGCAGGGCGAGGCCGAGCGCACGATCGCGGTCATGCCGGCGGAGCAGGGCGTGCTGCACTGGCCGCCCGACGGGCGCAACGCCACCGCGCTCGGCGAGGAAACGCACTGGCCGCTGCCCGACCGCGCGATCGACCGGATCCTGCTCGTCCATGCGGTGGAATCGAGCGAGGCGCTGCGCGCGATGCTGCGCGAGGTGTGGCGCGTGCTGGCCGACGGCGGCCGCATGATCGTCATCGTTCCCAACCGGCGCAGCCTCTGGGCGCGGCTCGAGCGCTCGCCGTTCGCGCATGGAAGGCCGTTCTCGGTCGGCCAGATCACGCGCCTGCTGCGCGATTCGATGTTCACGCCGCTGCGCTCCGAGCCGGCGCTGATCATGCCGCCGTTCCGGTCGCGGCTGATGCTGGCCTGGGCGCCGGCCTGGGACAAGTACGGCGGCAAGGCGCTGCGCTTCCTCGCCGGCGCGATCGTCATCGAGGCGAGCAAACAGGTCTATGCCGGCCACGCCGTGCCGGCGCGCGCTCAGCGCCGGCGCGTCCTGCCGGTGCCCTCCCTGGCGCGGCCGGCCGCGCCGCGCGACGGCGTCCGCCGCGGCCCCAGCGACTGAGCGCCCTTCCGCCCGATCTGGGCGATGTGGAACGGCGCGTGCTGGTAGGTCTCGTTGATCCAGTTCGAGAGCAAGAGGTGGGCGTAGGCGCGCCACGAGTTGCGCGGGGTCTTCGCCGGATCGTCGTCGGGGAAATAGTTCTCCGGAATGCGCACCGTGTCGGGCCGCGCCTTCAGGTCGCGCTGGTATTCGTCGCTCAGCGTGAACGTGTCGTATTCGAGGTGGTTGAACATGTAGAACGCGCGCGCCGCGCGCTCCTGGATCAGGCAGATGCCGGCCTCGTCGGATTCGGCCAGCACTTCGAGCTCGGGATGCTTCTGGATGTCGCGCGCGCGCACCTCGGTATAGCGCGACACCGGCACCGGAAAGCTGTCGGCGAAGCCGCGCAGGATGTCGGTGCCGCGCTTGACGACGCGGTGCTCGAAGATGCCCGAAAGCTTGCGCGGCAGCAGGTATTTCGGAACCTTGTGGCGATGATAGAGCGCGGCCTGGGCGCCCCAGCAGATGTTGAAGCTGCTGAACACGTTCGCCGCCGCCCAGTCGAAGATCGCGCAGAGCTCGGGCCAGTACTTGACCTGCTCGAACTCCATCTCCTCGACCGGCGCGCCGGTCACGATGAGGCCGTCGAACTTCTCCTCCTTCACCTCGTTCCACGGGCGGTAGAACGCGGTCATGTGCTCGCGCGGCGTGTGGGTCGGCGTGTAGGTCGCCGTCGTCAGCAGCGTGAATTCGATCTGCAGCGGCGTGGCGCCGATCAGGCGCGCGAGCTGCGTCTCGGTCTTGATCTTCTCCGGCATCAGATTGAGCATCGCGATGCGCAGCGGGCGGATGTCCTGGCGGATCGCGTCGTGCTCGGAGATGATGACGACGCCCTCCTCCTGAAGCGTGCGGCCGGCGGGCAGGTCGTCGGGGATCTTGATCGGCATCGGAACTCGGGGCGGCGGCCGGGCGGAGCGGCCTCGGTTGACGGAGGTGCGCGATAGCTAGGCAGCGCCGCGCGCGGCGTCAATGCCGGCGGCGCGCCCGAATCTTCTCCACAGGCCGGCTAACCGGCTGAAATCGCTGGGGCGGTCCGGCGGCGGCGGGGCGGCCGCGGGCGTCCGCGTTAAGAATCCCTCAACCATTCGACCGCATTTTGCCCACCGTGCCCGGACCCCGCCGACTCGCGCGGGGCGGCGGCGCCGAGGGACGACATGCAGGATCTCCGCCGCCGCTTCCGGCGCCGTTTCGCGATCACGGCCACGGCCGTGACGCTCGTCGTCGCGGCCGGAGTCGTCGTCCTCATCACCAATACCTATTGGGGCTTGCTGATGAGCATCGGCGAGCGCCGGCATGGCGAGGTCGCCGGCGAGTTCTACGCCGCGGCCACCGAGCGGTTCGCCGAATTCCTCGCCGCGGCGCGCACGCTGCCGCCCGACGCCATCCGCAACCGGCCCGAGACGCTGCGCCTCTCCGACCTCGCCAAGACCTACGTCCGCGGCACCCGCGTCGTGCGCGTCGCGATCCACGATCTCGACGGCCGCGTGCTGTTCTCGACATCGCCCGAGCAGATCGGAACCCTTCCCGCCAACCGCCGCGATCTCGACGCCGCGCGCACCGGGCAGACGACGGCGACGAGCATGACCGGCGCCTCGTTCCAGGCGATCGACGGCTCGTCGTCCGACCGCAAGCTGGTCGAGAGCTTCGTCCCCGTGCGCGGCGCCGACGGCTCGCAGGCGATCGTTTCGCTCTACAGCGACGCCACCGGCTATCACACCATCGTCCAGAACAGCCTGATCGTGCTGATGATCGTCGTCGTCGGCGCGCTGTTCCTGGTGCTCGGCATGCTGATCTTCTACGTCGGGCGCGACCGCGTGCTGCAGGAGCAGCAGGCGCGCAACACCGCGCTTGCCGAAAGCGTCCGCAGCGCCGAGGAGGCGAGCCGCCTCAAGTCGCGCTTCGTGGCCAGCATGGGCCACGAACTGCGCACGCCGCTCAACGCGATCATCGGCTTCTCCGAGGCGATGAAGCTGCGCGTCTTCGGCCCGCTCGGCGCGGCGAAATACGACGATTACGCCTCCACGATCCACGCCAGCGGCCGGCACCTGCTCGCCGTCGTCGACGACATTCTCGACATGGCGCGCATCGAGGGCGGCAAGGCCGTGCTGCACGAAACGGTGTTCTCGCCGCGCGCCGCGTTCGGGAACTGCGCGCAGCTCGTCGCCGCCGAGGCCGAGCGCAACGGGCAGCTGTTCTCGGCCCGCGTCGCCGACGGCCTGCCCGCCGTGCGCGGCGACGAGGCGAAGATCAAGCAGATCGTGCTCAACCTGCTGTCCAATGCGGTCCGCTACACGCCGCGCGGCGGGCGCATCGGCCTCACGGCCGAGCCCACGGCCGAAGGCGGGCTCGCCGTCACCGTCACCGACAACGGCATCGGCATTCCGGCGGATGCGCTGCAGCACGTCTTCGAGCCGTTCCGCCAGGTCGCCGACGACGCGGTGCGCAAGAAGGGCGGCCTCGGCCTCGGGCTCAACATCGCGAAATCCTTCGCCGAGCTGCACGGCGCCGCGCTCACGCTCGAGAGCGAGCTCGGCCGCGGCACCACGGCGCGCCTCGTCATCCCGCCCGCGCGCCTCGTCGCCGCCAGCCCGCAGGGCCTGCC
>JAEULD010000096.1 GCA_016792765.1 Candidatus Odyssella sp.
GTTCTGCTCCAGCAACGCCGTCTGGAACGCGGCGTGGAAATCGCCGGTTATCCAGGCAAACGCGGGCGATTCCGGGCTGACATTGACGATGTAGAACCTCGCGAAATGCGTGTTCGTGTTGACGTTTGTGGTACCGGCGGCCACGAAAAACGTTTGGCTCTGATCGGGGCCGATCAGGATCGTTGCCGGCCCGAACGTCGTCGTGGTCGTGACCGTGGTCGAAGCATGATCGAGCGTGACCGTTTCCAGCCCGCCCGCGCTCAGCCTTTGGAGCGCGCCGAGCACCGACGGCTGGGAGAGATAAGCGCCACTGGCCCCGCCGATTGCGAAGTGGCTGGAGTGCGACGTCGAAGAGGTGCAGGTGGTGCTGCCGCCGCCGCATACCGCGGCTTCGACCGCTCGCGGCGCGCCCCATAGCATCGCCGCCAGCGCGAGCACGAAGACGAAGCCCAGCAGCTCCGGCAAGCGGCCGGCGCATGCGCCCGCCCTGCCCCGATGCCGGCGACAATACCGTTCCCCCGTCATGGCCCGCCCCTCCGCGCCATTAACTGGCCTGCGCCTATCAGGCCGAGCGTCAATCCAGCGTCAAGCGAGCCGTCAACGCGGGCTTTTCGGCCGGTCGAAGTCGAGAAATCCTGATCCGGCCGCGACCTCGCCCCGTGCGATCGGATCGGCCGCCCGCACGATCCCAACCCGCCTTGACTTTGTTTTCGTTTTGTTCTTTACTGGATCATGGCTCCGTCTTGGGCCGGACGCTGCCGCGCTCGCTTCGCGCGACTGCGGATGCTGTTTGGAACCGTGAACCCCATGGACATGCGCGCCGCGCCGCGCGGTCGCGTCTTCGCGCCGTTGAAAATGCCGAAACCCGGCACGGCACATCGGTCGCCCGCGCGCGACACGCGGATGACGAGAAAAGGCGATCGCAAGCCGCGCGAATGACGAGAGAAGCCAAGCAATGATGAGGGAAGCCAAGGTTGCGTGAATCTTGGCATTTCTCGTCATTCGGCGTCGCGGCGGCGGCCGTCGCGCACCGCCTGTCCGGCGCTGCCCGCGTTTGCACGGCGCGCGCCCGAAAAAGCCTAAACTTGCCTACGAAAGCCTACGCTTCGACCGGGGGGCCGCCCCCCCGCGCTACCAGCGCACCACGGCCGAGCCCCAGGAGAGGCCGCCGCCCATCGCTTCGAGCACGACGAGATCGCCCTGCTTGATGCGGCCGTCCTTGACGCCGGCGTCGATCGCCAGCGGGATCGAGGCGGCCGAAGTGTTGGCGTGCTCCTCGATCGTGAGGATGATCTTGCCGGGCTCGAGGCCGAGCTTCTTGGCCGTGCTGTCGATGATGCGCTTGTTGGCCTGATGCGGCACGAACCAGTCGACGTCGGCCGCGGTCAGGTTGTTGGCGGCGAGCGCCTCGCGCACGGTCTCGGCGAGCTTGGTGACCGCGTGCTTGTAGACCTCGGGCCCGTGCATGCGGACGTGGCCGGTCGTCATCGTCGAGCTGGGGCCGCCGTCGACGTAGAGCAGATCGTAGAGCCGGCCGTCGGAATGGATGTGGGTCGAGAGCACGCCGCGCTGCGTGGCGCTGCCGTCGGCCTTCTCGCGCGTCAGCACGAGGGCGCCGGCGCCGTCGCCGAACAGCACGCAGGTGCCGCGGTCGGTCCAGTCGAGGATGCGCGTGAAGGTTTCGGCGCCGATGACGAGCGCGGTCTCGTGCTGGCCGAGCTTCAGGAAATTGTCGGCGACGCCGAGCGCGTAGACGAAGCCCGAGCACACGGCCTGGATGTCGAACGCCGCGCCGTGGCCGATGCCGAGCGCAGCCTGCACGCGCGTGGCGGTGGCGGGAAACGTGCTGTCCGGCGTCGTCGTCGCCAGCACGATGAGATCGACCTTGTCCGCGGCAAGGCCCGCGGCGGCGAGCGCGCGCTTCGCGGCCTCGAGCGCCAGGTGCGAGGTGAACTCGCCCTCGGCGGCGACGTGGCGGCGGCGGATGCCGGTGCGCTCGACGATCCACGCGTCGGAGGTGTCGACCTTGCGGGCGAGCTCGGCGTTGGTGAGCACGCGCGCGGGGAGATAGGAGCCGCAGCCCCGGACGACGGCGCGATACGGGGCGGTCATCCGGCGGCCGCCTGCTTCGGCGGCGCCTGCGCCGGGGCGGGGGCTTCGGACGGCGGCGGCACGAGCGGCGTGCCGGCGGATTTCTCGAATTCGCGCTTCATGCTCTCGATGAAACCGTACTGGATCATGTCGACCGCGACGCCGACGGCGGTCGCGAAGCCCAGGGCGTCGGACCCGCCGTGGCTCTTCACGACGATGCCGTTGACGCCCAGGAACACGGCGCCGTTGTAGCGGCGCGGATCGAGCCGCGCACGCAATTTTCTGAGAGCGTGGCGCGCGAACGCATAGCCGATCATCGCCAGGATCGAGCTCTTGAAGGTCTGGCGCAGGAAGTCGGCGACGAGGCGCGCGGTGCCCTCGGCCGTCTTCAGCGCCACGTTGCCGGAGAAGCCGTCGGCCACGACGACGTCGACCGTGCCCTTGGCGATGTCGTCGCCCTCGATGAAGCCGCGGAAATCGAGCGGGTGCCGGCCCTCGCGCAGGATCGCGGCGGCCTGGCGCAGCTCCTCGTGGCCCTTCTGCTCTTCCGAGCCGACATTCAAGAGGCCCACGGTCGGCTTCAGCGAGCCCAGCACCATGCGCGCGAACAGCTCGCCCATCACCGCGAACTGCACGAGGTTCTCGGCCGTGCACTCGATGTTGGCGCCGAGATCGAGCATCACGCTCTCGCCCTTCATCGTCGGGAAGAACGAGGCCATGGCCGGGCGGTCGATGCCCGGCAGCGTGCGCAGGAACACTTTCGACATCGCCATCAGCGCGCCGGTATTGCCGGCCGAGACCAGCCCTTGCGCCTTGCCCTCGCGCACCTGGTCGATCGCGATGCGCATGCTGGAGTTGCGGCCGCTGCGCAGCGCCTGGGCGGCCTTGTCGTCGGCGCCGACCTTGTCGGGCGCGTGCACGAGCGTGACGGCGCGCTTCAGCTTCGGCATCCGCTTCAGCATCGGCGCGAGCTTGGCTTCGTCGCCGACGAGCAGGAAGTCGACGTTCGGGAACCGCTTGCGGGCGATGTTGGCGCCCCGCAGCACGCTGCGCGGGGCGTTGTCGCCGCCCATGGCGTCGAGAGCTATGGTCAGGCGCTCGGCCACGTTGGCGTCCCGTCCTCCCTCACCGCCGGCCCCGGTCGCGAAGGGTGGCCCCCGGCGGGGGCCCGCGCCTACTGGGCCTCGGCTTCGCCGGAGCTGCGCACTTCGCGGCCGTCATAATAGCCGCACGCCCGGCAGACGTGGTGCGGAAGTTTCATCTCGCCGCAATTGGCGCACTCGTTGTAGCCGGTCGGCTTCAGGTGGTCGTTGGCGCGGCGCATGTCGCGGCGCGACTTCGAAATTTTCTTCTTGGGAAGGGCCATGGGGGCCTCGAATGGGGCTCGATGCTTCGCACTGTGCGGACAGAAAAGCGCCCCAGGGCCGGGCCGCCGGGGCGTGGAGCGGTTACATAGCGAAATTGCGCCGGGGAAACAATGGCTTTGCTGCGGCGAAACGTCAGGGCCGCAGCCCCGCCCCCTGACCCGCGGGGGCCGGCTCCGGCGCCCGCGCGATGGCGGCTCAGGGCGCCGGAGCGCCGGGCGCGCGCGGATAGGGATCGAGCGCCACGCCCATCAGCTGGGCCACGGCCTCGCCCGCGTCGATGACGCCGTCCTCGATCGGCTCGGGCCAGCCGTCGTCGTCCAAGGGATCGGCGGCGGCGCCGTCCGGCGCGTCGCCGAAGAACAGGCGGATCCCGTCGCCGAGCTCGGCCCAGACCGGCTCCAGCGTCGCCACGCAGCGCTGCGCGAGGCGCGCGTGCCAGCGCCCGGTCATCTCGACGGCCCCCGCCCCCGGCGTGCCGTCGCCGCGCTTCTTCAGCACGAGCCGGGCCGAAAGCTCCGCCAGCTCGACGAGGTCGAACCGCTTCGCCAGCGCCGCGCGCTCCTCGGCATTGGCCTTGATGTCCATGCGGTGCTCGAGCCGCCCCATGCGCGAGACGTCGACGCGCCGGCTGAATTCGGGCGGGGGCGCCGGCTTGCGCGGCTCGCGGCCTCGGGCGCTGGCCTTCGGCATGAGGATCAGCCCGGACCGGCGCCCCGGGCCGCGGCGGGCGGAAACGCGATCCGCCCGTCGAGAAGCCCCGCTGCGGGCGCGGCGTCGATCGCCTGCTGCGCGCGCCGCGCGTAGTCCGCCATCGACCGCGCCGGCGGCGTCGCGCCGGCGGCGTTGTAGACGTTGCGCGCGATCGTCTCGGCGAGCGCGTCGCCGCCCGCGGCGAATGCCGCGTCGTAGGCCTTGATGCGTCCGTAATAGGCCTCGATCATCGCCTTGATGCGCCGCGGCACCGAGGGATCGCCCACGCCGAGCTCGCGCAGATTCCGGTCCATGTCGCGGAACATCGCGTCGAACAGCGCCTGTGCGAGGGCCGTGCCCTCGGCGCCGAGCGTGCCGAGCCGCCGGCACAGCAGATGCACGTGCAGGACGATCAGCTCGAACCGGCCGTCGAGCGTGTCGGGCGCCGCGAGATCGGTATAGAGCGCCGGCTGGCGCGCCTGCGCCACCGCCGCCGCATACAGCTCGGCGGCCTTGCGCTCGCGCGCGCCGCGCTCCTTCGAGGACAGGAAATCGAGAAGTCCCATAAGCCCTTATCGCGCGCGTCCGCGCCGCACTTCAAGCCTGTCACATTGACACGATTCGGACCCGATGCAATTGTCCGCGGCACTGCGGCGCACGGGAACGGCGCCGCCGTTCCGGGGGTTTCCCATGATCGTCAGGGCATCGAAAATTCCGTCGCGCGCGCGCGCCTGCTTGCGCTTCGCCGCGGCCGCGGCGCTGCTCGCGGCCGCCGCCGCGTGCAACCCGATCACCGACAATCTCGGCAATCGCACGCTCAAGGAGAACGTCGAGCAGATCCAGGTCGGCCGCTCGAGCAAGGCCGACGTCGTGCGCCTGCTCGGCTCGCCCTCCAACGTCGCCGCGTTCGATCCCGACACGTGGTACTACGTCAGCGCCCGCCTGGTGCAGTACGCGTTCCTGAAAGCGCGCACGGTCGACCAGAACGTGCTCGCGATCCGCTTCGACGGCGCCGGCATCGTGCGCGAGATGAAGCAGCTCGGCATGGAGGACGCGCAGGCCACGACCTACGTCCAACGCACCACGCCGACGCGCGGCGGCGAGCCCGGCTTCCTGCGCTCGATCTACGACACGATCCTGCGCGGCCCGGTCGGCCGGCAGAAGCAGGCCTCACCGCGCGGACCGACCGAGTGATCGGCCCGCGCGAGGGCGTGAGCCGCTCCTTCACGGCGTGCGCAACGTCAGGTCCGCGACTGCGACGTTGACGTTCAGGCCGGTCCGCAACTCCACACTCAGCGGCTGCAGAGAGACGGTGCGCTCGCTGCCGCCGATCAGCGCATTCGCGCCGACGCCCACGACGGGCGTTGCGCCCGCGCTGAGGCCGACGTAGCGGCCGGCGATCGAACCGGGCCTGCCGTTGCCGCTCATGAAGACCGCCCAGACCATGGTCGTGGCCTGCCGGAAGCCGAGATCGATGCCGACGCGGCGCACTTCGCCGCGGTACGGCTCGGGCTGCCCGCCGGCCCGCACGAAGACGCAGTCCATCGAATAGGCGGAGCCGAGCACGAAGCTCAGCCCCGGCGGCGCGTGGCAGGTCAGCGTGCCCGTGGCGGCCCCAGGATTGTCGGCGCGCGCCGTGCCGGCGCCGACCGCAAGCACGGCGAAGGCCGCGAGAAGGCCGTGCCGGCGCAGCGAACGAACGTCCAGAATCGTGCTCATCGAGATGCTCCTTCCGGTTGCAGCGCCGCGCGTGCGGCACCGGGCGCAACGTTCTCCCGCGCAGCTGGCATTGGGAACGCACCACGATTTCCGGCTGCGCGCGAACTCGGCAGTCACAGCCGGCAGACCTCGCCGGTGCGCTGCTTGTAGGTTTCGTAGCCGCCGACATCCTTGCAGTAAGGCTGTTCGCCGCCCCTGCGCGCATCGCGGATCCGGTCGTCTATCGCCTTGCCCTGCGCGGCTTCCGGACTGGCGGGCGGAATGTTGGCACAGTTGCGCTGGCGCATCAGCGTGGCGATGTGCTCGTTCCGCGCCCGCAGCGCCTGAAGCTCCACGCCATCCGCTCCGCTCAGATCCATCGCCAGCAGCAACGGCGGGAACAGCAGCACGCCGACGACGGCCGCGCCGACGTTCTTCGCGTTGGTGTTCGACTGCTGCTGCGCGAGCGAGAGCGCGCGCGAATTGTTGGCGGCAATCTCGGCCGCGAACCCCTCGCAGCTCGTAGCTTGATCCGAAGGCTGCGACAACGAAACGGGCGCGGGCGTCCGGCCCGCGCAGGACGCGAGCGCGAGCGCGGCGGAAGCGGCAAACACAAAGCGTAGAGACATGGTCGGCTCCTCGGCTGCAACGGCAGCGTTGATGCCGGCCATGAGTGGCCGGAGCGCCGGAAGAGCAAAGCACATGGAAAGCAAGCGGCGGCAGCCGGCTGGCAATCCGTTCCGGTTCGAGTGCCATCGTGTTTTCGGCGCCTTGACGGTGCGGCGGTCTAATATATTATGAACATTCGTTCGTTCATTCTTCGACTGTGTTGGATGCGGAGAAAAGTGCAGTCCAATTGAACGAACGCCCATTCAATACGGCCGCAGGGCCGAACGGGGCGGCGGACGAAGCCGCCGCCGCATGGGGAGGAACCATGCTGCTGGTGATCAAGCAGTTGCGTGAAATTGTCGAATGCATCCGCTCGGGCGCCGAGTTGCCCGAGGAACTGGCGGATTGGCTGGAGCAATCCCTGCGCGAGTTCCTCGACCACCGCTGCGGCTCGGTCGACGAGGCGCTGGGGCTCCGGTTCGCCAAAGGCGGGGTGCCGTGGTGGCTCGAAGAAGCCATGCGCGTGCGCGACGCGGCGTTGCGCACGCTCGCGGACCGATTCCTTGCCCACGAGTCGGTGAGCGGCCGCGCGGCGCAGATTCACGCGCTGAGCGTGCGGTTTGCGGCGGCAAACTGGCAACTGGACCGCTGCGCCGCGGCGATGCCCGATCGTTATCTCGGAACGCCCAGGGAGTTTCTATGGCACGCATTCAAGTCGGGCGCGCCGATGCCGCTCGGCGAGCGGCGGCTGCGCAGCATCCTCGCGGGACTGCCGGATCCGCCCCGCGACGGCGCGGAAGACGCCGGCCCGCGCGGCGCACCCGCCCGCATTGCCCGGTTCGGGTGAAAGTCCCCGCTTGACACGCCTCCCGCAATGCGATAATGAACATACGTTCGTTCATGCCAGGAGGCTGGCCTTGCGCGACGGTAGCGAAACCAAGGAGCGGATCGAGAACGCCGCGCTGACGCTGTTCGTCAAGCGCGGAATCGCCGAAACCTCGATCCGCCAGATCGCGAAGACGGCCAAGGTCTCGCTCGGCGCGATGTACAATCACTACAAGAGCAAGGACGAGCTGGCCGAAGTGCTGTTCGCCGAGCTGTTCCACC
>JAEULD010000100.1 GCA_016792765.1 Candidatus Odyssella sp.
GCGCTGATCGCGTTCCTGCGCTCGCTGTAAGAGCCGTTCTTACGAGGCGGCGACGCTGCGCCGCGGCGCGAAGGACTGCGCGAACGCGTCGGTGGCGCGCACGAGCGCGGCGCGAATGCCCGGCTCCATCGCCGAGTGGCCGGCATCGGCCACGATCTGCAGCGAAGCGCTGCCCCAGGCGCGCGCCAGCGCGTCGGCGGAATTCGGCGGGCACACCATGTCGTAGCGCCCCTGCACGATCGTGCAGGGCAGGTGGCGGATGCGCGCGGCGCCCTGGAGCAGCTCGTCGTCGGCGAGGAACATGTCGTGCTTGAAATAATGCGCCTCGATGCGCGCGAGGCCGAGCGCGAGGCGGTCCTGCTCGAACGCCGCCACCGTGTCCGGGCTCGGCAGCAGCGTCGAGCACGCGCCCTCGTAGGCGCTCCAGCGCCGCGCCGCGGGCATGTGGATTTCGGGATTGGGGTCGACGAGGCGGCGATAGTAGGCGGAGAGGAGATCGTGCCGTTCGTCCGCGGGTATCGGCTCGGCGAAACGTCGCCACGCGTCGGGGAAGAAGCGCCCCATGCCGTAGAGGAACCAGTCCACCTCGCTGCGCCGGCACAGGAACACGCCGCGCAGGATGAAGCCGAGGCAGCGTTCGGGATGCGTCTTGCCGTAGGCCAGCGCCAGCGCGCTGCCCCACGAGCCGCCGAACACCAGCCAGCGCTCGATGCCGAGCGCGACGCGCAGCTTCTCGATGTCCTGGATCAGGTGCGCGGTCGTGTTGTGCAGCGTTTCGGCGAGCGGAACCGAGCGGCCGGCGCCGCGCTGGTCGAACAGCACGATGCGGTAGCGGCCGGGGTCGAAATAGCGCCGGTGCGTCGAGGCGCTGCCGGCGCCGGGCCCGCCGTGCAGGAACAGCACCGGCAATCCGTCGCGCCGCCCGCACTCCTCCCAATACAGCGCATGCACGTCGTCGACGCGCAGCATGCCGGTGCGAATCGGTTCGATCGGGGGATAAAGGTCGCTGCGGGCCATCGGGTCCTGGTCGTGAGCGCGTTCGCCGGGCGGAGCGAGCGCCATGATATACAGCGTCCGTGGAAAAACGTCATGCCATGCGAGTCTTGGGCCGCGTGCCGGCGGCGGTCGCGGTGGCCGCGGCGCTGCTGGCGGCCGCGGCGGCGTCCGCCCGCGGCGACCTGCGCCGCGGCGCCGACGTGGCCGCGGAGCGCGCGCTCGACGGCGACACGCTGGCGCTCCAGGGCGGCCGCGTCCTGCGCCTGGCCGGGGTGCTCGCGCCGCGCGCGGGCGATCGCGGACGCGGCGCCGCGGACGCGGCGGCGGCGGCGCGCGCGGCGCTCGAGCGGCTCGCGCGCGGCAAGGCGCTGATGCTGTGGCACGGCGAGCTGGCCGAAGACCGGCATGGCCGCCTGTTCGCGCAGGCGCAAACCGCGGACGGGCTCTGGCTCGCCGACGAGCTCCTGCGCCTCGGCCATGCGCGCGTGTTCACGCAGCCGGGCGGCGCCGCGCGCGCGGCGGAGATGCTGAAGGCCGAAGCGGAGGCGCGCGCGGCCCGGCGCGGCCTCTGGGCGCTCACGGCCTACGCGGTGCGCGGCGACGAAGAGGCGGGTCGCGACGCCGATTCGTTCCAGATCGTCGAGGGCCGCGTGCTGAAGGCCGCCGCCGCGCGCGAAATCGTCTATCTCAATTTCGGGCGCGATATCCGGCGCGATTTCACGGTCGGCATCGACCGCGCGGCGCTGCGCGCATTCCGCCGGGCGGGAATCGACCCCAAGTCGCTCGAAGGCAAGCGCATCCGCATCCGCGGCTGGGTGCTGTGGCGCGGCGGCCCCTATATCGGCGCCGCGCATCCGGAGCAGCTGGAAGTGCTCGACTAGGCCGCTTGCGCCAGCAGGCTGCGCTTGCGCGGGAAGCGCAGCGTGAACGTGCTGCCGCAGCCGAGCGCGCTGTCGATCTCGAGCGCGCCGCCATGCAGCTCGATCATCGCCTTGACGAGCGTGAGGCCGAGCCCGGTGCCTTCGGCGGCGCCTTTCTCGGCCGCGTCGGTGCGGCCATAGGCCTCGAGGATGCGCGGTATGTCCGCGGCCGCGATGCCGGGCCCGTTGTCGGCCACCGAAACGAACAGCGCGCCGGCCGCGTCGCATCCGGCGGAGAGCGTGACGACGCCGCGCGACGGCGTGAACTTGATCGCATTGGTGAGCAGATTGAGGATCATCTGCTTGGCCATGCGCTCGTCGCCCGCGAGCGGCGGCAGGTTGGGCGGAATCTGCTTGCGCAGCGCGATGCGGGAATTGCCCGCCCGGAGGGCCACGAGGCGCCGCGCGGCCTCGGCCGCGGCGGCCAGATCGACCGTGCCTTCGTTGAGCTGCAGCTTGCCGGCCTCGGCCTTCGAGAGGTCGAGGATGTCGTTGATCAGCGAGAGCAGGTGCGTGGCCGAGCCGTGGATGTCGGCCGCGTATTCGCGATACCGCGGCGGCGCGATCGGCCCCATCACCTCGCGCGTCATCATCTCGGAGAAGCCGATGATGGCGTTCATCGGCGAGCGCAGCTCGTGGCTCATATAGGCGAGGAACTCGCTCTTGGCGCGGTTGGCCTGGAGCGCCGCGTCGCGCGCGCGCTCGAGCTCGCGCGCCTGCGCCGCGAGCTGGCGCGCCTGCGCCTCGAGCCGCTGGTTCATCTCGGCGTCGCGCTGCGACAGCGCGAACTGGCGCCGTCGCATCACGCCCGAGCGATAGACGGCGACGACGCCGAGCAGGTTGGCGAGCAGATGAACCGCGCCTTCCAGCGCCAGCGCCGGCGCCGTCAGGCGGCCGACGGCGATCGACACGGCGAAGTATCCCGCCGAGGTGGCGAGGCCGGCCACGGCCAGGTAGCGCAGCCGGTTCGCGACGAACAGGTACTGGCCCAGCAGGATCAGCAGCGAGGTGACGGAGACGACGGTCACGCGCCCGGTGATATGGCCGATCGGCATCATCAGCACGATCGTGAAATAGGCGGCGGGAACGACCAGCTGCAGCCCGAATATTCCCGCATCCATCGCGGCGTGGCGCTCGCGCTGCGCGGTCAGCGGATAGACCATGGCCAGCAGGCCGACGACGGCGAGCCGCAGCGCCAGCAGCTCGAAGAATTCCGGTCCGAACCCGAACAGCCAGTAGTCGGTGGCGCTGTGGGCCAGAAACGCCAGCGCCGTGACCGTATAGGCCAGCCGGTTGAGCGCGCGCGCATCGCGGAAGGCCGCCTGACGGTAGGCGCGCTCGGTCGCCGGATCGGCAAATTCTCCGGTCCAGCGTTTCAGGCGAAAACGGGCATCGAATGCGGTGGTCGGCATCAAGACCGTGTACGCAGGCTGCAACTCCGTATGGACCGGCTTGGCTAAAGATTCGTTAACGGAGCCGCGCCGGACGGCGGTCGGCCGAAAATTTTGCCGTCCGGCCGCGAAAGAAAATTGCGCGGCCGCGCCGCAGCCGCCGTTCCTTGACTTGACCGGCCGCCCACCCCTAGTTTCGGGCGCAATTCTGAACGGGTAGCTCAGGTAGCTCCCACGGGGGTCCGTCCGTCGGCGAGGTTCGCTCACGGGCGCGATGTCCGTTTGCGTAAAGGGATCTGGCCGGTGTTCGAGGGCCTCGGCGGCAAACTCTCGGCGATCTTCGATCGCCTGACCAAGCGCGGCGCGCTCAGCGAGAGCGACGTCGGCGAGGCGCTGCGCGAGGTGCGCGTGGCGCTGCTCGAGGCCGACGTGGCGCTGCCGGTGGTCAAGGACTTCGTCGAGAAGGTCCGCGTCCGCGCCGTCGGCCACGAGGTCCTGAAGTCGGTCACGCCCGGCCAGCAGGTCATCAAGATCGTCCACGACGCGCTGGTCGAAACGCTCGGCGCCGAGGCCGAGCCGATCAATCTCCGCGCCGAGCCGCCCGCAATCATCATGATGGTCGGCCTCCAGGGCTCCGGCAAGACGACGAGCTCGGCCAAGCTCGCGGTCTGGCTCGCGAAGCGCGAAGGCAAGAAAACGCTGCTCGCCTCGCTCGACGTGCGCCGTCCGGCGGCGCAGGAGCAGCTGCGCGTGCTCGGCGCCCAGGCCGGCATCGCCACGCTGCCGATCGTGCCCGGCGAGCCGCCGGTGGCGATCGCGAAGCGCGCGCTCAACACGGGGCGCCTCGAAGGCTACGACGCGGTGATCCTCGACACCGCCGGCCGCCAGCACATCGACGATGCGCTGATGGCCGAGATCAAGGAGGTGAAGGCGGCGACGAAGCCGGTCGAGATCCTGCTCGTCGCCGACGCGATGACGGGCCAGGACGCCGTCACGATGGCCAAGGCGTTCCACGAGGCGGTCGACATCACCGGCGTCGTGCTGACCCGCGTCGACGGCGATGCGCGCGGCGGCGCGGCCCTCTCGATGCGCGCCGTCACCGGCCGGCCGATCAAGCTCATGGGCGTAGGCGAGAAGCTCGACGCGCTCGAGCCGTTCCACGGCGACCGCATCGCGCGCCGCATCCTCGGCATGGGCGACGTCGTCTCGCTGGTCGAGAAGGCGGCCGAGACGATCGAGCGCGAAGAGGCGGAGAAGCTCGCCGCCAAGCTGCAGAAGGGCCGCTTCGATCTCGAGGATCTGCTGAGCCAGCTCCGCCAGCTGAAGAAGATGGGCGGCATGTCGGGCCTGCTCGGCCTGCTGCCCGGCGTCGCCAAGGTGAAGAAGCAGCTCGCCGGCGCGCAGATCGACGAAAGCGTGCTCACGCGCCAGGAAGCCATCATCCTCTCGATGACGAAGAAAGAGCGCGTGAACCCCGACGTGATCCAGGCGTCGCGCAAGCGGCGCATCGCGGCCGGCTCGGGCACCGAGGTGTCCGACGTGAACCGGCTGCTGAAGCAATTCATGGAAATGCAGCGCGTGATGAAGCAGGCGAAGAAGATGGGCGCCAAGTTCGGCGGCCAGATGCCGACGCCCGAACAGATGCAGCGCCTGCAAGGCCAGCAGATGCCGAAACTCCCGCCGGGCTTCCCGCGCGGGTTCAAGTTCTGACGTTCACCCAAGGAGAAAGACGAAAATGGCTCTCAAGATCCGCCTCGCGCGCGCCGGCGCCAAGAAGCGGCCGTTCTACAAGATCGTGGTCGCCGATTCGCGCAGCCCGCGCGACGGCCGCTTCATCGAGCGCATCGGCTCCTACGACCCGATGCTGCCGCAGGACAACGAGAAGCGCGTCGTCGTCGTCGAGGAGCGCGCGAAGCACTGGCTCAAGGTCGGCGCCACGCCGTCGGACCGCGTCGCCCGCATGCTGAGCAAGAAGGGCCTCGTCGCCGCCCCGGCGATCCCGACGAACCAGACCAAGAAGGACAAGCCGCGCGCCAAGACGCTCGAGCGCATGGAAGAGGCCAAGAAGGCCGCCGCCGCGGCGGCGCCCGCCGAGGCCAAGGCCTAAGGCGGCGCGGGCCGCGTGCCGCGCCCGGACAAGGTCTGCCTCGGCACGATCGTGGGCGTCCACGGCGTGCAGGGCGCCGTCCGCATCAAGAGCTTCACCGCCGATCCGGCCGATGTCGCGGCCTATGGCGCGGTGAGCGACGAGAGCGGCGGGCGGCGCTTCGAGGTGAAGGTGCTGGGGCAGGCGCGCGGCACGGTGCTCGCGCGCCTCTCGGGCGTCGCCGACCGCAACGCCGCCGAGGCGCTGCGCGGCCTGCGGCTCTACGTGCCGCGCGCCGCGCTGCCCGAGGCGAACGAGGACGAGTTCTATCATGCCGATCTCATCGGCTTGCCGGTCGAAACGAAAGAGGGCGCGCCGCTCGGCAGCGTGCGCGCCGTGCTCAATTTCGGCGCCGGCGACATCCTCGAATTGCGCGACGAGAACGGGCGCGAGCTCCTGCTGCCGTTCAGCGATGCCGCGGTGCCCGAGGTCGATCTCGCGCGGGGCCGCATCGTCGCCAGTCCGCCCGAAGGCCTGCTCGAACAACGCGTTCCGGCGGCCGCCGAGGCGGGCGGCGGCGCTGCTCGCCGCCGCCGCCGCAAGCGCCGCGCTGCTGGCGGCGGCGCCGGCGCGGGCGGAGGCGGCACGGACCGCGGAGGCGCGGGGCTATAGCTGGGCGCACGCGCCCGGCGCCGACACGATCGCCGGCCGCATCGCGCCGCCGCAGGGCTACCGGCGCATCTCCCTGACGCCCGGCAGCTTCGCCGATTGGCTGCGCCACCTGCCGCTGAAGCCCGCGGGTGCCGCGGTGCTGCTGTTCGACGGCAAGCCCAAGCCGAACCAGTCGCTGCACGCCGCCGTCGTCGACATCGACGTCGGCAAGCGCGACCTCCAGCAATGCGCCGACGCGGTGATCCGCCTGCGCGCCGAGTATCTCTACGCCGGCGGCGCCGCCGAGCGCGCGCGGATCGCGTTCGACTTCACGAGCGGCGACCGCGTCTCGTTCGCGCGCTGGGCGCAGGGCTGGCGCCCGGTCGTGGCCGCGAACCGCGTCTCGTGGCAGCGCGTCGGCGCGCGCGGCGACGACCGCGCGCAATTCGCGGCCTATCTCGAACGCATCTTCACCTATGCCGGAAGCAAGTCGCTGGAGCGCGAGCTGGTCCCGGTCGGCCCGCGCCCGGTCGAGCCGGGCGACGTGTTCGTCCAAGGCGGCTTTCCGGGCCACGCCGTCATCGTCGTCGATGCGGCCGAAGATCCGAACGGGCGGCGCGTGATGCTGCTCGCGCAGAGCTTCATGCCGGCGCAGAGCATCCACGTGCTCAAGAACCCGGCCGGCGGGGTGTGGTACGATGCCGCGGCGGGCGACCCCGCGACGCCGGAATGGAAATTCCAGGCCGGCCAGGCCCGCCGCTTCAAGGGAGACGGGCGATGAGCGCCGCGAATCCGCGGCCCGCCGGCGCGTGGACCGCCACCGTCGTCACGCTTTTTCCCGAAATGTTCCCCGGTCCGCTCGGCCATTCGATCGCCGGCAAGGCGCTGGCTGCCGGGCATTGGGCCTTGGAAACGGTGGACATTCGGGCCTTCGCACGCGATAAACACGCCACCGTGGACGACTCGCCGTTCGGCGGCGGTCCCGGCATGGTCATGCGCCCCGATGTGGTCGACGCCGCGCTCGCCTCGCTTCCGGCAGACGAGCGTCCCAAGGTGTTTCTGACCCCGCGCGGCAAGCTGCTCGATCAGGCCCGGGTCCGTGCGCTCGCCGAAGGGCCGGGCGTGGCGCTCCTGTGCGGGCGCTACGAAGGGATCGATGCCCGGGTGATCGAAGCGCGGGGGCTCGAGGAAGCGAGCCTCGGCGATTTCGTGCTCTCGGGCGGAGAGATCGCGGCCATGGCGGCGATCGACGCCTGCGTGCGCCTGCTGCCGGGGGTGGTGGGCACCGCGGCGTCGCTGGACGAGGAAAGCTTCGCCCAGGGATTGCTGGAATACCCGCACTACACGCGGCCGCAGGTTTGGTGCGGGCGCGCGGTGCCCGAGGTCCTGGCCTCGGGGCATCACGAGAAGATCAGGGCCTGGCGCCTCGCGCAGGCCGAGAACATCACCCGCGAGCGCCGGCCCGACCTCTGGGCCCGCTACGCGGCGCAACGAACGAAGAAAGGAACGGAGCGATGAGCAGCATTATCAGGCAGTACGAGGCCGAGCAGCAGAAGAAGCTGACCGCCAACAAGACGATCCCCGACTTCGCGCCGGGCGATTCGCTCCGCGTCAACGTGAAGGTGATCGAGGGATCGAAAGAGCGCGTGCAGGCCTTCGAGGGCGTGTGCATCGGGCGCAAGAATTCGGGCCTCAATTCGTCGTTCACCGTGCGCAAGATCTCGTACGGCGAGGGCGTCGAGCGCGTGTTCCCGCTGTTCTCGCCCAACGTCGACAGCATCGAAGTGCTGCGCCGCGGGCGCGTGCGCCGCGCGAAGCTCTACTACCTCCGCGGCCGCACCGGCCGCGCCGCGCGCATCACCGAGCTCGGCATGGGCCAGCGCCGCGAGGAAGAGACCGCCGCCGGCGCGCAGAAGTAGGGGCCGCCCGGCACGGTCCGGCGCTGCCGGAAACGAAGGCGCAGCCTATATCTCCGGCGTCGTTCCAGAGGGGCGGGTCCCCGACCCGCCCGTCGGCGTCGCCATAGGCGGGCGGGTCGGTAACCCGCCCCTACGCATCCCGCCGGGCACGACGATGTAAAGGTGTGAGCGAGAGCATGAGCACGAAGCCGCGCACGTTGTTCGACAAGATCTGGGAGAGCCACGTCGTCAACCGCCAGGACGACGGCACCTGCCTGCTCTACATCGACCGCCATCTCACGCACGAGGTCACGAGCGCGCCCGCGTTCGAAGGCCTGCGCACGAACAAGCGCAAGGTGCGCCGGCCCGATCTCACGCTGGCGGTGGCCGATCACAACGTGCCCACCACCGACCGCGCCAAGGGCATCGAAGACGCCGAATCGCGCCTCCAGATCGAGACGCTGCGCCAGAACTGCAAGGAGTTCGGCATCCGGCTCTACGACATGGACGACATCCGCCAGGGCATCGTGCACATCATCGGCCCCGAGCAGGGCTTCACGCTGCCCGGCCTCACGATCGTCTGCGGCGACTCGCACACCTCGACGCACGGCGCGTTCGGCTCGCTCGCCTTCGGCATCGGCACCTCCGAGGTCGAGCACGTGCTGGCCACGCAGACGCTGCTGCAGAAGCCGGCCAAGAACATGCTGGTCGAAGTAACCGGCAAGCTGCCGAACGGCGTCGGCGCGAAAGACATCATCCTCGCGATCATCGGCAAGATCGGCACCGCCGGCGGCACCGGCCACGTCATCGAATATTCCGGCGACGCGATCCGCGGCCTCTCGATGGAGGGCCGCATGACGGTGTGCAACATGTCGATCGAAGGCGGCGCCCGCGCCGGCCTGATTGCGCCCGACGAGAAGACGTTCGAATACCTGAAGGGCCGGCCGATGGTGCCCAAGGGCGCCGCGTGGGAGGCCGCCGTCGCCTATTGGAAGACGCTGCCCTCCGATCCCGGCGCCCGATACGACCGCGAGCTGCGCCTCGCCGCGGCCGAGATTCCGCCGCTCGTCACCTGGGGCACTTCGCCCGAAGACGTCGTGCCGGTCACCGGCACCATCCCCACGCTCGACGCCGCCAAGGACGCGACGCAGCGCGAGGCCTACGAGCGCAAATACGAATACATGGGCCTCAAGCCCGGCCAGAAGCTGAGCGAGCTCAAGGTCGATCACGTCTTCATCGGCTCCTGCACCAACGGCCGCATCGAGGATATCCGCTCGGCCGCCGCCGTCGTGAAGGGCAGGAAGGTGGCCAAGGGCGTGCGCGCGCTGCTCGTGCCGGGCTCGGGCCTCGTCAAGGAACAGGCGGAGCAGGAGGGCCTCGACCGCATCTTCCGCGAGGCCGGCTTCGAGTGGCGCGAGCCGGGCTGCTCGATGTGCCTCGCGATGAACGCCGACAAGGTGGGCTACGGCGAGCGCTGCGCCTCCACCTCGAACCGCAATTTCGAGGGCCGCCAGGGCCGCGGCGGGCGCACGCACCTGATGAGCCCGGCCATGGCCGCGGCGGCGGCGATCGCCGGCCGCCTCGCCGACGTGCGCGAATTGCAGTAGGGTTTCCCCGCGCTGAGAGGGGATCGGCATGCAGTATCCGAAGGCGTGGGAGCGCTTCGCGGCCGCGGCCGTCGATTGGCTGCTCTACACCGTGTTCAATTTCGGCCTCATCCTCGTGCTCACCTCGTTCGCGTTCGGCTCCGTGGCGATGCAGCGGATCATGGGCTTCGTGGCCATGCTGGCCGCGGCGCTGCTGATCGTGGCCTACAAGGTGCTGTTCGAGTCGGGCCGCCTCCAGGCGACGCCGGGCAAGCTCGTGTTCGGCTTGAAGGTGGTCGATGCGGGCGGCGGGCGCGCCGGCTGGGTTCCGGTGCTGCTGCGCACCTGGCCGTGGTGGGCCTTCTTCATCACCGCGATCACGCAGATACTGCTCGTCGGCTATTGGGTGCACGGCATCATCTGGCTCGGCCTCGTCGGCCTGTTCGCCACGATCGTGCTGCCGCCGGGCGGCCGCTGCCTGCACGACATCACCGCCGGTTTACACGTCGTCAAGGCCGGGCCGGGCATGGTGGGCCGCTGAACCGCGATCTGCTAAGCTCGCCGACACAGGATCAACCGAGGACCAGGGGACGAACATGCAGTATCCGCAGTGGTGGGAGCGGCTCGTTGCCGGCATCATCGATGGCGTCATCCTGGCCGTCGTGATGTTCATCATCATGGCGATCTTCGGCGCGATGGCCGGCAGCAGCTTCACGGCGCTGCGCATCCTCGGCTTCCTCGCGATGCTCATCAACACCGCGCTCGCCGTCGGCTACAAGGTGTTCTTCGAGGCCGGCAAGTGGCAGGCCACGCCCGGCAAGATGGCGATGGGCCTCAAGGTCGTCGACGAAAGCGGCCAGCGCGCCCCGATGATGCAGGCGCTGATCCGCTGCTGGCCGTGGGCGCTGAACCTGCTCACCGCGCTCGGCGCGCTGCTGCTCATCACCTGGGTGTTCAACCTGCTCGTGGCGCTCGCGATCATCGCGATCTTCTGCACCTTCTTCATGCCGCCGGGCGGGCGCTGCATCCACGATACGACGGCGAAGATGTACGTCATCAAGTCCGGCGCCGGCCTGTTCAAGACGAGCTGAACGCGGCGCCGCAAGGGAAAGTCAGATGGACAAGTTCACGAAGCTCACCGGCGTCGCCGCCCCGCTGCCGCGGGTCAACGTCGATACGGATGCGATCATCCCGAAGCAGTATCTCAAGACGATCAAGCGCACCGGGCTCAAGGCCGGGCTCTTCTACGAGTGGCGCACGAACCAGGACGGCAGCGAGAAGCCGGATTTCGTGCTCAACAAGCCGGCCTACAAGAACGCGCAGATCCTCGTCGCCGGCGCCAATTTCGGCTGCGGCTCGTCGCGCGAGCACGCGCCCTGGGCGCTGCTCGATTTCGGCATCCGCTGCGTGATCGCGCCGAGCTTCGGCGACATCTTCTTCAACAACTGCTTCAAGAACGGCATGCTGCCGATCGCGCTGCCGCAGGCCGAGGTCGACAAGCTGATGCAGGACGCCGAAAAGGGCGCCAACGCCACGATCTCGGTCGATCTCGAGAAGCAGGAGATCACCCGCCCCGACGGCGGCGTCATCAAGTTCGACATCGATCCGTTCCGCAAATACTGCCTGCTGAACGGCTTCGACGACATCGGCCTCACGCTGCGCCAGAAGGAAAAGATCGACGGCTACGAAGCCGAGCGCCGCCGCACGATGCCGTGGCTCGACGGCAGCAGGGCGGCGTAAGCTTCGTCCACAGACTCCAAGTTGATGTCGTCCCGGGTGCTGCGCAGCATGACGCGCGCTTTGCGCGACATGATGCGCTGCTAACCCGGGACCCAAACGATCCGTCGACGCGGGCGTGTCGCCGCCTGACGTGCGTCGGGGTCTCGTTTAGGTCCCGGTTCTGCGGCGCACCACGGCGTGAAGGACGCCGTGCTGCACCGCGCCCGGGACGACACCGCATTTCTCGATCGCTCGAGCGAAAATGAGCCGTATATCCTACGACAACCGCGTCTTCCGCTCGGTCGCCAACACGCCGAACGGCGAGGTGGGCGGCGAGACGCTGTTCCGCTATCGCCAGCAGGGCGATCTCGTCTGGGCGAGCTATGCGGGCAATGGCATCGTCGAGGGCCACCTGATCGCGAACGTCGCGCCCGACGGCGCGCTCGACATGCGCTATCACCACCGCTCGCCGTCCGGTGCGCTGATGACCGGGCTCTGCCGCTCGCGCCTCGAGATCCTGCCCGACGGCCGCTACCGCCTGCACGAAGACTGGCAATGGACCAGCGGCGACATGAGCCGCGGCCAGAGCATCGTCGAAGAAGTAAGAAAGTGAACAGGAGGCGGGGAGCGGGGGCGGAAGCGGCAGACGATCTTCCGCGCGGCCTTTGGCCGCGCAAACTTGCTTCTCCCCGGCTCCCCGGCTCCTGTTAGTTTGCGCCGAGCAACCACAAACGAAAACACGGAAGTTCACGCTAATGGCCGCCAACAAGAAGCTGCTCGTTCTCCCGGGCGACGGGATCGGGGTCGAGGTGATGGGCGAGGTCGAGCGCCTGCTCGGCTGGTTCGACAAGAAGCGCGCGCTCCGCTTCGACGTGGAGAGCGCGCATGTCGGCGGCGCCGCGATCGACGCCGAGGGCAAGCCCGTCAGCGACGCCACGGTGAAGAAGGCGGCCGCGGCCGACGCCGTCCTGTTCGGCGCGGTCGGCGGCCCCAAATGGGACAACCTGCCGTTCGACATGAAGCCCGAGCGCGGCCTGCTGCGCCTGCGCAAGGATCTCGGCCTTTTCGCCAATCTCCGCCCCGCCACCTGCTTCGAGGCGCTCGCCGACGCCTCCACCTTGAAGCGCGAATACGTGGCCGGGCTCGACATCATGATCCTGCGCGAGCTCACCGGCGGCGTCTATTTCGGCGAGCCGCGCGGCGTCGAGACGCTCAAGGACGGCACCAAGCGCGCGGTCGACACGCAGGTGTACACGACGCCCGAGATCGAGCGCATCGCGCGCGTCGGCTTCGAGCTGGCGAAGAAGCGCAACAACAAGGTGCACTCGGTCGAGAAGGCCAACGTGATGCACACCGGCGTGCTCTGGCGCGAAACCGTCACGCGCCTCCACGCCAAGGAATTTCCCGAGGTCGAGCTGCAGCACATGTATGCCGACAACTGCGCGATGCAGCTCGTGCGCAATCCGAAGCAGTTCGACGTGATCGTCACCGACAATCTGTTCGGCGACCTGCTGTCCGATTGCGCCGCGATGCTCACCGGCTCGCTCGGCATGCTGCCCTCGGCCTCGCTCGGCGCGGTCGATCCCAAGACCGGCAAGCGCAACGCGCTCTACGAGCCGGTGCACGGCTCGGCGCCCGATATCGCCGGCAAGGGCGTGGCCAATCCGATCGCCTGCATCATGAGCTTCGCGATGGCGCTGCGCTATTCGTTCGACCTGCCCGACGAGGCGGCGGTGGTCGAGAAGGCCGTCACGCGCGTGCTCGGGCAGGGGCTGCGGACCGGCGACATCATGCAGGCCGGCAAGACCAAGGTCGGCACGCGCGAGATGGGCGAGGCGGTGCTGAAGGCGCTCGAGCAAGGCTGACGCCGCGCCGCCGCCGGCCGGTTTTTCGCGGCGGGCGTTCACCGCTTGGCAAGCAACGCGGCTATAGGAAGATTGCGCATCGCACCGATGCCCGCATCGGACGTATAGTCGTTGCGCCATTCCGCGTTTCACGAGGCCAGCATGATCCGATTTGCATTGTCCGCGGCCGCGTCGCTGCTGCTCGCCGCCGCCGCCCACGCCGAAACCAAGCCGGCCGAGAAGCCGGCCGCGCCGCCCAAGGCCGAGAAGCCGGCGCCAAAGGCGGACAAGACCGCGAAGCCCGACGCGAAGGCCGCGGCGGCGCGCAAGCGCGTCACCTATGCCTGCGACGGCGGCGTGACGATGACCGTCACCTATCCGCCCGAGGCCCAGGCCAAGACCGGGCGCGTGAAGATCGCGTTCAAGGACACGACCTATTTCGTCCGCCCGACGCCGGGTGGCGACAAATGGGAGAACAAGAACATCAAGCTGGTATTTCAGCCGAAGGGCGAGGAAGCCGCGATCGAGCGCGAAGGCAAGCCGCTCGCGGAGAAATGCAAAGCGGCCAAGCCGGGGAGCTGACGCCGCAGCGTCACGCGTCCGTGATAATGCCTCGCAGGCGCTTGACCGCCCCGAATCGCGGGCCTAGCCTTTCCGCCACGCAACCGAACGAGGGAGCGTAACGATGCGTATCGTGAAGCGTACGGTTCTAGGAATGGCGCTCGCGGCCTTCACGGCCGGCGCCGCTCTCGCTTGCGCGGGTCATCCGGGCGGCCACGCCCAGAGCCAGAAGCCCGACACCGAGCAGAGCACGGTGACGAGCGACAAGAAGTAGGCGTCGCCGGCCCCGAGGGGCCGGAGTCGCGGAAGTCGGGCGCGTCGGGGCCATACCGGCCCTGGCGCGCTTTTTTTTGGACCGCGGCGGGCAAGCCATGCAGCCCGCGCAGCCGGCGCCGTCGCAAATTCGGCAGCAGCCCGATTCAACTTCCGGTAGGCTTACCTTGCGATAAGTTTCGGTGCGGCGGCGAAACCGCGCCGCGTGCCGGGGACCAGGGGCGCAGGAACGGCCACAGCAACGCGCAGCGACGCGGCGCCGACGCGCCGCGCGCGGCCTTGCGCGCATGCGAGGAGGCGGGTGGAGCGGCCGATGTTGCCGATCGGGCTGCGCGGCGGCGCCGGCCGGCGACTCCGACAACAGGGTAAGACCCCGATGGCCTTGAGAATGCTCATCGTCGACGACGAGCCGGAGATCTGCGATTTCCTGCGCGACATCGCGACCGGCGTCGGCTACGAGGTCGCCACCACCAACGACGCCGAGGATTTCAAGCGCGCGCTCGCCGAAAAGCCCGCCGACGTGATTCTGCTCGATCTCACGCTGCCCGGCACAGTCGGCATCGAATTGCCGAAGTACATGGCGGAGACGGGCGCGCGCGCGCGCATCCTGATCGTCAGCGGCTTCGATGAAGGCATCCGCCGCATGGCGCACGCGATCGGCAAGGCCAAGGGCCTCGACATGGCCGGCGTGCTGCCGAAGCCGCTCCGCGTCGCCGAATTGCGCGGCCTGTTGAGCCAGTTCATGCGCGACGCGCAGCCGCCGGGATAGGCCTGCGCCGCCCTCAGGCGCGCGCGACGATCTTGTGTTTCCGCAGTTCGGCGTCGAGGCCGCCCGCCAGCCACACGAAGAACATGCGGAAATCGCTGAACAGCGACCAGAACGGGTAGGTGAACGTCGCCGGCCGGTTGTGCTCGACGAAGAAGTGCGAATACCAGGCGAAGCCGTAGCCGGCCACCGGCATCAGCAGCAGCAGCCACCAGGCGCGCGTGGCGATCGCGGCGGCGAGCACGGCGAACACCAGCGCCGTGCCGATGAAATGGATCAGCCGCGTCGCGGGCTTGCTGTGCTCCTCGAGATAGAAAGGCCAGAATTCGCGGTAGGTCGTGATCGTGGCGGCCATGCGCGTCCTCCGAGAGGGCCGGGGCTGCCGCAGGTTTCGCGGCAGACGGCGGCGAATGCAAGAGGCCCGGCGCGCCCGGTCCCATTGAATTTCCACGATTGCCGGCGTATGTGGGGCGCGCCGCTCGCTGCGCGAGCTTTCGGCGAAGTTTTGCTTCGCCCCAAGCCTGGCCCCGGCCAAGCGCGGGCGCCTACGTAACGTGTTGAAAGGAAAGGACCATGGGTTATCGGGTTGCGGTGGCAGGGGCCACCGGCGCCGTCGGGCGGGAGATGTTGAACATCCTCGCCGAGCGCAACTTCCCGGCCGACGAGGTCGTACCGCTCGCCTCCGAACGCTCGGCCGGCTCGACGGTGGAATTCGCCGGCAAGAAACTCACGGTCAAAGACCTCGCCAAGTTCGATTTCAAGGGCATCGACATCGGGCTGTTCTCGCCGGGCGCCAAGGTTTCGGCCGTCCACGCGCCGCGTGCCGCGGCGGCGGGCGCCGTCGTCGTCGATAACACCTCGCAGTTCCGCTACGACCCCGAGATTCCGCTGGTCGTGCCCGAGGTGAACCCGCACGCGATCGCCGGCTACACCAAGCGCAACATCATCGCCAACCCCAACTGCTCGACGATGCAGATGGTGGTGGCGCTGAAGCCGCTGCACGACATGGCGAAGATCAAGCGCATCGTCGTCGCCACCTACCAGTCCACCGGCGGCGCCGGCCAGGCCGGCATGGAAGAGCTCGAGAGCCAGACCCACGCGCTGTTCCACGGCTCGAGCGTGGCGCCCAAGAAGTTCCAGAAGCAGATCGCGTTCAACGTCATTCCCCACATCGACGTCTTCATGCCCGACGGCTCGACGAAGGAGGAATGGAAGATGGTCCAGGAGACCAAGAAGATCCTGGACCCGGCCATCGACGTGATCGCGACCTGCGTGCGCGTGCCGGTGTTCGTCGGCCACTCCGAGGCGGTCGTGATCGAGTGCGAAAAGCCGATCGCGGTCGAGGCGGCGCGCGCGGCGCTGGAGAAGGCGCCGGGCGTCAAGGTCGTCGACGAGCGCAAGGACGGCGGCTACATCACGCCGCTCGAATGCGCCGGCACCGACCCGGTCTATGTCAGCCGCATCCGCGCCGATGCCACGGTCAAGCACGGCCTCGCCTTCTGGTGCGTGTCCGACAATCTCCGGAAGGGCGCCGCGCTCAACGCGGTGCAGATCGCCGAAGAGCTGGCGCGCGGCTATCTGCGCAAGGCCAAGGCCGCGTAAGCACGGCGCGATCGGACCCGCAGGGGCGCACAGCCGTGCGCCCCCACGCCTCGCATGGCCGCGCCTCAGAATCCGAGCGGCTTCGCGGCGTCGATGATGCGCTGGCCGATGGCGGTCGTGCTCAGCAGAACCACCACGCCGAAGAACAGGATCAGGCCCGCCGAAACGCGGTGAATGATCACGATGCGCGCGGAGTTGACTCTGCGGCGGAAAAGCTCGGTGAGCGCGCAGAGCATCAGCCACCAGATGCAGGAGCCCACCAGCACGCCGAGGATCAGCGTCCAGGCCGCCGGCCGGTCGTCCTTCGGCACCACCGCGCCCACCGCCAGGAACACCGGGCTGAAGGTGAGGATCGTCATCGGGTTGGTCACGGTGAGCAAGAACGCGGAGACGGCGTCGCCGGCCGCGCCGCTCACCGAGGGCGGCGCCGGTGCCATCTTCGCGTGCTGCTTCAGAAGCCCGTGCATGCCGAGGATCAGCAGCAGGATGCCGCCGCCCAGCCGCATCCACTGATCGTGGCGCAGCAGGAAGTCGGCGATGAAGGTGAGGCCGAACGCGGCGACGCCGCCGAAGATCATGTCGGCCACCGCCCCGCCCACGCCCGGCGCCAGCCCCATCATCATGCCCTTCGAGAGCGTGCGCTGGATGCAGAGAACGCCGACCGGGCCCACCGGCGCCGCGATGATGAAGCCCGCGACGATGCCCTTGATGAAGAGAATCAGATCCATGCGGCGTAAGCGGCGCCCCAGCCTGCCCGACTGCATGTATCAGCTATCAGACGGCGCGGGCCAGTGATACCCGTCACATCGCCGCCGTCCCGAACCGGCCGCTACGCCGCCCAGAGCGGCAGCGCCACCACCGGCACCGAATTCGCGACCAGCTCGTCCTGCGCATCCACCAGCGCCAGCGCGTCGAGCTTCAGGGTCTTGGTTTTCTCGAGAACCGCGTGCACGCCGTGGACGGCGCGCGCCAGCGCGCTGCGCGCGTCGCCGCGCAGCAGGAAATGGCCGAGGAAGAGCGCGCAGAAGAGATCGCCGGCGCCGTGCGCGTTCACGTCGATCCAGGGCGAGGTCGCCTGCCAGGCCTGGCCGCCCGACACCAGCAGCGCGCTGATCGAGCTGCCGTGGCGCAGGCCCTTCACCACCACCATCTCGGGGCCGCGCTTCAGCAACTCGGCGGCGGCGCCGGCGGCCTGGTCGACGGTCGTGATCGTCTGGCCCGAGAGCAGCGCCAGCTCGTAGGCGTTGGGCAAGACGATGTCGGCCTCGGGCAGCGCCTCGTCGCGGAAGAACTCCGGCACGCCGGCCGCCACGTAGGTGCCGCTCGGCGCGTCGCCGATCACCGGGTCGAGCGCGTAGAACATGCGCGGGTTCACCTTGCGCACGCGCCGGACCGCGTCGAGCACCGCGCGCCCGATCGCCACGTCGCCGATGTAGCCCGAGATGATCGCCGCGCAGTGCGGAAACGCGTTGCGCTTCTCGATCTCGTCGATGATCTCGGCGATGTCGGTGGCCCGGTGAATGCCGCCCTTCCAGCTCTCCATGGCCGGATGGTTGCTGAAGGTCACGGTGTTCACCGGCCACACTTCGTGGCCGAGGCGCTCCAGCGCGAAAACCGCCGCCCGGTTTCCCACGCGCCCGTAGGCGACGTGGGATTGAATCGAGAGTATCGGCATCCCGTGTCCATCCGGCCGGCGTTTCCCGCGTCCGGCCCGCCGCGAACATAGCACCGCGATGCGGTGTCGCGCTGCGACTCATAGCCGGGCCCGGCGAAAAAAGGCTAAATCCCCGCATCGGCCCGTCGAAACCCCGCGAGAGAGTACCGCGCGCATGCCGCTCGTCAACGAATCGCTCGAAGCCGCGATCGCGCGGCCGCGCCGCTCGATGCTCTACATGCCCGGCGCCAACGCGCGCGCGCTCGAGAAGGCGAAGACGCTGCCGGCCGATTCGCTGATCCTCGATCTCGAGGACGCGGTGGCGCCCGACGCCAAGGCCGCGGCGCGCAAGCAGGTGGTGGAGGCCGTGAAGGGCGGCGGCTACGGCCAGCGCGAGCTCGTCATCCGCATGAACAGCCTCGACACCGGCTGGGGCCACGAAGACGTGCTGGCGCTGGCCAACGCCGGCGCGCACGCGATCCTGATCGCGAAGGTGGAAAGCGGCGAGCAGGTCCGCCACGTCGAGGCGCTGCTCGAGGAATACAAGGCGCCGCCCGATCTCGCGCTGATGGCGATGATCGAGACGCCGATGGGCGTGCTCGCCGCTGCCGAGATCGCGCGGTCCACGCCGCGCATGATCTGCCTGGTCATGGGCACGTCCGACCTCACGAAGGATCTCCATGCCGCCCACACGCGCGAGCGCCTGCCGATGCTGACGAGTCTCGGTCTGTGTCTGCTCGCCGCCCGTGCCAACCGCATCGCCATCGTCGACGGCGTGCATCTCGATCTCGCCGACGACGATGGGTTCGCCTATTCCTGCAAGCAGGGGCGCGAGCTCGGCTTCGACGGCAAGACGCTGATCCACCCGAAGCAGGTGCAGGGCGCCAACACGGCCTTCGCGCCCTCGGCGGAGGAGGTCGCGTGGTCGAAGAAGATCATCGCCGCGCACGCCGAGGCCGAGGCCAAGGGCGAGGGCGTCGTCCTCGTCGACGGCAAGCTGATCGAGAACCTCCACGTCGAGAACGCGCGGCGCCTCGTGGCGCTGGCCGAGCGCATCGCCGAGCTGGAGGCGGCCGCCTGACGGCCCGCGACGCGGCCCGGAAGAGATGATACGCAAGCCCTGCAAGCCTGCGCGGAGAATCCTCATGCTTCGACTTTCGGCCGTCGCCCTGCTGGCGCTCGCACCCGTCGCCGCTCACGCCGAAACCGCGGCGCGGCCGCAGCGGTTGGCCGAGATCGTCTCGGTCAAGGTCGAGCGCCTGCCCGAGGGCGGCAAGGAAACGCACCGCATCACGGCGGTGGGCAGGGTGCCGAGCGAAGGCTGGACCAAGCCCGCCCTGCGCGTGGTCCGCGAGCGGCATCCCAACAACGCGGTCGCCGGCTTCGAGATGGTCGCGGTTCCGCCCAGGAAAGGCGCCGCGAAGACCGCCGGCGAAGTGACCGCCGTGCTGGAGACGACGATCGGCGCCGTCCAGCACACGCTGATCGTGCGCGGCGCCAAGAAATCGGTCGAATGCACGATGGCGGGCGAGATCCGCTGCGAGTAGCGGGCCCGCGCGCCTCCCGCCCGAGGCGCGACATGATTCCATGCCGGCCTGCGCGAAGGTAGCGGCTAGGCTCCGCCGCCGCTCCGCAGCGCCGTTCGGGTGGATGCCATGACCAAGACCAGCACCGGCAATTTCTTCGAGGATTTCCGGCTCGGGCAGGAGATCGCGCATGCGACGCCGCGTACGCTGACCGACGGCGACACGGCGCTCTACACCGCGCTCTACGGCTCCCGCTTCGCGCTGAATTGCTCGGATGCGTTCGCCGAGAAGGCCGGCTTTCCGCAGGCGCCGGTCGACGACCTGCTCGTGTTCCACACCGTGTTCGGCAAGACGGTGCCCGACATCTCGCTGAACGCGGTGGCCAATCTCGGCTATGCCGGCGGCGTGTTCGGCGCGCCCGTCTATCCGGGCGACACGCTCTCGGCGCGCTCCGCGGTGATCGGCCTCAAGGAGAATTCCAACCGCAAGACCGGCGTCGTCTACGTCCGCACCACCGGCACGAACGCGCGCGGCGAGGACGTGCTGCGCTACGTGCGCTGGGTGATGGTGCGGAAACGCGACGAGGCGGCGGCGGTGAAAGAGGAGCAGGTTCCGAGCCTGCCCGGCGCCGTCGCCGCGACAGAATTGCGCGTGCCCGCCGGATTCAAGGCGAGCGGCTACGACCGCGCCGCCGCCGGCTCGCGCCATGGCTGGGATGATTACGCGCCCGGCGAGCGCATCGATCACGTCGACGGCATGACGGTGGAGGAGGCCGAGCACCAGCTCGCGACGCGCCTCTACCAGAACACCGCGCGCGTGCACTTCAACCAGCACGCGGAGGCGCAGGGCCGCTTCGGCCGGCGCCTCGTCTATGGCGGTCACGTGATCAGCCTCGCGCGCGCGCTGTCGTTCAACGGGCTCGCCAACGGGTTCCGCATTGCCGCGATCAACGGCGGCCAGCACGCGAATCCGGTCTTCGCCGGCGACACGATCTATGCGTGGAGCGAGGTGCTGGAGCGGATCGAGCTGCCGGGGCGCACGGATGTCGGCGCGCTGCGCCTGCGCACCGTCGCCGCGAAGAACCGCGCTTGCGCCGATTTTCCCTGGAAGGGCGCCGACGGCAAGCACCTCGCCGACGTCGTGCTGGATTTCGACTACACGGTGCTGTTGCCGCGCAAAGCGTAGCGCGTTCGCCGCGTAGGGGCGCGCGGCGCGCGCCCTCACTCCACCGGCACGGCGCGCCGCGCCGACAATCCTAGCGGCGATGGGGCGCGCGCAGCACGCCCCCAGGATGCGTACGCCTCGCTCAAGACGAAAAAGCCCCGGAGTTGCCTCCGGGGCTTTTCGCGTTGCCGCGTCAGCGCGCGGGCTCGGGGGGAATCGGCGGGGGAGCGCTCGGCGGGGGTGCGTCGCGGCGGCGGCGGCGGTCGTCCATGAACTGGTCGAACTCGGCCTTGTCCTTCGCGTGGCGCAGCTGGTCGAGGAAGTCGCGGAATTCCTTCTGCTCGTCCTCGAGGCGGCGCAGCGTTTCCTCGCGATACTCGTCGAACGCGCGGTTGCCGCTCGAGGGCGCCCCGCCATTGGCGCGCCCATTGCCGTGCCACCAGCGGTGCGCGGCGTCGTGCATGCGCTCGCGGCGTTCGCGCCACTCGCGGCGTTCGTGTCTCCAGGAACAACCCATCCGTCCACTCCATATGAGATATGCGAGGATTCCGAGGCCGATCGGCCAGAACACGATGAAGGCCACGACCATCAACGCGATCCAGGCCGGTTTCGGGAGTTCGTCCAGTCGTGCCGCGATGCTGCTCATCGTCGCCTCATGTGAATGTAAGTAACATTTACATACTTAACCGGGCCCGCACTGTCAAGGGCCGAGTCCTTCCGATTACGGGCCGCCGCGCCGCTTTCCGTCGCCGAGGCCGAGGCCCTGCAGATAGACGAGCACGCCGGCCTCGAGCAGTTCCTCGGGCGACATCGGCAATTTGCGGCGCGCCGCGTCGCCGCGGGCGAAAAGCGACGCGATGCCGTGCGACAGCGACCATATGTGCAGCGCCACCATCGAGGCGGGCGGGCGGCCCTGCTTCGGCAGCAGAGCGGCAATCGACTCCGCGGCGCCGCGCAGCACTTCGAACGCGCGCTCGCCGGCCTGGCGCAGCTCCTGATCCGCATCCGGCGGCAGGCCCGCCTCGAACATCGCGGCATAGAGCGCGGGCTCGCGCCGTGCGAACGACAGATAGGCGCGGCCGAGCCGCTCGAACGCGCCCACCGGTTCCGGCCGGCCTTCGTCCCACGCGATCGCGAGATCGTCGGCGAGCCGATCGAAGCCGCGCCGGGCCACGTCGGCCATCAGCGCGTCGCGGTCGCGGAAATGGCGATAGGGCGCCGCGGAACTTACCCCGGCCGCGCGGGCGGCGTCGGCGAAGGTGAAGCCGGCCGGGCCCTTCTGGCCGATCAGCTCGAGCGCGGCGCGAATCAACGCCTCGCGCAGATTGCCGTGGTGATAGCCCCGCCGCCCGTGCCCGTGCCAGCTCATGTGAAGAAATCTTACATCAGCCGATGGTGCGGTGCACGGGGAAAACCGCCGCGCGCGTCGCACGGACCGATACGGGCAAGCCGAAGTTCCGGACCGTTCCAGCAAGCAAAGTCGACAGGAGCCGGGGTCGATCAGTACGCGGGCTCGCCCTTGTCAGTCCGCGCTATTTCCTTGCGCCGGCTTCCGCGCGCGCGGCGGCGGGTCGTCGGGCAGCGGGACGGCATCGGCATCGCCCGGCACCGCCGGGAAGCGGCCCGCGCGCCAGTCGGCCTTGGCGCGTTCGATGCGCTCGGCCGAACTCGAAACGAAGTTCCACCAGATCAGCCGCTCGCCGTCGATCGGTGCGCCGCCCAGGATCATCACGCGGCAGGCCGTGCGCGCGTGAAGTGCGATCGTGCCGCAAGCGGCGAAGACGGCGAGCGTGCCCGCGCCGACGGCGTCGCCGCCCGCCGCGATCTCGCCCTCGGCCACGTAGGCCGCGCGCTCGGCGTGCTCCGCCGACAGCGCGAACTCGGCGCCGCTCTCCATCGCCAGGTCGGCGTAGAACGTCGGCGCGAACACCGCGACCGGCGACCGCAATCCGTCGAGCGTTCCGGCGATCAGGCGAAGCGCAACGCCGTCGGCCTCGCGCGACGGCAGGCTCGCCTTGGGATGATGCCGGAACGAGGGCTCCGTCTCCTCGTGCGCGCGCGGCAGCGCGATCCAGGCCTGGATGCCGTTCATCGCGACGCCGCGCTTGCGCATGTCGGCGGCGGTGCGCTCGGAATGCGCAATGCCGCGCCCGGCCACCATCCAGTTCGCGTCGCCGGGGCGGACGGTCTGCACGACGCCGAGGCTGTCGCGGTGCTCGATCTCGCCCTCGAACAGGTAGGTGACGGTGGCGAGGCCGATATGCGGATGCGGGCGCACGTCCATGCCGCGCCCCGGCGGCAAGGCGATCGGGCCCATGTGGTCGAGGAAGACGAACGAGCCGACCCTGCGCTGGCCGGCCGCCGGCAGGATTCGCCGGACGGGAACCCCGACGTCGCGCGCGCGGCCTTCGATGCGGCGGAGGATCGGGCTCTGCACCGCGCCGGCGCTCAGCGCACCGGCGTGCCGAGCTGCGCCTTCCAGAACGCCTTCGTCTCGGTGAACAGCGGCCCCACGGTGGCGGGGTTCGCCGGCACGGGATTGGCCGAGGTCGCCACCCACTCGACGGCGCGCAGCATCGCGCCCGAGGCGTTGGTGACGATCCAGGTGCCGGTCCGCGCCTGGCCCTGCGAGAACACGATCTCGCCGCTGGGCACGAGGTGCACGCTGCGCGAGCCGCCCATGAAGGCGGTGGTCACCGCCTTGAGCTGCACCGGCTGGCCGGTCGTGTTGAGGCCGAGCGCGCGCGCGACGCGGCCGTCGACCGTCGCGGTCTGCGTGCTCTTCTGCGCCCAGGCGACGACGGGGGCCAGCTCGGCGCCGCGCTGCTGCGCGGCGGCCACGCCGCAGCCGGAGAAAGCGATCAGTGCCACGGCGAAGCCGCGCGTGATCATCGACATGAGTTCTGCTCCACGATCGAGGGACGAGGGCGCCGCCGCCATCGCCGGCGGAACGCGGTCGCGCATCCTAGCGCAACGGATCGCAACATCGCGAGGGGCTTGCCCCGAAAAGGGCGAGAGGCGTCAGGGGGCCGACGGCCGAACCCGGTGAAGAGCTCACTGCCGCCGCCGCCGGCGCTGCACACGTACCCAAAGTTTCGCGCGAACGCGGAACCCGGCACAGGCGCGCGGCGGACCCTGACGCCTCTCCGTCGTCCCCGGTGAACCGCAGCACCCACCCGGGCCGACCGCGGCGACGCGGTGCGAGATCTCCGGCCCGGCGCGCCGCCCATCGGGGCGAGCGGCGCGCGAGCGCGAATAGCTGCGTGGGCACGAGCCTGCGCGCATAGCGCGCCGGCTCCCGCAGCGTGGTTCGCCCGAGAACGGCCGCGGCAGACGCCGACAAGCCCCTCTCCGGGATCCCTCGCAAGGCCGGGCAAGCCCGGCCCGAGGCCCCGAAATCCGCAGCGGGATGAGCACGCCGCGAAGCCCGGAAACCTCTCCTCATCGCCGGCCGCCACGCTGCCGCCTGCGCCGCCGCCGCGCAATGCGCCGGTCGCCCTCATGCAACAGAAAGCTGTGGGGCAAATCCGGGATAAGCTTGTCCATAAGCGGCGCTGTTCAGAGCTTCATCCACACATGTTGCACCGCCCCAAACGGGGCCGGGCGTTTCCCGGCCGCGGCGCCGGCGCGGGGCCGGCCTAAGTCTGCCGCGCGACAGGCTTGTTCGGCGGCCGCCCGCGCCCGGCGGCGGCGTGGGCCGCGGCATGTTTGCAGCGCAGCGCAGGGCGGTTGACTCGCGTGCCGCGGCGGGCACAAATTTGCGCCACATCCACCTGCCCCGAGAGAGCAGGCGAGAGACGCTCGACCGCCATCGGCACAGGCGACTTGCCGTTCCGGCCCGCGCTCGCGCCGGCCGTCACAGCAAGATCGAGGACATGGCAAGCCCGTCATCCGAGGCGCCGCGGCGCCCCCTATCGCCTCATCTCGGCGTCTACCGCTGGCAGTGGACGATGGCGCTGTCCATCCTCCACCGCATCACCGGCATCGGTCTCGCCGTCGGCACGCTGCTGCTGATCTACTGGCTGTGGGCGGCGGCGAGCGGGGCGGAGGCCTATTTTCGCGCCCAGACGCTGATCGGCGGCTGGTTCGGGCGCCTGCTGCTGCTGGGCTGGACGCTGGCGCTCTTCTATCACCTGTTCAACGGCATCCGGCATCTGTTCTGGGATGCCGGCAAGGGCTTCGAGCTGCGCACCGCGCGGCTGTCGGGCGCGGCCGTCGTGTTCGCCGCGCTCGCCGCCACGGCGGTCGCGTGGGCCGCCGGTTTCATGGCGAGGTAGGCATGCAGTTCCGCTCCCCGCTCGGCAAGGCGCGCGGCCTCGGCTCGGCCAAGGACGGCACGCATCACTGGTGGATGCAGCGCCTCACCGCGCTGGCGCTGATCCCGCTGGCGATCTGGTTCGTCGCCAACGTCGTGTCGCTGTCCGGGCAGGATCACGCGGCGTTCGCGGCCTGGGTGAAGAACCCGGTTTCGGCGACGCTGCTCGTCGTCCTCGTCGCGGCGACGTTCCATCACGCCCAGCTGGGTTTGCAGGTCGTGATCGAGGACTATGTCCATCACGAAGGCTTGAAGCTCGGCGCGATCGTCGCCGTGAAATTCGCTTCCGTGGTTCTGGCCGGCATCGGCATCGTCTCGGTGCTGCGGATCGCGCTCGCGTAGGCAATTGGGGGATCGAACGACCATGGCCGGCACGAAGGCCTACGAGATCATCGACCACTACTACGACGTCGTCGTCATCGGCGCCGGCGGCGCGGGGCTGCGCGCGACGTTCGGCATGGCCGAGAAGGGCCTCAAGACCGCGTGCATCACCAAGGTGTTCCCCACGCGCTCGCACACCGTGGCGGCGCAGGGCGGCATCTCGGCCGCGCTCGGCAACATGGGCGAGGACGACTGGCGCTGGCACATGTACGACACGGTCAAGGGCTCCGACTGGCTCGGAGACCAGGACGCGATCGAATACATGTGCAAGGAGGCGGCTGCCGCGATCGTCGAGCTCGAGCATTACGGCGTTCCGTTCAGCCGCACGCCCGAGGGCAAGATCTACCAGCGCGCGTTCGGCGGCATGACGACGAATTTCGGCCGCGGCATCGCGCAGCGCACCTGCGCCGCGGCGGACCGCACCGGCCACGCGATCCTGCACACGCTCTATCAGCAGAGCCTGCGCTTCAACGCCGAGTTCTTCGTCGAGTATTTCGCGCTCGACCTGCTCGTGGAAGAAGGCCGCGTGCTCGGCGTCGTCGCCTGGAACCTCGACGACGGCAAGATCCACCGCTTCCGCGCGCACCAGACGGTGCTCGCCACCGGCGGCTACGGCCGCGTCTATTTCTCCTGCACCGGCGCGCACACGCAGACCGGCGACGGCAACGCGATGGCGCTGCGCGCGGGCCTGCCCTGCGAAGACATGGAGTTCGTGCAGTTCCATCCCACCGGCATCTACGGCGCCGGCTGCCTGATCACCGAAGGCTCGCGCGGCGAGGGCGGCTATCTCACCAATTCCGCCGGCGAGCGCTTCATGGAGCGCTACGCGCCCTCGGCCAAGGATCTCGCCAGCCGCGACGTCGTCAGCCGCGCGATGACGATCGAGATCCGCGAAGGCCGCGGCTGCGGCCCCAACAAGGATTTCATCCACCTGCATCTCGAGCACCTGCCGGCCGCGACGCTCCACGAGCGCCTGCCCGGCATCTCGGAGACCGCGCGCATCTTCGCCGGCGTCGACGTCACCAAAGAGCCGATCCCGGTGCTGCCGACCTGCCACTACAACATGGGCGGCGTGCCGACGAACTACAAAGGCGAGGCGGTCACGCTCAAGAACGGCAATCCGGATTCGGTCGTGCCGGGCCTGATGGCGATCGGCGAGAACGCCTGCGTCTCGGTGCACGGGGCCAACCGCCTCGGCTCCAACTCGCTGCTCGATCTCGTCGTGTTCGGCCGCGCGGCCGCGCTGCATTGCGCCGAGGTGCTGACGCCGGGCGAGAAGCACCAGCCGCTCAAGAACGGCGCCACCGATCTGGCGCTCGACCGCTTCGATCGCCTGCGCCACGCCAAGGGCGGCACGCCCACGGCCAAGCTGCGCCTCGATATGCAGAAGATCATGCAGGCCGATTGCGCCGTGTTCCGCACCGGCGAGGTGCTGAAATCGGGCGTCGACAAGCTCAGGCAGGTCTGGGCCGGGAAGCAGGACATCAAGGTCACCGACCGCTCGCTGGTGTGGAACTCCGATCTCGCCGAGACGCTGGAGTTCGACAACCTCATGTACCAGGCGATGGTCACCATCGTCTCGGCCGAGAACCGCCAGGAAAGCCGCGGCGCCCAGGCGCGCGAGGATTTCCCGAAGCGCGACGACAAGAACTGGATGAAGCACACGGTCGCGTGGTGCGACGAGCAGGGCAACGTGAAGCTCGACTACCGCCCCGTCCACATGAACACGCTCACCAACGACGTGCAGAG
>JAEULD010000151.1 GCA_016792765.1 Candidatus Odyssella sp.
CAGACGCCGTTCATGGGCTACGGCACGATCCTCGAAGTGTGGGGCAACTATTCGCGCACCAAGCCCGGCTTCACGCTGCGCTTCCTCGACATCGAGGGCGAAAGCTGGTCGTGGAACATCAAGCTCAAGCAGCCGCTCATCCGCACGCGCGCGATGAACTGGTGGGTCTACGGCCAGTTCAGCTGGCAGAACACGACCAACGACGTGCTCACCGCCACCATATCGGACGACCGCCTGCGCGTGTTCCGCTACGGCACGACGTTCGAGGTCGTGGACGGGTTCCGCGGCATCAACTACGTCGACCTCCAGGTGAGCCACGGCATCGACGGCCTGGGCGCGCGCGGCAACAGCCGGGAATTCGGCCGTACCGATTTCACGAAGGTCACTCTCGACCTCCAGCGCAACCAGCAGATCTGGGGCCCGGTTTCGGCCTTCGTGCAGTTCGCCGGGCAATACGCCGCCACGCAGCTTCTGGCGCAGGAGGAGTTCGGCCTCGGCGGGCGGACCTATGGGCGCGCGTTCGACCCCTCGGAGAAGACCGGCGATCACGGCATGGCCGTCGCGGCCGAGCTTCGCTACACGATCGAGGACCTCAAGTTACCGGTGCTCGATCTGCCGACGTCGCTGCAGCTCTACGGGTTCGGCGACTGGGGCCGCGTCTATCACATCGACAGCAGCACGCGGAAACCCTTCGAGCAACTCGCCTCGGCCGGCGTCGGCATGCGCTTCACGGTGGGCCCGCGTCTCTCCGGCCAGGTGGAGGGCGCGGTGCCGCTCTACGGCCGCACCAGCGCGCTCGGCGACAAGGGCGATACCTGGCGCGTGTTCTTCATTCTCAACGCGCGCTACTGACGAAGCCTCGAAGCGCCACCGCCGCCTGCGCCGCACCCGCGGCGCCGGCGGCCCTGGCCGCCGGCCGGCTCAGAACTTGCCCTTCTCGATCCTGTAGATGTCGGGCGCCTTCGGATCGAGCACGTAGCTCAGGATCACCGCCTGCGGCTCGTCGGTCTTGAGCTGCTTGTCCTTCTCCGCCTTCGGATCGAACTTGAACTGGCCGAGCAGCGCGACGACGCGGCCCTTCTCGTCCTCGGCGCGGAACATCAGCAGGATGTTGGGCTGCGGCGTGGTGGCGTTCACCACCGTCTTCTCCTTGGCGAAGCCGCGCTCCTGCAGGTATTGCCGCAGATTGATGAGGACCGCGGTGAGCGCCGCCGGCGCCACCTTCTGATCCACCGCCGGGCCCCAGATCACGTCCACCTGGATCAGCTTCTTGTTCTTGAAGCCGAGCTTGTAGTTGACCTGCGCCGTGCCGCTTTCGGGCAGCAGGTCCGGCACCCGCACGGAGAGGATCGTCGTGCGGTCCACCTTGTTCACCTGCTTCAGGACGGCCGCCGGCTGGATCTTGAAGTCGGCGGCGATCGCCTGCTTCACCTGATCCTCGGTCATGTCGAAGCGCGCCGAGCGGAAGCCTTCCACCAGCGCGGTTTCGGCAATGGCCGGCGCGCCGGCGCCCAGGCCCGCCGCGATCACGGCCCCCGCCAGCAGGCGGGCAACGGCGAAACGTGCATTCATCGCAATCTCCATCGCCCTCACGCGGGCGCCTTCAGACGGCTGGCGAGGGCGGCCCAGTTCGGCGCCGACATGAGGTGGGCGTAGATCCAGCCGAGCCATCCCGACCGCAGCCATTCGGCGATCACGGCGTTCGGCAGGGCGGCGAGTTTCGCGGCGTCGATGGCGCGAAACGGGCCGAACACGAGCTTCTGGCCGTTTCCGAGCTCGATATTGGCGCTGCGCGATTCGAGCAGCTTGTGCTCGGCGAGCGCCGCCGTGAAGGCGCGCGTCTTCTCGTATTCGGCCTGGAACGAGGTGCAGAAGCCGAGCGCGTTCTTGGTCAATTCGGTCGGCTGGCCGTCGCGGAAGAACGGGTTGCTGTCGCCGTCGACGACGAGGCCCGAGGCCGCGTCGATGCACAGCGCGAACTGCTTCTGGTCCGGCGCGGTCATGAAAACGAACGGATAGCGCCGCACATAGGCGGGCACGTAGATGCCCTCGGTCCAGCGCCCCGACGGATCGAGGAACAGGTTCTCCGACGTGCGCAGGCCCAGGATCGCCATCGGAAACGGCGTCGCCTCGTCGCTGAACACGATCGGATAGTGCCGCTGCGCCAGCTCCAGCTCGACGCCGTTGAGCGGCACCGCGTTGGTGTCCTTCGCGAAGCGGTGGTCGGCGCTCGGCGCCAGCGATTTGCGGGCGTGCCTTTCGCTCGAGAGCAGCTCGGGCTGCCGGTAGAAGACCGGGAGGGCGGCTTTCGGCGCCGGGTTCGCTTGCGATGTGGCTTGATCTGTCATGTCCCTGTCCGCGCCGTCGAGCGGATGTCGCGCCGGCGGCGAGCGTTGAGAAAGCGACGATAATCGCTCTTATCCGGGTTTGAAAGAAGCGGCTGCGGCGCGCCGCGGGGCGGGGCGCATCAGCGGAGGCTCTCGCGGCCGAGCGCCGCGGCCGCCAGCGCAGGGCGCACCGCGAGATCGGCCGGCGCCGGCGCGCGCGACGCCACCGCCGGCGGCGGCACCGGCGACCAGCCCTCGTGGAAGAACCACGCCGCGGCGTTGATCGAGAAGATCGGGCGATAGTGGGCGATGGAACCGTGCTCGAGGACCTCGGGCACCTGGTTGTCCAGAACATAGGCCGTGCCGCCGTGATACGCGATCAGGACCGCATGCAGTTCGCGCCGGTTCTGGTCGTTCAGCACGAGAATGCGCAGATTGCGCTCGTCCCACCCGAGGTGGCGCAGCGAGAGATACTTGGCGATCGCGTAATCCTCGCAATCGCCCGAGCGGCCGAGAAACTCGGCCGGCGTCGCCCAGTAATCGACGACGCCGAAGCGCTGCTGATCCGTTACGTAGGGCGTCCTGTTGACGAAGTCGTTCACCGCGGCGAGCTGCTCGATCGCGGTCTTGCCCTTGAGCCCGAGCAGGAAGCCCCGCCACCGCTGGAGCGGACAGGCGCCCCGGCAGGGCGCGTCTTCGAGGGCGCGCTCCCGCGCATAGCGCTCGAGCACCCCCGTCCATTTCGGGAACTGGGCGAGGTCGTGATGGGCCTTCTCCGACGTGCCGAAGAGCCGAACCGCGGCCGGGTCGGCGGCGCCCGCGGGGCCGGACGGCGCGCAGAAAAGCGCCGCGGCGAGGGCAGCGGCGGCGGCGAGGCGCCGGAAGCGGCGAGGCGGGCGGCTGGGCGGGGGCATGGGCGCGCGGTGGCTGGTGGCCAGGCGCATTCCAGCAAAGGGTGGTTCAAAAACGCTGAGGAGACATGGTTGAAGATTGATTGATGCGGCGTCGCCGAGGGCGGCCCGCGGCACGCCCGGCCGGCGCGATGCGGCCCCTCCCGCATCCTTCCCAGACACCCGAGCGCGTGTACAATGGCGCCCAGGGGAACGCCTGTAGCCGGCCGTCAATGGATCCGCTGATCGTCTTCCTTCAGGCCGTCGTCAGCGGCATTTCGATCGGCTGCATCTACGCGCTCGTCGCCCTCGGCTTCGTCCTCATCTACAAGGCGACCGAAGTCGTCAACTTCGCCCAGGGCGAATTGATGATGGTGGGCGCGTTCTTCGCCTACACGCTCGTCGACCTGGGCGGCGTGCCGTTCGTCCCCGGCGTGCTGCTGGCGCTGCTGGCGACGGCGGCGTTCGGCGTTATCCTTAATCACCTGCTGCTGCGCCCGCTCATCGGCAGCCCGGCGTTCACGATCGTCCTCGCCACGGTGGCGGTCTCCACGCTGCTGCGCGCCGTCGTCGCGATGATTCCCGGCTGGGGCGTCGAGACGCACCGGCTTTCCAATCCGCTCGCCGGCCAGGTCGTGCCCATCGGCAAGCTCGTCGTCAGCGCCGAGCATCTGATGGTCATCGCCGTCACCGTCGTGCTGGTGGGTGCCCTCTATCTCTTCTTCTCTCTCGCGCGCGTCGGCGTGGCGCTGCAGGCCACCTCGCAGAACCAGCTCGCCGCCGGGTATTCCGGCATCGACATCCGGCGCATGTTCGGCCTGATCTGGGGCATCAGCGCCGCGGTGGCGGCGCTTGCCGGCGTGCTGCTCGCGCCGGCCGCGTTCGTGCACGTCAACATGGGCTATATCGGCTTGAAGGCGTTTCCCGCGGCCGTGCTCGGCGGCTTCGGCAGCCTGCCGGGCGCCGTCGTCGGCGGGCTCATCATCGGCGTGGTCGAGGAACTGGCCGGGCTCTACGCGCCCGAGGGCGTGAAGAACGTCGCCGCCTACGTCGTGCTGCTCGCGGTGCTGATGGTGCGGCCGCAGGGCCTGTTCGGCATTTCGAAGCGCGTTCGCGTGTAGCGCATGAAGTTCTACAAGAAGACGAGCTACACCGAGGATTTCCGCCTGTTCCGCGACGGCGCGGCCGCGTTCTGGTACGCGCTGCTCGGCCTGGCGCTGGTCGCGGCCCCGTTCGTGCTGCCGGCCTACTACCTCTCGCAGCTCGTTCTGATCGGCATTTACGTCGTGGCCGGGGCCGGATTGATGCTGCTGTCCGGCTATTGCGGCCAGGTCTCGCTGGGGCACGCCGCCTTCTTCGCGGTCGGCGCGTTCACGGTGGCGGTGCTGGAGAAGCACGGCGTCCCGTTCCTCGCGGCGTTCGCCGCGGCCGGCGCGCTTTCGGCCGCGGTCGGCTTCGTCATCGGCCTGCCGGCGCTGCGGCTCTCGGGCCTCTATCTCGCGATCGCGACGCTCGCCGCGTCCTTCATCGTCACGGAAGTCATCGTCCGCTGGGAGGGCGTCACCAACGGCGCCTCCGGCCTCAACGTGGCGAAAATCCGCATCGCCGGCTGGATCGCCGACAGCGAGCCGAAGCTCTACGCGATCGTCCTGGCGGTGGCGGTCGCCGCGATGCTGGCGGTCCGCAACATCGTGCGCGCGCCGCTCGGCCTCGCGATGATGGCGATCCGCGACAGCGAAACCGCGGCGCAGAGCATGGGCGTGCCGCTGATGCGCGTGAAGCTCGCCGCCTTCGCGATCAGCGCGCTGCTGACCGGCCTCGCCGGCGCGCTCTACGCGCACAAGCTGCAGTTCATCGATCCGGATCAGTTCACGATCCTCGTCTCGATCGAGTTCCTCGTGATGATCTTCATCGGCGGCATCGGGTCGATGCACGGCATCGTGCTCGGCGCCGCCTTCGTCATCGCGCTGCCGCAGCTCGTCGCCGTGGCCAAGGATTACCTGCCGGCCGCCGTCGCGCAGCAGTCGGGCCTGCAGGCGGCGGTCTATGCGGCCGTCCTGCTCGCCTTCATCCTCGCCGAGCCCACCGGCCTCTACGGCATCTGGCGCAAGATCAAGCACTACTTCTCGATGTTCCCGTTCTACCGCAAAGGCTCGCTGCGCCGCGCCAAGAGCTTCGCCAAGTCGGAGACCTGGTGATGGCGGTGCTGTCGGTCAGCGACGTCGGCATCAGTTTCGGCGGCCTGAGGGCCGTGGACGGCATTTCGTTCGGCGTCGAGCCGCGCGAGATCTTCGCGATCATCGGGCCCAACGGCGCCGGCAAGACGACCCTGTTCAACGTCATCAGCCGCATCTACGAGCCGAGCACCGGCAGCATCGTCTTCGACGGGCGCGACATCACCCGCATCCCGCCGCACGACGTGGTGCGCGCCGGCATCGCGCGCACGTTCCAGAACATCAACCTGTTCGACAACGCGACCGTGCTCGACAATCTGATGCTCGGCCGCTATCGGCATCACCGGAGCGGCGTGCTGCGGCAGACGCTGTTCACGCCGTTCGTGCGGCGCGAGAAGCTCGCCGACCGGCGGAAGGTCGAGGAGGTGATCGATTTCCTGGAGCTCGGGAAGTATCGCGACGTGCTGGTGGCCGGCCTTCCGTACGGCGTGCGCAAGATCGTCGAGCTCGGCCGCGCGCTGGCCGCCGAGCCGCGCCTGATCCTGCTCGACGAACCTTCGTCCGGGCTCAACGTCGAGGAAACGCGCGACATGGTGTTCTGGATCCAGGACATGCGCGACGATCTCGACATGACGGTGATCATGATCGAGCACGACATGAGCCTCGTCTCCGCGGTTTCGGACCGCGTGCTCGCCATGAGTTCCGGCCGCATGCTCGCGCTGGGCACGCCGGGCGAGGTGCAGCGCGATCCCGGCGTCGCCGCCGCCTATCTCGGAGGCTGACGTGGCGCTGCTCGAGCTTCGCAACGTCGAGGCATACTACGGCCCGATCGCGGCGCTGAAGGGCGTGACCCTCGACGTGAACGAGGGCGCGATCGTCGCGGTCCTCGGCGCGAACGGCGCGGGCAAAACGACGCTGCTGAAGGCGATCTCCGGCGCGCTCGATCCCGAGGCCGGCACGATCCGCTTCGCCGGCGCGGAGATCCAGAAGCGCGCGGCATGGGACGTGGCCGCCGCCGGAATCGCGCACGTCCCCGAAGGCCGCGAGGTGTTCCGCCATCTCTCGGTCGCCGACAATCTCAAGATGGGCGGCTTCCTGCGCCGCGACGCCGGCGGGCTGGCCGCCGATCTCGAGCGCATTTTCGGCTACTTTCCGGCGCTGCGCGCGCGCGTCCGCGAGATGGCGGGAAATCTTTCGGGCGGCGAGCAGCAGATGGTCGCGATCGGGCGCGCGCTGATGGCCCGGCCCAGGCTCATCCTGCTCGACGAGCCCTCGCTGGGGCTCTCGCCGCTGCTCGTGCAGGAGATCTACCGCATCATCGGCCGGGTGAAGGCCGATAGCGGAGTCGCGATGCTCCTCGTCGAGCAGAACGCCAAGATGGCGCTCGACGTCGCCGATTCCGGCTACGTGCTCGAGGGCGGCCGCATCGTTCTCGCCGGCAGCGCGGAGCGCCTGCGCAGCAACGAAGACGTCAAGGAGTTCTACCTCGGCATCCGCGACGCCGGCGTGCGCGGCGTCAGGCGCTGGAAGCGGAGGAAGCAGTGGCGTTGACCGACGCGCGCATCCCGGCCGGCTGCGACACGGTCGCGAAGCTGTTCCGGCACACGGCCGCGGCGCGCGGCGAGCGCGTCGCGTTGATGCACAAGGATTACGGCGTCTGGCAGGCGACGACGTGGCGCGGCTACGCCGAGCAGGCGCGCCACACCGGGCTCGGCCTCGCGGCGCTGGGCCTGCGGCCGCGCGAAGTCGCCGCGATCCTGGCCGAGACCATCCCCGAATGGCTGTTCACCGACATGGGGATCATGGGCACCGGCGCCGTCTCGGTCGGCCTCTACCCTACGAGCTCGCGCGAGCAGGTCGAATACATCGTCAACGACAGCGGCGCGCGCTTTCTGTTCGTCGAAGACGAAGAGCAGCTCGACAAGGTGCTCGAGCGGCGCGAGCGCATGCCGCGGCTCGAGCGCGTCGTCGTCTACGACACGACCGGCCTCAAGCGCTTCTCCGATCCGCTGGTCATGAGCTACGACGAGCTGCTCGCGCTCGGCCGGGCCGAGGCGGAGCGCGCGCCGGGCGCGTGGGACGCGCTCGTCGACGCGACGCGGCCCGAGGATCGCGCCATCCTCGTCTACACCTCCGGCACGACGGGGCCGCCCAAGGGCGCCGTCCTTTCGCACGCGAATCTCGTCTTCGCGATCGACCGCTGGGGCGAGATGGCGCCGACGCACGACGGCGACGACACGCTCGCCTTCCTGCCGCTCTGCCACATGGCCGAGCGCATGATGACGGCGATGCGCCCGCTCGCCTATGGCGGCGTCGTGCATTTCGCCGAAAGCCCGGAGACGGTGCTCGAGAACCTGCGCGAGGTCTCGCCCACCGTCTTCTTCGCCGTGCCGCGCATCTGGGAGAAGCTGCACTCGCTGGTGACGATGACCCTGCAGGACGCCACGCCGCTGCAGCGCGCGCTTTACGGCCGGGCCAGCGCCGTCGCGCACGCGGTCGCCGACCGCAGGATGGCCGGCAAGCCGGTGCCGTTCGGCCTGCGCGCGCTCTACGCGCTCGCCGAGCTCGCCATCCTGCGCAACACGAAGCGGCTGCTCGGCCTGTCGCGCGCCCGGCTCATCGGCAGCGGCGCCGCGCCGATCTCGCAGGACATCATGCGCTGGTACGTGGCGCTCGGCATCCCGATCTTCGAAATCTACGGCCAGACCGAGTGCTCGGGCATCGCGACGTTCTATCGGCCCGAGGAGTTCGCGCTCGGCACCGTCGGCAAGCCGCTCTCGGGCACCGAAGTCCGCCTCTCCGCGGAGCAGGAGATCGTCATCCGCGGGCCGCACGTCTTCCAGGGCTACCTCAACAAGCCCGAGCGTACGGCCGAGGCGATTCGCGACGGGTGGCTCCACACCGGCGACGTCGGCGCGTTCACGCCCGAAGGCCGGCTCAAGATCGTCGACCGCAAGAGCGACATCATCATCACGTCGGGCGGCAAGAACATCACGCCTTCGGAAATCGAGAACAAGCTGAAGTTCAGCCCCTACGTCACCGACGCGATCGTGATCGGCGACCGGCGCAACTATCTGACCGCACTCGTGATGATCGACCAGGAGAACGTCACGAAATACGCGCAGACGAACCGCATTCCGTTCACCGACTACGCGAGCCTCACGCGCGCGCCGGCGATCAAGGATCTCGTCTGGGCCGAGGTCGAGAAGGTCAACAAGCAGCTCGCAAACGTCGAGCGCATCCGCAAGGTCCATCTGCTGGACATTCTGCTGACCGCCGAGGACGAGGAAATGACGCCGACGTTGAAGCTGCGCCGGAAATTCGTGAACGAGAAATACAAGAAGGAAATCGAGGCCATGTACGGCGGATGACGCCGGGGCTCGATTGCGGCGGCCCGGGCCGCTGCTAGAATGACTGCAAGGCCGAAAACGGCCGTGCAAGGGAGGTAGACGATGAGAGCAAAGATTGCCGTCATGGGCCTCGCCATGGCCTTGCCGCTCGCCGGCGGAGCGAACGGCCAGGAGGTGCGCGGCGTCACCGCCACCGAAATCCGGCTCGGCACGCAGGACGATCTCTCCGGGCCGATCGTGTTCTGGGGCCAGCCGATGCGCAACGGGAAGATCCTGCGCATCGAGGAGCAGAACGCGAAAGGCGGCGTGCACGGCCGCAAGCTCGTGCTGATCGGCGAAGACAACGGCTACGATCCCAAGAAGGGCGTGCTGGCCGCGCAGAAGCTGATCCAGCAGGACAAGGTCTTCGCGATGGTCGGCGTGCTCGGCACGCCGATCGCGATGGCGACGATGCCGATCGTGCTCGAGGCGGGCGTGCCGTTCATGTATCCCGGCACGAATCACCGCGCGATGTTCGAGCCGTTCAACAAGCTGAAGTTCAGCATGGCCGCGCCCTACGATCACCAGATGCGCGCGGCGGTGCAGCACATGATCGAGAAGCAGGGGCGGAAGAAGATCGCGATCATGTACCAGGACGACGAGTTCGGTAAGGAACTCCGCGAGGCGGCCGAGGCGCAGGCGAAGGCGTCGAACGTCCAGGTCGTGGCGCTCACCAGCTACAAGCGCGGCGACACGTCGTTTTCCTCGCAGGTGGCGCGCATGCGCCAGGCCGAGCCCGACCTCATCGTCGCCGGCACGGTCGTGCGCGAGACGGCGGGCCTCGGCCTCGAGCTCAAGAAGGTCGGCTGGAAGGTCGACGTGCTCGCTTCCGCCGCCGCCTGCAACGCGGCGGTTCCCGGCATCGGCAAGGAGGCGGTCGACGGATTCTACGTCCAGTGCCAGTACGTGCCGTTCGCGGCCGAGGGCGAGTCGGAGGCGGTCAAGGCCTGGATGAAGCGGTATCAGGACCGGTTCGGCAAGCCCGCCGACGTGTCGGCCGCCATCGGCTACGACATGATGGAAATGACGATCCTCGGGCTCGAACGGGCCGGCAAGGATATCACGGTCGAGAAGTTCATCGCCGCGAGCGAGACGATCAAGAACTGGCAGAACATCTTCGGCTCGCCGCCGATGACGTTCGGCCCGGAGCGCCGCCTCGGCACGCGCGCCTTCGTGCTGACCCGGATCAAGGACGGCAAGTTCGCGCGCGTCACGGGCACGCTGGGCGAGTGACGTTGCCTTCGCAGGGGCGGGTCGGGGGACCCGCCCCTACGATTCGATCAGCTTGCGCCGCACGAGCCAGTCCCGGATCGCGGCGACGGCTTCGGCGCATTTGTCGGGCTGATTGAAATAGTAGTGATTGGCGCCCTCGATCACCCTGTGCTCCTTCTCCGACCGGATCGCGGCGAGGAAGCGCCGGTTGTGATGGGGCAGGCAGCCGTCGTCGGCGCCGTTCTCGATCACGAGCACCGGAACCGAAATGCGCGCCGCGCTGGCCGGCCCGTCGGCGTTCGAGCGGTCGCAGCTCCATTGCGATAGCCAGCTGCGCAGCGAGGAAAACCGCGCGAGCCCGGCCGGCGCGTCGTTGACCATCCTGGGGTCGCCCATCAGGCACCAGCCCGGGCGGCGCGCGTTCGGCTCGATCGCGGCGTCGAGCCAGGCCGGGTCGGCCATGGTCCCGTGCACGACGAAGCAGTGCTCGAAATTGGGCTCGCCGCGCTTGCGGGCGGCGCGCAGCTGGCTTTCGACGCGCTCGGTGATGCGCCGGTTGCGCGCGATCTGCGCCTCGCGGTAGCGCGCGAGGAAATCCTGGGAATAGGGCGGCTTCGGCGCATCGGGGCCGAAGAGATTGAGCGAGGGGTCGCGCGAAAGCGGCTTCGATTCGTCGAGAATCGAGGGGTCCATCCACTCGGTCAGCGTCTTGGCGCGGCTCGTGTGCGCGGCCAGCAGCATGATCGCGTCGGCCTTCTGCAATTTCGCCCGCGTGAGATCGGGCGGGTCGCCGGCGGGCGTGCCCGTGACGGTCGGGCTCTCGGCCTGCGACTGGTAGAAGGTCGAGAGCGAGCCGCCGCCGCTCCAGCCGCCCAGGATCACGCGCTCGTAGCCGAATTTCTCGCGCGCGTGGCGGACGCAGGCGCCGAGATCGAGCGCCACCTTCTCCATGATGAGCGCGGTGTCGTTGCGCGGATACCGGCTGTTGCAGGAGATGACGTGCAGCCCGGCGCGCGCCAGCGCGGTGGGCAGCGGCAGATACTGCGTACCGCCGATCGGGTGCATGAAGACGACGACGGTCTTGGACTCCACCCCGGCCGGACGCAGCCGCTGGCCCTCGATCACCACCGTGCCGATCTCGCCGGCATAGGTTTCCTTGATCGGCTGCTCTTCCTTGAAGACGATGAGAAACGGCTCGCGCGCGTAGTCGAAGGAGCGGGAGGACTGCATCGTGGTTTTCACGCTTTCATCGCCTGGCGGCGGGTCCCCGGCCCGCCAGTGGTGCCGAAAGCCCCGCGTCCGAGATCGGTGCGGTGGAGGCGCCGCTTCTACGCGGCGCTCGCGGGCTTGAGCTTCAGTTTCCCGGCCTTGATCGGCGCGGTGTCGCGGTCCCACGCCTGCATCGCGCCCTGGGCCTTCGCGCGCTCTTCGCCCAGGATGCGGTCGTGGGCCGGCTCGCGCCAGGTGATCTCGATCTGGATGCCGTTGGGGTCCCAGGCATAGATGGATTTCACGAAATGGTGGTCGATCGGGCCGTGGTTCTCGACGCCGTTCTCGCGGAAGCGGCGCCGGAAGTCCTCGAGATCGGCCTCGGTCGCAACCTCGAAGGCGATGTGCAGGTTGAAGCCGGACTTCTTCTTGAAACGCGATTCGTCGGCCGAGTCGGGCAGATCGAAGAACGCCACGTAGCTGCCGTCGCCCATCTCGAAGAACAGGTGCATGTATTTCAGCGGTGCGCCGGTGCCGGGCTCTTCGTCGAACGACAGCGCGGCGGCCAGCGGCAGGCCGAGCACGCCCTCGTAGAAGCGCCGCGTTTCGGCGGCGTCGCGGCACCGGAAGGCCGTGTGGTGGACGCCGCGGATTTTCGGAACGGGCTTTGCCGCCGTCATGGCTCGAATCCTTCGGATGGCCTGCAAGAATTATCCATCGGCCGCCCGCCCGCTGTCCATGCCGCCGGCGCAGGGCAAGAACGGCCGCGCGGCGAAGGCCCGGCGGCTCACTCGCAGGCCGGCCAGCAGTCGCGGTAGGGCGGCAGCTCCTCGAGAAAGCTCATATTGCCCGCGGCTCGCTGGCCCAGCGCGCGCTGGCGGAGCGCGAGGCGGGCGCGCTCGGCGGCGCCGTGCTCGACCGCGCGCCGGATCGCCGCCAACAGCGCATCGGAGTCGACGCTGGCGGCCGAGCCGATGCAGGCGATGCCCAGCTCGCCGGCGAGATCCCGGATCTTCGCGCCGCGCGGAATGCACACGGGCACCGAACCCGCCAGAACCGACTGGATCGCGAAATGATAGCGCTGGCCGAGCGTCACGCTGGCGTGCCGGAGCAGCGCCACGGCCTCGTCGGGGCTGAAATACGCGTTGGGCACCACCGCGGCGGCGATGCCCAGCCGTGCCGCCATGTCCCGCGCCGCCGCGTGATCGAAGAATTCGCCGTCGCGGCATTCGTTGTCGAGGAATCCCACCTGGAGCCCTTCCAGCGCGGCGGCACGCGCGATGGCGTCCGCGATCGCGCGCTTCGCCGCGTCGCTGTCGCGCCACAGCATGTTGACGACGTTGGCGACCAGCAACGGGCGGGCGGGGTCGATGCCGAGCCTGCGCCAGGTCTCTTCGGCCCAGCGCCGGCGGTCGCGCCGCGGCGCGTAGAGCCACGCCCAGTCCGCGCCGACGCGGATCCGGGCCGGCTCGATGCCGAGGTCGAGCAGCGCCGCCCGGCAGGCCTCCGAGCGCACGGTCCACGAGCGGATCGGTCCGAACGCCGCACGGAACAGCGCGCGCCCGTCCTCGGTCTGCAGCGGCTCCACGCCCACGCCGACGGCGTCGACCGGCAGGCGATGGCGGTGGAAGTGGTCAAGGCGCGGCGCGAGAAAGCGGAGCGGCCAGTGCACGCCTTCGGCGTCGGTCACCGGCGTGCCGCCGACCAGGAGGCCCGGCATCATGGCATCCGCGTTTTCGTTGCCGCCTTCGTCGACCGGCAGGTAGCGATGCCGCGCCGGATAGGGCTCGCGGCAGCGCGCGGATTCGGGGAACAGCGCCACATCGAGCGCGATCGCGTCCGGCAGCCGGCTCCAGAACGATTGCGCCATGAGCTCGTCGCCGATGTTGCCGGCGCCGAGCCCGAGGCCGATCTGGAAGGCGCGTACGCGGTCCGGTGCGGCAAGCCGCGCCTTGGCCTTGCCGAGCTCGCGGTCGCGCAGCGCCAAGCGCTCGCGCAACGACGCGATCTCGGCCATGTGCTGCCCGGCGATCCGCGCGGCTTCGTCGAGCGAAGCGAGCCGCTCGTGCGCCGCCGTTTCGAACATGGCCCGCGCCGCGCTCTGCTCGCGATAGGCCAGTTCGCCCCGCAAGACCGTCTCGAGCCGCTCTTCGCGATCGCGCTGGACCGCGCGGTAGGAGCGGCTCGCATCGTCGAGCATTTCGCGCGTGCCGGCGGGCGTCTCGTCGAGCGCCACGATGGCCGGCGCGGTTCGCTGCCCGTCCAGCGCGCTTCGGAGCGCGGCCGCAACCGCGGTCACGGGAATGCTCTCGACGCACAGCGCGTGGCCGAGCATGCAGTCCCAGTCGCAGCCGAAGCAGGGCAGCGGATGGACGATTCCGGCCGCGCCCGGCGCCCAAGGCGCGTAGCTCGGCCAGCGGCCGCCGCCGCCGAAAATGCCCACGCCGGGAACCTCGTGCGCCTGCGCCAGGTGCATCAAGCCCGAATCGTTGCCGAGCCAGGCGCGGGATTCGGCGAGAAGGGCCGCGACCGTCGCAAGATCCGCAGGCGCGCCGGCAAAGATCGCGTTCGGCGTGCCGCCGAGCGCGGCCGCGACGCGCGCGAGCACCCCGGCTTCCTCGGCCGAGCCGATCAGCACGGCCGGCCGCCCGGCGGCGCGCAGGGCCGCCGCGAAATTCGCCTCGGGCCAGCGCTTGAGCCGGGCGGCCTCGTTGCCGCCGGGAAAGCACGCGACGAATCCGCCCGGCTCCAAGCCGGATTCGCGCAGAAACGCGCGGGCCCGTTCCCGCGGCGCGGCGGCGACGCTCCAGCGCGGAGCGGGCACGGGCTCGATCGCGAACGCGCCCAGCAGATGGCGGTACCGCTCGCGCTCCCGGAGGCGCGGCGGCACGGCGATGCGATGGATCGGGTGCCACGCCAGGCCGAAATCGCGCAGCAGGATGCGTGCGAGCGCTTCGCGCTGCGGTTCGGTGGCCACGTGGCAGGAAACCGCCGCACGCGGCCGGCAAAGCGCGGCGACGAAAGGAGCGAACCACAGCGGACGATGGCCGGCATCGATCAGCACGTCGGCGGCCAGTCCGGCGAGCGCGGCCGCGACCGGCTTCAGCGCCGCCCCGAGCGGCTCGGACGGCTCGTGCCATCGATGCGGGTCGAAGGCCAAGCCGATCGCCCTCGCGGGCGGCGCCGGAAGCAGGTCCGCGACGGCGGCGAAGTCCGCGCGGCACACGAGCGTGGTCCGCTCGCGGTGTCCGGCTGCGGCCAAGGCGAGAAGCACCTCGCCGGTCAAGACCAGATCGCCGAGGCCGCCCATTTGCAGCAGAACGATCCGGTCGCCGGGTCCGATCCGCCCGATCGGGCCGCCGCCTTCGCCCATGGCGCCGCTGTCCATCGCGGCGCCCCTAATCGACCGCCGCCAGCGGCCGCATCGCCGCTTCCACCTCGGCGGCGGAAAGACGTGCGATCGCGGCGCGCGCGTCGTTGATGCCGTAGCTGATCAGCCAAGTGCCGTCGCGGTAGGCCGCGCCGCAGGGATAGACGACGGCGCCGACATGCGGATTGAGGCGGTCGCCGAGCGTGTCGGATCCGAGCGGGTTCTCGAGCCGCAGCGGGTGCAACGGCGCGTCCGTCGGCCGGAACGGAAACGCGGCGCCGAACCGGTAGACGGCGGCCGCGTAGTCGTAGCCGAGCGGGGTGGGGTAAACCGTGTGGCAGAACGCATAGTAACCGTCGCCGAGGCGCTGCGGCGGCGCGCCGCCTCGCAACTCGCCGTATCGCAGCGCGAAGTCCCCGAGGTCCCACGGCGCCGCATGGCGCGGGCGCAGCTCGATCTCCGCGGCCTCGCCGCACGCGACGTCGAGAATCGCCTGCTGCATCGGCGAATACAGCGCCCGGAGCGGATCGTCGCCGAAGAAGGTCCAGTTCTTCTCGATCGGCCGACGGTCGCCCGCGAGACGCAGCTCGCGCGCGGGCCCGCACGGCATCAGCGTGCCGCCGTCGAGCTCGGCGACGAACTGGACATTGGGCTGCGGATCCCAGCCGGAATTCCAATAGACGAACAGGCGCCCCGCGAGCCGGTAAAGGCGCGGATCGGCAAACCACGAAAGCACGGCGTCCGGATAGGTGCGCCCCTCGGCGAAGCGAATCGCATCGCACAGCGGCACGGCCGAGCCGGGCTCGACGCGCAACCGGCCGTCCAGGCGGCAGATCGCGATCCGCCGGAGGCCGTCGGCGCCGACCATGCGATAGGCGAACAGCCAGCCCGGCCCGTCGGCGAGAAGCGCCGGATTGAACGCGCGCAACGGCCCGCGCCCGGCGAGATCGCGCCATGCCGCCGGCAGCAGTTCTTCGGCCGAAAAATGCACGGTTCGCGGTGCGGCTCTGGGCAAGGCTCGAGTCACCGTCGCGGTGGTGGAAGCCGGAGTTCCCTATCACAAGGTGTCGTCGAAATCTGTCTCGCGGGCACACGATGCGGAGCATTTCGGATCGGCCCACCGCAGCCGCTCTGCGCGCCGAGGTCTCGCCGCGCCCGAGCTTCGAAGACAAGAGCCGGCGCCTGCTGCGCCTCGGGATCGCGCAACGATCCTACCCGATCGAGGCCAACGAGGCGTCGCGGCGGCAGATCTCGCAGCCGCTCGCCATTCCGCCGGGCGCGTCGGTCGTGCGCGTCGAGGCCATGCCGCCCGCAAAGCTATTCGGCCGGCGTGCGCCGCCCCTGTGGCGCCTCGGCCCGCAGCCACCCGAACATGCGGATACGGTCGCCCTCGATCGGCCCGGATTTCGCGATGGTCTCGGCAAACAGGCCGCGCAGGCAGTATCCCGGCCGGCGCGCGTTGAGCCTGATCCAGGCTGCCTTGAAATAGAGCCAGCGCCAGAACAGTGACCGCGGCGGCGCCGCGCGTGCGGCGTGCCGCATCTGATAGTGGTGATCGCTGATCGCCTGCACGAAATAGGGCGAGACCTTGCCGTAATGCCGGACCTGGACCGCCACCGCTTCGGCGTAGAGTTTCGGCAGGCCCGCCACGGTCTTGGCATTCTCGTGCCAGCGATTGCCGGAGATGTCGCGATCGAACGCGGCGAATTTCGCGCCGGCGCGGGCCAGGCGGACCCACAGCTCGTAGTCCATCACGTAGTGAAGCGATCGATCGACTCCGCCCGCCCGCCGGTAGGACTCGCGCCGGAAATAGACGGAGGGTTGCGCCACGTAGCCGTTCGCGAAGAAAGCGCGCCGGGCGTCCGTAGCCGGGCCGATCGGCATCGTGGGATAGTCGCGCAGACGCGCCCCGGCTTCGTCGATGTAATGCCCTCGCCCGAAAACCACGTCGGCGTCCGGCCGCCGCGCGATCGCGTCCGCGGCGGCGAACAGCGCGCCGTTGCATTGGATGTCGTCCGAGTTGAGCCAGGCGAGCCATTCCTTGGTGGCGCGCGCGAACCCTTTCTCGATCGCGTGCGCCTGGCCTTCGTCTCGCTCGCTCGTCCACACGATACGGTTGCCGTACCGGCGCAGCCGTTCCACGGTGTCGTCGGACGAACCGCCATCGACGACGATGATCTCGACGTTCGGATAGGCCTGGTCGAGAACGCTGCGCAGGGCGTCGTCGATGAAGCGGCCCTGGTTGAGGGACGGAACGACGATCGAAAAGCCCGGGAGACCGGCGCCGGCCATGCCGCTAGCGCTCCTTGCGATGCCGGGCGATGCCAAGCGCGTCGGCGGACATGGCGGGTTCCGAAAATGCCTCGGGCCGGAAGCTAGCGGCTTCCGGCCCGCCGGGTCCAGCGGTGCCGCGCACGCTGATATGCCAGCCCGGAACGAGCGCCATCTGCCGACGAAGTTCGGCACGAGCTCGATCCGCAGCGCGCAGGCGCCGCAGGGCTTCCTTCGCCGCGCCGTCTGCTGCTAGGTGAAGCGATGGATGCGCTCATCGACGTGTCGTTTTTCGCCGCGGGCCTTGCCTGCTTCGCGGCGATCGGCTGGCCGGTCTGCGCGGCGATTCCGGCCGAGGTGCGCGGGCGGTTCTGGGCCGCTCCCGTTCTGGGGCTGGCGCTGTTCGGCGTGGTCGCTACGCTCGCCTATCGCGGCGGCGTTCCGCTGCCCTATCTGCCGTTGGTCTGTCTGTTTTTCGCGGCGGTCGCTTGCGCGCTGCCGGGCGTCCGCCGGCGCGCCGCACCGGCGGCCGATGCGCGCGCGGCGGCGATCTCGGCCGTCGCCGTCGTCGCGGTCGGGCTGCTCGTCTTGTCGCCGAAATGGATCGGCGGGCACCAGTTCGCCGCCTTCCAGGGAAATCACTACGATCAGGCGACCTACATCGCCAACGCTTCGGCCTTCGCCAAGCTGAGCTACGGTGAACTTGCCCGTCTCTCGCCGGCCAACGTCCTCGCGAACACCTACAATCATTTCGCCGGAGAGCAACTCGGATCCCGGCCTGCCGTCGGCTTCGTGCTCGCGGCGTTGCGCGCGCCGTTCTTCGACACGACCTTCGAAGCCGCCTATGCCTATCTCGCCCTGCTGCAGGCGCTGACGTTCTTCGCCGCCGTTTTCGTGCTGCGCGCGGTCTTCGCTGTTTCGCCGATTCCGGCGCTTCTGCTTTCGGCGGCGCTGGCGGCCGGCACCTACCTGCAACTGATTTTCGACATCAACGCCTGGAGCCAGCTGGCCGCGACGCCGCTGGTCCTGGTGCTCACGGCGCTCGTCGCGCTGGCGTTCGGCCGGACGGCGCGCGCGCCGCTGTTCTTTCCGCTGACGGCGGGCGGCGCAGGCGTGTGTTACGTCTATCCCGAGATCGGGCCCATCGCGGCGTCCGCGGTCGCGGGCGCGGCCCTGGGCTGGCTGCTGATCCGCGATCGGCGCCCGTGGATCGAGGCGATGCGGGTTCCGGCGCTTGCGGGGGCCGCCGCGCTCGTCGTCTGCGTGCCCTATTGGCGCGGAACGCTCGGATCGCTCCTGATTCAGGCGCAAGCCATCGGCAGGGGCTCGTATCCGACCGAATGGTTTTTCTACTATTATCGCTTCCTGTTCGGGCGCAACGAACACGCCGTCGATCTCGTTCTGAATTCGGCGATCCCGGCCCAGACCGCGCTGGCCGCGGCGATGGCGCTGCCGGTCGATTTCGCGCTCGGGGCGCTGGGGCTCTATTTTCTCAGCCCCGAGCCCGGCGCGGGCCGGGCGGCGGGTCTGCTCGCCGCGTGCGCCGCCGTGATCGCGTTGATCGCGGCGTGTATCGGCGCGGGGCGGGCGCTGCGCGCCGCCAACCCGGCCGGCTTCGCCTTCGTCTGCGGCGCCGTGCTGGCGTTGGCCGTTCCGGCGTCGATGCTCGCGTCGGGGAATCTGTGGCCCGGCGGGAAGGGCGTACTGATGGCCGCGCCCTTGCTGTACTTCGCGCTGATCTCGCCGCTGCTCGTGGCGATGCCGCGCCGGCGCCGGATTCTGCCGCTGCTGCTCGTTTGCGCCCATCTCGCCTTCGCCTTCGAGCGCCCCGTCGCGGCGGCGCGCCCGAACGGCATCCACCGCAGCTTCCCGCCCTATCCCTCGATCATGGAAAAGGCGGCGCACGATTGGGATCTGCCTCGGCACAAGAGCCGCCTGCGCGCGTGTTCGGCCGTGGCGCTCGACATCGCCCACCCGGTGCTCGACCGCGTGGCGCAAACCTTCGTCGTCGACCTGGGGCTGCGCTGGTATTCGCGAAGGCCGCTGCGATCCTACTTCGAGCAGGGCACCGATCTCGGGCGCCAGCCGCCGATCGCGGATGCCGATTGCGTTCTGACGGACGGCGCGGCGCCGCCGGGCGAACAGCGCGCGCACCATCGCATCGGGCTGCGGCGCGGCCCCTGAGCGCGACGACGCGCGATCGGCCCGCGCATTGCCAAGAGACATTGTGCGCGGTATGCCGGATTACTATCTTTCGTTACATTTCCGCTTATGCCGCGTGCCGGGATGCGTGTCGGAATAGAGGCCAGGTTCATCGAGTTCGGGCCGTCGGGCGGAATCGCGCCGCTTCTGCACCAGACCCTGTCGACGCTGGCGCGGCGCCATCCCGAGCACCATTTCTTCGTCTATGGAACGATCTTCAATCGCAGCCTCGTCGATCCGGAGGCGGCCAACGTCACCGTCGCAGCGCTTCCGCTCGACCTCGCGAGCACATGGCCGTCGCTCGATTCGCGCCTGGCGCGCGACGACGTCGACGTGCTCTTTCGATCCTATCCGGTTCTCGATTCCCTGCGGTTTCCGCCCGGCCGCCAGGTCGTCCTCATCCCCGACCTGCAGCACGATCGCTTTCCCGAGTTCTTCGCCGCGGAGACCTTGAAGCAGCGGCGGGCGGCCTTCGCGCGCGTGCTCGGATCGGCAGGCGCGATCGGCACGATTTCGGAGTATGCGCGCAAGACCATCGTCGATTCGCCGCAGAACCGGTGCCGCGACGTATTCCTGATGCAGCCGGCGCTGAAACCGCACGACGCGGCCGGCGCCGCCAGCCCGGCGCTCGCCAAACGGCTGGCGGCGATCGGCTCGTATTTCCTGTTCCCGGCCAATCTCTGGCCGCACAAGAACCACGAAAGGCTGTTGCGCGCGTTCGAGACCTACCGCCGCGCCACCGGCCGCAACGATGCGATGGTGTTCACCGGGCATCCGGAAGGCTGGGAGCGGCTTGCGCCGAAATTCGGCCACCTGCCGGTCCATCACCTGGGCTTCGTCGGCGACAACAACCTGCGGTTGCTTTACCGGAAAGCGCTGGCGCTGACGTTCTTCTCGCTCTACGAAGGCTTCGGCATGCCGCTGCTCGAGGCGTTCGACGCCGATTGCCCGGTGATCTGCAGCGATACGACGAGCCTGCCGGAAGTGGGCGGCGATGCGGTCCTGTCGTGCGACCCGTGCGACATCGGCGCGATGGCGCGGCTGATGGAGCGCGTGGCCACGGACGAGACGCTGCGCGCCTCGCTCGCGGCGCGCGGGCGGGGGCGGCTGGGGCGATACCGCTGGGAGCGTTCGGCCGACGAGCTCATGGCCGCCTTGGAGCGCGTCGGCGGAGGCTCGGCGCAAGGCCGGATATCCGGTCACCCGCTCGTCTCGATCGTGACCCCCTCGTTCAACCAGGGCCGATTCCTGCGGCGCACGATCGACAGCGTGCTGAACCAGACCTATGGCAACATCGAGTATCTGGTCGTCGACGGCGGGTCGACCGACGATTCCAAGGCGATCCTCGCAAGCTACGGCGACCGCCTGCGCTGGATTTCCGAGCCGGACGGCGGGCAGACGAACGCCATCAACAAGGGTTTCGCGCAGGCGCGCGGGGAGATCCGGGCCTATCTCAATTCCGACGATACGCTCCTGCCCGACGCGGTCGAGCAGGCCGTGGCGTTCTTCCGCCGGAATCCGGACTGCGACCTCGTCTACGGCGAGGGCATCTACATCGACGAGCACGACCGGACCGTCGGAACCTACGACACGGCCGAGTATTCGTTCGAGCGCCTGATGTGGGATTGCTGCGTGTGCCAGCCGGCGGCGTTCTGGCGGCGCGGCGTTGCCGATCGGATAGGGCCGTTCGACGAGCGCCTGCATTATGCGATGGACTACGATTACTGGCTGCGAATCGGCCGGGCCGGCGGGCGTATCGTGCACCTGCGCCGCCCGCTCGCGAACTCCCGCGTGCATCGGGACACGAAAACGCAATCGCGCCGGGCCGAGATCTTCGCCGAGATCTTCGACGTATGCTTCCGGCACGGCGGCTATGTCAGCTACAACTATTTCCTCGGCCTCTGGCACGAACGGCTTGCGCGCGTTCGCCGCCGCGCGCCGCTTGCCATCGAGAGGGGCGATCCCGGCCGCGCGGTGAAGCTGCTCGCGCGCGCCCATTCCCGATGGTTTCACTTCTATCGCCGATTCAAGGCCTCGCTCGCCCGCATCGCGGGGGCCGCCGGCCGTTCGTCCGGCAGCGGGCGGGCGCGCATAGCGCCGCCCAACGGCAAGCGGGTCGCCGGCTTCTGGCCGGATGCGTGGTTGGCCCCCGAGGCTCGCATCAGCAAGCCGGATTTCGGGCAGGCGGCCCTGCTGCATCTCTCGGGCCGGGCGGCGCGCGATTGCGAGCTCGTGATTTCGGCGAACGGGTCGGTGCTGACGACGGCGACGCTCGGCGGAAACCGGGAGGTGAGGATCGAGTTTCCGCCGCCGCGCGAGGCGCCCATCGACATCCGGTTCACGTCGTCGATGATCGATCCGGCGGGGCGCGAACTGGCGTTTCGGGTCTCGAGCACGAACATGTTCGCGGAGCGCGACCTCTAGGCGCGCCGACGGCGCGGGCGCGTCCGGCCCTCGGCCGGTTGGTTCCGGGCGCGGAGTTTCGCTAGTATCGCGCCCCGGCGCGGCAGTGCGGCGACATGATTTCGGTTGTTCTCTACGGGAGAAACGACGATCACGGCTACAACCTGCACAAGCGGGTGGCCATCAGCCTGAATTGCATCGCGGAGCTGCTGGCGGACGAGGCCGACGAGATCGTTTTCGTCGATTACAACACGCCCGACGATCTGCCGACCTTGCCGGAGGCGATCGGCGATACGCTTGCCGCGAAAACGCGGCGCCGGCTGCGGATCCTCCGCGTGCGGCCCGATATCCACGCCCGCTACGCGCAGCGCACGCCTCTGCCGGTCCTCGAGGCCATCGCCCGCAACGTCGCGGTGCGGCGCTCGAACCCCGGCAATCGCTGGATCCTCTCGACGAACGGCGACATGGTGTTCGCGCCGCGGGCCGAAGCGTCGCTCTCCGCCATCGCGCGCGAATTGCCGGCCGGGCTGTATCACATCCCGCGTTTCGACCTGCCCGAGGCGCTCTGGGAATCGTTCGACCGGATGGACGGTCCCGGCACGATCGAGGCGGTCCGCCATTGGGGCGCCGCCGCGCATCTCGACGAAGTCGTTCGCCGCGACTTCGTGCGATACGATTGTCCGGGCGACTTCCAGCTCATGCCGCGCGGCGATCTCTGCCGGATCGGCGGGTTCGACGAGCGGCTGATCCACGGCTGGCATCTCGACTACAACGTCGCCAAGCGGATGAGTTTCCTCTATGGCGGCGTCGGCGATCTCGCCGGCGAACTGGCGGGATACCATTGCGATCACACGCGCCGGTCCACGCCGACTCACGAGCCGGACCACCGGGCCAACAGCTGGTACCTGGCCTACGACTCGGTCGCCCGCGCGGAGCTGCCGGAGCAGGCGGAAAGTTGGGGATGCCCCGGCGACGCCATCGAGGAAATCAGGCTCGCGGAACCCGCCGGCAGCCGATACCTCGCGGCTCTGCGCGCCTCGCTCGTCGCGCCCTCGCGCGATGCCGGCCGCGCGGGCCCCGGCGCCGCAGGCGGCGAGAAAACCGCCCGGCCGCACCACGTCGTGCCGTTTCTGGCCAGCCTCGTGGCGCCGGCGCCCCGCGGCTGGGCCGCCGCATGGTTCGGGGAAGACCCCGAGCTGCTCGGGCTGTTTCGCGCGGCCTGGACGGCGCTCGGCTTCGAACGGCCGGTCGCAGTTCCGCGCGAGCTCGAAGACCTGTCGCGCGCCGGCTCGGGCGGCCTGGCCATCGGCGGGGCCGCGGAGATCCTCGAAACCGCGAACGTGCTGCTGTTCGATTTCGCCGTTCCCGGAACGGACGAGGCCCGGGGCCCGAACTCCGCGAGCGCCGTCGAAGGCATGTTCCTGCGAGCCATCGACGGCGAGCGCAGCCGGATCGCCGGCGGGCGGCCGGCCCGGCTCTTCGTCTGCGTCGACGCCGTCGACAACCGGTACGAGCAGATGGTTCTGGCGCAGCTGGCGGCGGTTCACACCCCGGCCGGCACGCGGCTGCGCTACGGTTACGTGCGGCCCGCCGGCGGCCACGCCGGAGACTGGCTCGCGCGCATGGATGTGGGCCCCGCCGGCTACCGCGACCGGACGGCCATCCGCGCGCGCGCGCACGTGCCCGGCGCCGCCGCCTACGGCCCGCGCGTCTGGCTTCCGCCCGGTTCCTATTGCGCGCGGGTGGAGTTCACGCTCGCCGGCTTCGGCGGCGTCAGGTCGCTGTTCCGGCTGCTGTGGCGGCTCGGGCGCGTGGCCCAGTTCTGCATCGCCGCCGGGGGGCGGGTGCTCGCCAAGCGCTCGGCTTTCCTCATCGGTCCGCGGCGGCGCTCCATCCGGTTCGAGTTCTCGGTGGCGCCGACCGCCGGCGGCGCGGCGGGCGCGGCAGACCTCGAGGCCTGGATCCTCACCAGCGGCATCTGCGATCTCGCGGTTTCGCGGCTGGACGTCAGCCCATCCGGCGACGGAGCCGGCCAGGGCCGCGCATAGGGGTCCCGCGCGGCGGGATCCGGCGGCTCACCGGATGAACGCGAAGATCGCCTCCGCCAGCTCCCCGGCGCGGTTGTCGAGCGTGTGGCCGACGCCGTCGGGCTCGTGAAACGTGACGAGCGCGGAGCGCGGAATGTGCGCGAGCAGCGCCGGGCCCTGGAGGCCGCACTCCGCGGTCTCGTGCCGCGTCGCGATCTCGACGACGAGCGTGCGATTGGGAATCCGCCGCAGATCGCGCTCGAGGTCGTAGGCGAAGTTCGCTTCGTAGAGTCGGCGCGCGTCGCGCCGCGCCGGATCGTCGGGGCCGTCGGTGAAGTAGTGCCGCGTCAGCGCGCGGACATGCGCGTTGCGCCGCGCATTGTCGGCCGTGATGCTGTGGCTCTGGCCGCTGAAGATGAATTCGCCGACGCGGTGGGGCCAGCCGGCGGCCAGCGCGGCGCCGATCTTGTTCCCGAGATGGATACCGTAGACGTGCGCCTGTTCGATGCCGAGCGCGTCCATCGCGGCGACGACGCTTTCGGCGAGGCGCTCGACGCTCAAGGGATCGGGGAGCGGCGCGGAGCCGGGGCTGCCGGGCGGATCGAGGCCGACCGTGCGGAACCGCCGCGACAAGGCCTCGATCTGGCGCGCGAACATCGCGTGGGTCTGGCCGGTGCCGGGCAGATGGATCAGCGCGGGCCCGCGCCCGGCCTCCGCACAGGTTATCGGACCGAAGCGCGTCTGCGCGAACCGACGCTGAAGCATGTCCTATCCGCTGTTTCGCGTGCACGATTTCCGGAATGACGTCCGGCAGGCGGCGCATTATCGTCGCTGCGCGCCCCGCCGGGAAGGGAAGGAAGCGGAATGATCGATCTCTATTTCTGGCCGACCTCGAACAACAAGAAGGTCACGATCATGCTGCACGAGGTGGGGCTGCCCTATCGCCTCCATCTCGTGAACTTCATCGAGGGCGAGAATTATCGCGACGACTTTCTGGCGCTCAATCCGAACGCCAAGACGCCGACGATCGTCGACGACGAGGGGCCCGGCGGCAAGCCGATCACGATCTTCGAGAGCGGCGCGATCCTGCTCTATCTCGCCGAGAAGACCGGCAAGCTCGTGCCGAAGGACGCGGCCGCGCGCTGGGCGGTGACGCAATGGGTGTTCTTCCAGGCGGCGAGCATCGGGCCGATGTTCGGCCAGCACGCGCATTTCTTCGATTATTGCCCCGAAGACATCCCCTACGCGAAGGATCGCTATCTCAACGAGGTGCGCCGTCTCTACGGCGTGCTCGACAGGCGCCTCGCCGCCTCGCCCTATCTCGCCGGCGGCGAGTACACGATCGCCGACATCATGGTGTGGCCGTGGATCCAGTGGAGCCGGCAGCACCAGTCGCCCGCCGAATGGAAGGCGGTGAAGGCCTGGTACGACACGATCGGCGCGCGGCCGGCCGTGCAGGCGGGCTTCAAGGTCGGCACCGAATTGCAGAAGCCGGGGGCGGTGCCGATGACGGTCGAGCAGAAGCGCGCGCTGTTCGCGCGGCGATTCTGACGGCGCGCTCTTACTGCATCCGATACCCGCCGTTCACGTCGATCGTGCTGCCGGTGATATAGCCGGCTTCGCGCGAGGCGAGGAACGCGATCGCGGCGGCCACTTCGTCGGGCTGGCCGAGGCGGCCGAGCGGCACGAGGCCGAGCATCGGCCCCTCCGCGCCGACCGGCACCGCCGCGCGGTACATCGGTGTCTCGATGGGGCCGGGCGCCACGCTGTTGGCCGTGATCCCGTGTTTGGCGCCCTGGCGCGCCGCCACCTTGACCAGCGCGATGACCGCGGCCTTCGACGCGATGTAGTCCGCGCTGCCGCGATAGCCGCCGAGCTGCGCGGCGGCCGAGGAGATCGCCACGATGCGCCCGTCGGCGACGGGGCTCCTGCGCCGCGCCCGCATGAACTCGCGAACGCACAGGAACACGCCGCGCGCGTTCACGGCGAAGGTGCGGTCCCAGTTCGCCGCCTCCATGTCGGCGATGTCGGGCGGCGCCGGCGGCGGCGAGATGATGATGCCGGCACAGCAGACCAGCACCGCCACGGGCCCGATCTCCCGCTCGGCGTCGGCGAACACGGCGGAAACCCGGCTCTCTTCGGCCACGTCGAGCGCGTAGGCGCGATGGCCGCTTCCCGAAAGCCCCGCCGCCACGGCCCGCGCCGCGTCCGCGCGCAGGTCGGTGACGGCCACCGCGCAGCCGTCGCGGGCGAGCAGCGCTGCGGTCGCGGCCCCGATGCCGGAGCCGCCGCCGGTGACGAGCGCGACGCGCCGGCTCATGCCGGCGCCTCCGCGGGACGAGCTTCGCTTCGCATGGCTGGCCACACCTCCAACCGGATCGCCGGAACAGGGTTTGAATGCTAATCAACGGGCCGGGCCGGGTATATCGGCGTTTCCGCAACGGCCGCACGCGAGCGGCGGGGGCAAGCCATGCAGGCGACACGGGCGACGACGGACGCCAAGCCGATCCGCTTCGACGGGCGCGTCGCGCTCGTCACCGGCGCCGGGCGCGGGCTCGGGCGCGCCTACGCGCTCGCGCTGGCCGCGCGCGGCGCCGCCGTCGTGGTGAACGATCCGGGCGTCAACGAGGCCGGCAGCGACGCCGGCGATCGCGCGCCGGCCGATGCGGTCGTCGCCAGCATCCGCCAGGCCGGCGGCCGCGCCGAGGCCGACTACGGCAGCGTCGCCGCGCCGGCCGACGCCGAAGCGATGGTGCGGCGCGCCGTCGACCGCTTCGGCGGCATCGACATCGTGGTCGCCAATGCGGGCAACCACCGGCGCGCCGTCTTCGGCGAGGTGGTGCCCGAGGATTTCGTCGACGTGCTGGGCGTGCACCTCGTCGGCGCCTTCCGCGTCAGCCGCGCGGCGTGGCCGCACATGGCGAAGAAGCGGCGCGGCAACATCGTGCTCGCGACCAGCCAGACCGCGTTCTACGGCAAGATCGACAGCGTCTCCTACGGCGCCGCCAAGGCGGGAATGATCGGCCTGATGCACGGCCTGCGCCTCTCGGCGGAGCCGCTCGGAATCAAGGTCAACTGCATCTCGCCGTTCGCGCTGACGCGCATGGCCCATCATTTCCCGGCCGAGATCGCGCCCTTGATCGACCCGGCCCAGGCGGCGGAGGCGGTCGTCCTGCTGGCGAGCGACGGGTGCCCGCTGTCGGGCGAGATCCTGATCGCCGGCGGCGGCCATTTCGCCGTGGCGCGCATCGTGGAAAGCCGCGGCATCGACATCGACGATCCCAAGGACGTCACCGCCGAGGCGCTGCGCGGCCGCCTCGGGCAGATCGGCGACCTGTCGGAGCCACAGGTGTTCGGGGATTCGCTGAAGGCGGTGGGCGCGACGTTCGACCGGCTGAAGAAGCTGGCGGGCCTGAGCTGACCGAAGGCGCCGCGTGCGGTCGCCGGCAGCCTGTCTCGGGTCCGCTCACGCGCCCAAATACGCCGCCTTCACCTCTTCGTTCTGCTCGAGGTCGCGCGCCGGTCCGTCGAGCCGGATTTCGCCGTTCTCGATGATGTAGGCATGGTGGCTCGCGGCGAGCGCCACCGCCGCGTTCTGCTCTACGAGCAGGATCGGCACGCCGTCGGCGTGCACGCGCGCGATGATCCCGAACAGCTGCTGCACGAGCAGCGGCGAGAGGCCGAGGCTCGGTTCGTCGAGCAGGAGGAGCTTCGGCTGGGCCATCAGCGCGCGGCCGATCATCAGCATCTGCTGCTCGCCGCCGGACAGCGTGCCGGCCGGCTGGCGCGCCCGCTCCCGCAGCCGCGGGAAATAATTGTAGATCCGCTCGAAGTCGCGCGCCGCGCCGCCCTTGCGGCGGCGCAGCCAGGTGCCGAGCAGAAGATTGTCGGCGACGGTGAGCTCCGGAAAGATCTCGCGGCCCTCGGGCACCTGCACGATGCCGCGCGCGACGATGCGGTCGATCGGCCAGCCGGTGATGTCCTCGCCCTCGAAGCGGATCCGGCCCGCGGTGAGCGGCACCACGCCGGAGATGCAATTGAGCGTCGTCGTCTTGCCGGCCCCGTTGGCGCCGAGCAGGCAGACGATGCGCCCGGCCGCAACCGACAGCGATACGTTCTCGAGCGCGCGGATCGCGCCGTAACTCGCCGATATTCCGCTCAGCTCAAGCACGGTGGCCCTGCCCGAGATAGGCTTCGATGACTTGCGGATCCTCGCGCACCTCGGCGCCGGTGCCCTCGGCGATCTTCTGGCCGAAATTCAGCACCGTGATGCGGTCGGCCACCGCCATGACGAGGCGCATCACGTGCTCGACCAGGACGATCGTGATGCCCTGTTCGCGGGCGAGGCCGACCAGCAGCGAATCGAGCGCCGCGATCTCGCGATTGCGCAGGCCCGCCGCCGGCTCGTCGAGCAGCAGCAGCTTCGGCCGGCTCGCGAGCGCGCGCGCGAGGTCGAGCCGCTTCTGGTTGCCGAAATCGAGCGCTTCGGCCGGCGTGTCGCGCAGCGCCGAGAGGCCGGTGCGCTCGAGCAGCGCGTCGGCCTCTTTCACGGCCGCGCGCTCCGCCGCGCCGCGGCGCGCGCCCGGCCCGAACGGGAAGTAGCCGGGAACGCGCGTCGTCATGCCGACGAGGACGTTCTCGAGCACGGTCAGGCTCCGGCACAGCTCGATGTTCTGGAACGTCCGCGCGATGCCGGCCGCCGCGATGCGGTGCGGCGGCATCGCGAGCAGCGAGCGGCCTTCGAACACGACGTCGCCGGAAGCCGGCGTATAGAAGCGCGAGACGCAGTTGAACACCGTCGATTTCCCGGCGCCGTTCGGCCCGATCAGGGCGTGGATCGAGCCTTGCGCCACCTCCATCGAGAAGTTCTGCAGCGCGTGCAGGCCGCCGAACCGGACGCTCACGTCGCGCAGGGCGAAGTAGGGCGTGCTCATGCGCGCACGCGCCTTGCCCGCGCGCGCGCGAGCCCCCACAGCCCGCGCGGCATGAACATCATCGCGAGGATCAGGATCACGCCGTAGACGAGCTCCTGCCAGACGAGCAGGTTGCGCATCGTCGTCCGCAGCACCTCCGGCAGCAGCCCGAGCAGCACGACGCCGAGCAGGACGCCCGGAATCGTGCCGAGCCCGCCCACCACGATCATCGAGAGCACGAGCACGATCTGCGCGAAGCCGAACACCTCCGGGTTCGCGAAGGACTGGTACAGCGTGTACATGCCGCCCGCGATTCCGGCATAGACGGCGGAGATCGCGAACACGGCCACCTTGGTGAAGCGCACGTCGATGCCCGAGGCGGCGGCGACGTGCTCGCTGTCGCGGATCGCGCACATCGCGCGGCCGAAGCGCGAGCGCGTGAGGAACATCGTCGCCGCCAGCACGAGCGCGAGAATGACCGCCATCACCGGGAACGCGCGGGGGTCGCTGCCCATCGCGTAGCCGAAGATGTCGGGGCGGGGCAGGCGCAGGCCGTCGGCCCCCTTCGTCATCGATTCCCAGGCGTTGAACACCCACTGCGCGCCCTCGGCGAAGGCGAAGGTGGCGAGCGCGAGGTAGACGGCGCGCAGCCGCGTGGCGGGAATCGCGATCAGGAAGCCGACCAGGCCGGCCAGCAGTGCCGCCGCCGGCATCGCGACGACGAAGGGCAGGCCGAGGCGGATCTGGATCAGCGCCGTTCCGTAGACGCCGATGCCGAAAAACGCGATGTGGGCGAACGCGAACTGGCCGGCCCAGCCGAGCAGCAGGTCGAGGCCGATCGCCAGCACCGCGTACATCATGATGACGTTGCCGAGATAGAGATAATATTGCGGCAACAGCATCGGCAGCGCGAGGCCGAAGGCCAAGAGCAGCAGGAGCGGCGCGAGCCGGGCGAGCGAAGGAGAGCCGTACACCGCGCTACACCTTCTTCGCGGCGACGCGGCCGCCCAAGAGCCCCTGCGGCCGCAGCGCGAGGATCAGCATGATCACCGCGAACGGCGCCACCGAGATCGCGTTGGAACCGACGTAGAGGCCGACGATGTTCTGGATCACGCCGAGCAGGATGCCGCCGATGATGCAGCCGGGCAGGCTCGCGAAGCCGCCGATGATCGCGGCGGCGAAGGCGAGAATGACGATGACGCCCATGTCCGGCGTCATCAGCAGCTTCGGCGCGAGCAGGACGCCCGCGATCGCGGCCAGCGCCGAGGCGATGCCCCACACGGTCATCCGCATGCGCCGCACCGGAATTCCGACGAGGGCGGCGGCGCGGGGATTCTGGCTGGTGGCGCGCAGCGCCTTGCCGGTCAGGGTCAGGCTGAAGAAGGCCCACAGCGCCGCCATCACGACGACGGCGACGACGATGATCGCGATGTCCTGCCTCTGGACGACGACCGGCCCGATGAAGATCGGCTCGCCGGTGAAGAAGGGCGGCAGCCGGCGGACCTCTTCGGTGTAGGGCACGACGCGCACGCCGCCCTTCAGCACGTAGGACAGGCCGACCGTGGCGATGACCATCGCGACGAGGATGCTCTGGCCGGGTACCGCGCGGCCGAGCACCTTGTGCAGCACGATGCGGTCGAACAGCGCGCCGAGCGCGAACGTCGCGATCGCGGCGAACGCGAAGATCAGGATGTAGGGCAGGCCGAGATAGAGCAGCGCGAGCATGCCGGCGTAGCCGCCGATCATGACGATCTCGCCGCCGGCGAAATTGATCACGTCCGTCGACTTGTAGACGATCACCAGCGAAAGCGCGATCAGCGCGTACACGCAGCCGGTGACGACGCCGCTGGCGATCGCCTGCAGGATCAGCAAGGTCATGAGCGTTCGACCGGGACGGGGCGGGGCGCCGCGGCGCGCCCGCCCCGTGCCGTGTCCTACATGCCGTCCTTGCCGTTCCAGCTATACGCGCCCGGCATCAGCGTGTGGGTCTTGCCGTCGAACCTGATGAAGATCGACGAGCGATAGCCGTCGCGGCGGTCCTTGGCGAAGGCGGTGAGCCCCGCGAGGACGCCGGAGTCGAACTGCGTCGCCTCCATCGCATCGACGAACTTCTCGCGCGTGAGATCCTTGCCCACCTTCTCGAGCGCCCTCGTGATGGCCATGGCCGAGGGCAGGCCGTAGGTCATGAACGCGCCCGGCGTGCGGTCCGGATAGTACTGCTTGTAGAGCTGGATCCACTTCTGCTGCTTCGGTCCGTCGGTGAGGTCGTTGAGCGGCGAGCCGTAGTAGAAGTTGACGAGCGCCGCGTCGTTGCCGACGTTCTTCGCGAACACGGCCGGGATCGGGATTCCCTGCACCGCCTGCACGAGCGGGGTCTTGGTCATGCCGAACTCGGCGTATTTCTGCGCGATGAGAACCGCGGGCGCCGGATACGCGGTCGAGATGATCACGTCCGGGTTCGCGGCGCGCACCTTCAGCAGCGGCGCGGTCACGTCGTTGATGCGCGGCGGAATCCGCTCGACGGCGACGACCTCGGCGCCCATGCGCGCGGCCACCGCCTTCGCCGTGCTCCAGTTCGAGTTGCCGAAATCGTCGTCGTGGGCGATGAACGCGATCTTCTTGCCCTTCAGCTCCTTGATCGCGAATTCCATGATCGTGGCGCCGACCGTGCGCTGCGTGCCCCCGAACGCGCCGAACACGTAGCGGGTGGGCGGGAAGACGCCGCCGTCGCCGGCCGCGTTCAGCATCACGAACGGGATCTTCTCGCGCGTCACGAACTCCTGCGCGGCCACGGCCGCGGCGGTGCAGGAGCCGCCGTTCACGAGGAACACCTTGTCGACCGTGGCGAGCTTCTTGACCACCGTCACGGCCTCGGTGGGCGTGCACTTGTCGTCTTCGACGATGACCTTGATCTTGCGGCCGTGGATGCCGCCCTTCTTGTTGACCTCCTCGTACCACATCTTCGCCGCCTGCAGCGGATCGAAGCCGAAGGCCGCCAATTGGCCGGACATCGGCGCGAACAGGCCGATCAGGATCTCGCCGTCGGTGACGCCCGGGTCCGCGGCGCGCGCGGGCCCGAACGCGGCGAGCATCGCCGCGGCGCCGAGCAGCGCGCCGCGCAGTGTCTTCAGTCTCAACATTCCATCCTCCCTTTGAATTCCCTCGTTCGCGTCGTCTTCTTCGCCGCGGCTTCGCCGGCCGTCAGGCCGCCTTCGCGGGGGCGTCCACGGCGATTTCGAGCGTGCCCCAGTTGCGGTCCATCCTCAACAGCGGATCGAGGCCGAGTTGGGCGCGCTCCTGGACGTAGCGCTTGGTCGCGGGGCTGGCGAAATAGGCGCGCAGCGCCTCCGCCGACTTCACGCCGTAGATCATCGCGTAGCCGGGCCAGCCGTCCTTGTCGGGCTCGGCCAGCTTGTAGCGGCTCGCCCAGAGGAAGCCCGGCTGGGCCACGACGTCCTGCAGATGGCCGCCGTCCAGCCAGTCGAACACCTTCTTCTCGCCGCCCGGCTTCACCCAGAATTTCACGAGATAGACGATCGGTGCGTTCATTGCGGTCCTCCCTTGGCGGTCAGGCGGCGGCCACGCCGCCGTCCACGTTGATTTCCGCGCCGGTGACGTAGGCCGATTCGTCGGAGGCGAGGTAGAGCGCGGCGTAGGCGATGTCGATCGGCCGCCCCATGCGCCCCATCGGCACGCGGCCGACGATCATCCGCCGGCGCTCCGCCGGATCCGCGGCCTGCGCGAAGCTCGCCTGCAGCAGCGGCGTGTCGATCGCGCCGGGGTTGATCGAGTTGCAGCGGATGCCGTAGCCGGCGCGCGCGCAATAGATCGCGACCGTCATCGTGTATTCGTGCACGGCGCCCTTGCTCGCGCCGTAGGCGGCGAGGTGCGGCGGCGCGGCGCGGATCGCGGCGCGCGAGGCGACGTTGACGATGCTGCCGCCGCCGCTGGCGCGGATCGCCGGGATCGCGGCGCGGCAGCCGAGAAAGACGCCCTCGGCGTTCACCGCGTGCACGCGCCGCCAGTCCTCGAGCCGCGTGTTCTCCGGCGTCCCCTCCAGGGCGCAGCCCGCATTGTTCACGAGGATGTGCAGGCCGCCGAAGGCATCCCGCGCCAGGTCGACGACGCGCGCCCAGCCGGCTTCGTCCGCCACGTCGTGCCGCAGGGCGCGCACCGACGGGCCGATCTCCGCGGCCAGCGCCGCCACGCTCGCCTCGTCGAGATCGGTCGTGACGACCTTCGCGCCCTCGTCGGCGAACAGCTTGACGGTGGCCCGGCCCATGCCGGAGCCGCCGCCGGTGACGATCGCCACCTTGTCGCGCAGCCGCGCCATGCCGCCCTCCCGGCCCGCCGCGGATCAGATCGCGTTCGGAACCGCGCGCTTGGTCTTGTTCCACTGCTCGAGCATCGCGGGCGCCGCCTTCTCCATCGCCGCGCACATCTCCGGCGTGTCGGTGGGGAAGCTGAGCTCGAGCCGGTGCCCGCTCGGGTCGTGGAAATAGATCGACTGGCAGATCTTGTGATCGGCCGGGCCGAGCACCTCGATGCCCATGTCTTGCAGGCGCTTCTTGGCCGCCAGCAGCTCCTCCATCGAGCCGACGCGCAGCGCGAGGTGCTGCACCCAGCCCGGCGTGTTGGGGTCGAAGCCCATCTCGGGCGATTCCGGCACCTCGAAGAACGCCACCGAGCTGCCGTCCTCCATCTGGAAGAACAAGTGGAAGTGCGGGCTGTATTCGCCGGTGGAGAGCACCGTGTCGGCCGACACCGCCATCCTGTACTTCATGCCGAGCGCGCGCGTGTAGAACTCCGCGGTTTCCTTGGCGTTCTTGCAGCGGTAGGCGACGTGATGCAGCGACTTGACGAGCATCGGGGTCCTCACTCTGTGCGTAGTTTCGACGACGAAGGGGCGGGATGCGGCGTCTGGCCGGCCGGCCCGATCCGTTGGCGGATCTGGTCGATGCCCTGATAGATGTGCTCGCGCATCAGCGCCTCGGCATCGATCGCACGGCGCTCGCGGATATAGCGATAGATGCGGCGATGCAGGAGGTGGGAGCCCTTCAGCGCGTCGTAGTCGTACCAATGGATCACGCGCGCCGAGGCCAGCGGCACGCGGCAGGTACGGTCGATCAGGTCGGCCAGCAGGCGGTTGCCCGAAAGCGCGATGATGCGCGTGTGGAACAGGTCGTTCATGTCGGTCCACGGCTCGCGGTCGCCGTCGACGAGGCGGCCCTTCGCCAGGATGTCGTCGCCGATCGCGAGAATGCGCTCGAGCTCGCGCGCCGTCTCGCCGTCGATGCCGCGCTCCGCCGCGTAGCGGCACGCCATTCCTTCGAGGTTCGCGCGCACCTCGTGCGCCGCGGCGATCTCGGCCATCGCGAAGCGCCGCACCGAGTAGCCGCGCTTGGGCGCGTAGTCGAGCAAGCCCTCCGAGGCGAGCGTCGCGAGCGCGGCGCGCACCGGCGTCCGCGAAACGCCGAGCAGCGCGGCGAGCGGAATCTCCTGGAGATGCTCGCCGGCCGCGAAAGCGCCGCGCAGGATGCGGTCGCGCAGGTTGTTCGCAGTGTCTTGCGTACGCGAACTCATGCCGGTGTCAGAATTGAGTGCCAACGCCGCGGTTAGCATGTATACATGATTGCGGTCAATTGCCGCGGAATTGCCTTGCCTCGTCCGGAATCCATGGCTCATGTATCCATGCGGGCGCCGGCAGGGGACCGCGAGCGAGACCGGCGCGGATGGGCCGGCGCCGCCGATCCGGCGGCGCATCCCGCCCGGACCGGAAGCGTGGCCGGTCCGGAAAACTTCGCCGCTGTGCGCAGAGGCGCACGGACGAATCGGGGGGAAGAGCGACCATGAATGCCGAATCCACGGCGCCGCCGACCGAGCGGCCGCGCATCGCGCAAAGCTTCGATTACACGCCGCTGCGCGAATCCGACTTCGCGCAGAAGGGCCTGCGCGCGTTCATGCAATACCGCGATCTCGGGCTGCGCCGGGCGACGGGCGGCCTGATGCGGGCGGAACACATCCGCGTGGTCGCCGAAACCGGCATGAAAACGGGATGGCACTGCCACGATCTCGATTTTCAGTTCGTCTACGTGCTGAAGGGGCACGTCCGGTTCGTCACCGAGGACGGCGAGACGGTGACCCTCCGCGCCGGCGATTGCGCGCATCTGCCGGCGCTCTATCGCCACGACGAGATCGAGTTCGCGCCGGATTTCGAGGTCGTCGAGATCACGGCGCCGGCCGAGGTGCGCACGATCCCGGGGCGCGACGCGCCGCTGCCGCGGCGGAGCGACGCCCAGGGCCGCGTTTCCCGCTTCGCGGCGAGCTACGACCGGCCCGAGGCCTACAAGGTCGGCGACGGGCCGCGCCAGTTCCTCGCCTATCGCGACACGGCGGTGACCGAGGCCACCGGCCGGCGCGTCAACGTCAACGTCGTCCGCAACAGCAAGGCCGGCGACAAGTCCACGGGCTGGCACTATCACACGCTCGCCTGCCAGTTCGTGTTCGTGCTGAAGGGCTGGTCGCGCGTCGAGGTCGAGGGCCAGGGCGAGTTCACGATCCACGCCGGCGACGCGATGACGCTGCCCCACAGGCTGAAGCACGACGTGACCGGCTTCTCGGCCGATTTCACCGTGCTCGAGCTCAATATTCCCGCCGACTACGAAACGAT
>JAEULD010000174.1 GCA_016792765.1 Candidatus Odyssella sp.
CCCGCCGGACTCTTGTCGGGCGGGCCATCGAACCAGGTGTGGTGCGGATGCTATTCAGGCACGGCTTTTGCCGGGCGGGCCCCTATGGTCGCGCCACCACCACCAGCCGGCCGCAACAGCGGCCGCCGGAACGGCGTTGAAACTCGGGGCGGCGAAAGACACGCGGGCGCTCCTGAACGAAGGCGTGCTCTATACGAGAGCGGCGGCGCGGCCGTCAACCGCCTTGTGACGCGCGGCGCGCGCCGTCTCGTCTAATCGCAATTCGAATCCGGCGTCCCGGCGCGGCCAGATCGCGCGGCGGCCTAGCCGCGCCGCAGGCCCGCCGCGGCCAGCCGGCGCGCCAGCGCGCAGACGCGGCCGGCCAGCGCCGCCGCGGGCTCGCCCGCCGCGTCGAGGCCGGCTTCGATCTCGCGCGCGAACGCGGTGCCGACCGCGATCGCGTCGGCGTGCGGCGCCAGCGCCGCGAAGGTTTCCGGGGTGCGGACGCCGAAGCCCGCCAGCAGCGGCAGCGGCGTGAGCTGGCGCAGGCGCGCGAGCCGGCGCACCGCCGTGTCGACGGTCGGATCGGCGCCGCCGGTGCCGCCCGTCGCCGCGGGTACGTAGACGAAGCCGCGTGCGCCCTCGATCTCTTCGCGCCACTTCGCCTCATCCTCGCCGAACGCGACGCGGATCAGCGCGAGATCGTTCGCGCGCGCGGCGCGGTCGAGCGCCGCCAGCTCCTGGGGCGCGGCGGAGACGAACAGCATCGCGTCGGCGCCGGCCGCGGCCGCGTCCGCGGCGAGCATGTCCGCGCCGCAAGCACGCAGCGTCTCGCCGTAGCCCATGAGCACGATCGGCGTCGTCGCATCGTGGCGGCGGAATTCGGCCACCGCCGCGAGCGTGCGCGCCGCGTCGATGCCGCGCGCCCGCGCGCGGCGATGCGCGGCCTGGATCGCCGGCCCGTCGAGCCAGGCCTCGGCCGGCAGCCCGATCTCGAGGATGTCGGCCCCGGCGCGCGCGAGCTGGAGCCACAGCGCCACCGCCGCTTCGGGCGCCGGCTCGCCGGCCGTGACGAACGCCGCCAGGCCGCAGCGCCGTTCGGCCGCGAGCTTGCGAAAACGTTGAGAAATGCGGTCGATGCCGCCGCGCCCGGCTGTCATGCCCGTTGGCTAGCCCGCTCGCGCCGCCGCCGCAAGTTCGCGCATGCGGCGGCCGCGCCGCCGGGGGCACGCCGCCGCCGAGCCCGGGCAATTCGCGCCGGATTGACCTGCATCAACGGCAGGGGCTCGGCCCATTGGTACATAAACTGTAGCGACGAAACGGCGGCGAGCAAGGAGAGACGCATGCGCGCAATTCTGGCGGCAACCTTGGCCATGGCGGCACTGGGCGCGGGAACGCATCCGGCCGCCGCGCAGAACGTGATCTGGGCGGGGTCGGTCGACTCGCGCGGGAGCGAGACCCGCGGACCGGTGTTGAACGCGACCAACCGCTACATCATTCGCGTATCGGGTTCGGTCTATTTCGGGCGGTGGTGGCGCAACGGCCAGCCGCTCAACGACGACGCCTGCTACGAATACACCGCCAAGGGCGCGCCCGATCCGCTGCCCGTCTTCCGCAACACCTACGGCATTCCGGTCTGCGACGGGCAATACCGCGCGTCGCACGTGTATCAGTCGGCCGCGTTCGTCGGCCGCAACGCGCCGATCGGCTTCTCGATCTTCGACACCGACTATCGCGACAACAGCGGCGCGCTGCGCATCGAGATCATCGATGCGGGGCCCGTCGCAGGTCCGGGACCGGGACCGGGGCCGGGACCGGGGCCGGGCAGCCGCCGCGCCTTCGACAATCCGACGATGAACGGCGCGATCGTCGATCACTGCGTGACCTGGGCCACGGACTGCGGATGGGGCGGCGCGCACCTGTTCTGCCAACGCATGGGCATGCGCCGCGCCGTGAGCTGGAATCGGACGAATCCCGGCCGGACCTGGGTCATCGGCAGCAACCGCTATTGCGAGGGCGGCTTCTGCGTCGGCTTTTCGCAGGTCGTGTGCGAATAGACCGGCGTTCGTCCGGAGATCGGCCCGCCCGCGGGCGGGACATGCCCGTAGGCGAGGGGCGTCTGCTTGGCGCGACCGCGTCTTCCTGTTAGAGGACGACGCGCCACCGCATGTCAGCCGAGAACCGATGACGCAATCCCCGCCGAGCCCGGCCGCGGCTCCCGCCGCGCCTTTCGGCGCCGCGCGGCTCGCGCTCGTCGTCGTCGTGCCGTTCGCGTCCGGCTATTTCATGTCGTACCTCTACCGCAACATCAATGCGGTGGTCGGGCGCTACCTGATCGAAGAGCTGGGCCTGTCCGGCGCCGACATCGGGCTGCTGACGGCGGCCTACTTCTTCACCTTCGCGCTCGCGCAGATCCCGATCGGCGTGATGCTCGACCGGTTCGGCCCGCGCCGCGTCAACAGCGCGCTCCTGTGCGTGGCCGGGGCCGGCGCCGTGCTGTTCTCGTTCGGCGACAGCCGCGACCCGCTGATGCTCGCGCGCGCGCTGATCGGGCTCGGCGTCGGCGGCGCGCTGATGTCGTCGTTCCAGGCGATCACGCTCTGGTATCCCAAGGAGCGCTGGGCGGTCTTCAACAGCATCATCATGACGGTGGGCGGGCTCGGCGCGCTCGCCGGCAGCGGCCCGGTCGAGGCGGCGCTGCAGCTCACGACCTGGCGCGGCGTGTTCGTCAGTCTCGGCGCGGTCACGGTGGGCGTGGCGGCGCTGGTGTTCTTCGTCGTTCCCGAGCGGCGGCGCGACGCCCGCGCCGAGCCGCTGGGCGCGGTCGTGCGCGGCGTCGCGCGCGTGTTCGGCGACCGCGCGCTGTGGTCGCTGGCGCCGCTGCTGCTGTTTTCGCAGGCCGCCAACCTCGCGATCTTCGGCCTGTGGGGCGGGCTCTGGATGCGCGACGTGGCCGGCTTCGACCGCGGCACGGCGGCGCTGTTCGTGAGCTACATGAACATCGGGCTGACCGCGGGCTTCGTGATCAACGCCGTGGTCGGCGAGCTGGCCCAGCGCCGCGGGATCGCGATAGAGCGGCCGATGCTGGTGCTGGTGCTGCTGTTCCTGCTCGTGCAGGCGCTGATCGTCTTCCGGGTCGATCCGGCCGCGGCCTGGCCATGGATCGCCTTCGGCCTGTTCGCCAACGCCACGATCTTCTCCTACCCGATACTGGCGGGGCGCCTGCCGATCGCCTATAGCGGGCGGGCGAACACCTCGGCGAATTTCGTGAGCTTCGTCGGCGCCTTCCTCGGGCAGTACCTGATCGGCTGGGTGATGGACCTTTTCCCGCGCCAGCCGGGCGGCGGCTATGCCGCGGCCGCCTACGACTACGCCTTCGGCGGCCTGCTCGTGCTCGAAATCCTCGGGCTTTTGTGGTTTCTCTACGCCCACCGCCGGGCCGGCGCACCGGCCGCCTCCTAGAACAGGGACCGACCCGAAGTGCCTAACCGCAAAATCCGCATTGCCGTGATCGGCGCCGGCTATTTCGGCTCGCTGCACGTCTCGAAGTTCGCCACCGTCAAGGGCGCCGAGCTATCCGCCGTGTGCGACACCCAGCACGAGCGCGCCGAGGCCGTCGCCGCGCCGCACGGCGCCATCGTCGTGACCGACCACCGCAGGCTGGCCGATCTCGCCGACGCCGTCGTCGTCGCGGTGCCGACCGTGGCGCATCACGCCGTGGCCAAGGACTGCCTCGAGGCCGGGCTCGACGTGCTGATCGAGAAGCCGATGTGCGAGACCCTGGCCGAGGCCGATTCGCTGATCCGCCTCGCCAAGCGGAAGAAGCGCATCCTCCAGGTCGGCCATCTCGAGCGCTTCAGCCCGGTGATCGACGCGCTGGTCGCGAACGCCAAGGGCGCGTGGTACATCGAATCGCAGCGCGTCTCGCCGTTCCGCGGGCGCGGCGCCGACACCACCGTGATCCTCGACATGATGATTCACGACCTCGACCACGCGATGCGCGTGGCCGGCGCGCCGGTGGCCCATGTCGAAGCCGTGGGCTCGCCGGTCCTGACCGAGATGGAAGACCTCGCGAGCGCGCGCATCCGCTTCGAGAACGGCTGCGTGGCGCAGCTCACCGCGAGCCGCATCGGCGGCAAGATCAACCGGCGCCTGCGCGTCTACCAGCGCGAGCGCTACGTGATCGCCGACATGGCCGAGCACAAGCTGACCGTCCTGCATCCGGCCAAGGGAGGCAACGGCGTGCTGCCGAGCCTCGTCGGCGAGGACAAGCATTTCCCGCAGACCGACCTGCTCCTGCTGCAGGCCAAGGATTTCGTCGACGCGGTCCGCAACCGCACGAAGCCGAAGGTGCCGGCGGAATCGGTGCGCCCGGTGCTCGCGGCCGCGCTCGAGATCACCGACAAGCTGCGCGCCTGGCGCGCCGCGTGGAAATGAGCGCGGCCAAGGTGACGGCGCTGACGCTCGAAGAGGCCAATCGCATCCTCGGCGAGATGGCGGCGCCCTGCGTGCGCGGGCTCGGCCTCGCGGTCGAGGCCGTCGCCGGCAACAAGGTGCGTCTCACGATGCCGAACGGGCCGCATGTGCGCCACGCCGGCGGCGTGGTGTGCGGCCAGGCGCTGATGTCGCTGGCCGATACGGCGATGGTGATCGGGATCTCCGCCGCGCTCGGCCGCTTCCAGCCGATGACGACGGTGACGCAGACGACGCATTTCCTGCGCCCGGTCCGCGAGGGCGACGTCGTCGCCGAGTGCCGCATCCTGCGCATGGGGCGCAATCTCGCCTTCGGCGAGGTGATGATCTATGCCGTGGGCGGCATCGACCCCGCCGTGCAGGTGACGTCCACCTACGCGCTGATCGGAGAGAGAGCGGCACAATGAGCGAGACGATCGTCATCGTCGGCGCCGGCCAGGCCGGCGGGCGCGCGGCCCAGGCCCTGCGCGCGGCGGGCTTCGCGGGCCGCGTCGTGCTGATCGGCCAGGAGAAGTATCCGCCCTACGAGCGCCCGCCGCTCTCGAAGGAGCTGGTCGTCACCGATGCCGGGCTCGAGAAGGCGCGCCTCCACGATCCCGCCTGGTACGAGCAGAACAAGATCGAACTCCGGCTCGGCGCCCCCGCCGAAGCCATCGACCGCGCCGGCAAGCGCGTGAAGGCGGGCGGCGAGTGGCTCGCCTACGACAAGCTGCTGCTGGCGACCGGCGCGCGCGTGCGCAAATTGCCGATCCCCGGCGCCGACCTGCCGGGCGTGTTCTATCTCCGCGAGTTCGACGACACGCTCGCGATCCGCGCGCGGCTCGCGCCGGGCACGCGCGCGGTCGTGATCGGCGGCGGCTTCATCGGCCTCGAGACCGCGGCGAGCGCGGTGAAGCGCGGCGCCACCGTGACGGTGCTCGAAGCCGCCGACCGCCTCATGGGCCGCGCGGTGGCGCCCGAGATCGGCGCCTGGTTCGCCGACCTGCACCGAAAGAAGGGCGTCGACGTGCGGCTCGGCGCGCGCATCAAGGCGATCGAGGGCGCCGGCAAGGCGGAGCGCGTGGCGCTCGAGGGCGAGGCGATCCCGGCCGACATCGTCGTGATCGGCATCGGCATCGTGCCGAACGTCGAGATCGCCGCGGTGGCCGGGCTCGAGGTCGGCAACGGCATCGTCGTCGACGAATTCGGGCGCACGAGCGACCCCGCGATCTGGGCGGCCGGCGATTGCGCGCTCCAGCCCAACGCGTTCCTCGGGAAGCAAGTGCGGCTCGAGAGCTATCAGAACGCGCAGGACCAGGGCATGGCGGTCGCGCGCAACATGATCGGCGAACCCAAAGCGTATGAGGATTCGCTCTGGGTGTGGTCCGACCAGCACGACGTGAATTTGCAGATGACCGGCGCGCCCGAGGGCTACGACAGCCTCGTCTGGCGCGGCGACCGGGCCAGCGGCGCGTTCATGGCGTTCTACATGAAGGCAGGGCGCATCGTGGCCGTCAACACGGTCAACATGGGCCGCGAGATGAAGCCCGCGCAGCGCCTGCTGCAGTCGAAGAAGATCTTCGACCCCGCCCAGCTCGCCGATCCCAACGTGCGGCTGCTGAAGCTCGGCAAAGACCCGTAGGAGCGGGTCCCCGACCCGCCCGCATTTCCGCAAACTCGATCTCGCGCAGCGTGTGCGCGTCGGCACGGGCGGGTCGGAGACCCGCCCCTACGCTTTCGGCATCGGGCCGCCGCGGCGCGCACGTCGGTTCTTGGCAAGGATGAGCGCGAGGCCGCCGAGGCCGGCGACGGGCAGCGCGAAGTCTTCGGTGACGCCGAGGAACCACGCCGCCGTTCCGCCGATCAGCGACCACAGCACCGGGATGACGGCGAGGTAGAGCGGCACACGGCCCGCCACCAGCAGCAGGATGCCCATCGTGAAGATCGTCGTCGGGCACGGCGCCACGGCGAACATCGGCGCGCGCGGCCAGCCGTGGCCGAGCGCCCAGCCGAGCGCCGGATAGGCGATCATCGCGAACGCTACCAGCGCGAGCCCGATCCGCGAGGCCGCGTCGTTGCCGATGCGGAATGCGAGCCGGCCGCGCACGACGCCGGTCCATAGAAACAGCAGCGCCTGCACGATGAAGAACAGGCCGAAAATGTCGGCCCAGAAGTTGATCGTGACGAAATACGCCATGTGATAGACGGCGCCGTTCCACGCCCAGGCCAGCGCGAGGATCGCGGCGATGGCCCGCCCCGCCCCTGGCCTCGGCCGCGCGGCCAGCGCCAGCACGGCGAGCGCCAGCGCATAGGCGGCGATCTGCGCCGGCCAGATCGCGCGGTTGTAGTGCTCGAACAGCGCGAAGAACGCGTCGGGGCCGAACGGCAGCACTCAGAGCGCCTCGACCGCGCGGACGATGCGCGCGCGCAGCTTGTCGTCGGGCAGCTTGCCGTGCAGCGCGCCCATGTTCTCGGCGAGATGATCGACGCGCGAGGTGGCCGGGATGACGCAGGTGACGGCCGGGTGCGAGACGGCGAATTTCAGCAGCACCTGCGCCCAGTTCGCGCAATCGATCTCGGCCGCCCAGTCGGGCAGCTTCGCGCGCTTGGCGCGGTCGATCAGCGCGCCTTCCTGGAACGGGCGGTTGACGATCACCGCGAGCCGCCGCTCGGCCGCCAGCGGCAGCAGGCGTTGCTCGGCCTCGCGGTCAACGGGGTTGTAGGTGAACTGCACGAAATCGAGCGGCACCGACTTCATGATCTCCTCGAGATCGTCGTGCCGCCGCCCGTGCGAGGTGGTGACGCCGATGTAGCGCAGGCGCCCGGCGGCCTTTTCGGCGCGCAGCGTCTCGAGATGCATCTCCCAGCGCAGAAGGTTGTGCACCTGGATGAGGTCGAATTTCGCCAAGCCCCACAGCCGGCGCGAATCGGCGATCTGCCGCCTGCCCGTCCCTTCCCACATCGTCCACACCTTCGTGGCCGAGAAGAGCCCGCGCTTGTCGGGCGCGCGCGCGAGGCCGTGGCCGATCACCGCCTCGGACGAGCCGTACATCGGCGAGGAATCGACCATGCCGCCGCCGCGCGCGAAGAATTCGGCGAGCACCCTGGCGCGGGCGTCGCGCAGCGCGCGGTCTTCGCCGACGTTGAACGTGATCCAGGTGCCGAGGCCGATCGCCGGGATGCGCTCGCCGGTGGAGGGAATGGCGCGCATCAGCGCCGGCCCCGGCGCCGCCGCCAGCGCCTCCGG
>JAEULD010000183.1 GCA_016792765.1 Candidatus Odyssella sp.
CCTCGGCGAGTTCATGCGCGCGCATCCGTTCGCGACGCTGGTCTCGCTCGGCGGCGAAGGCCTCGTCGGCACGCATCTGCCGATGCTGTGGGACCCGGAGCCCGGCCCTCATGGCACGCTCACCGGCCACATCGCGCGGCCGAACCCGCATGGCAAGGGCGCGCGCGACGGCGTCGAGTCGCTCGCGATCTTCACGGGCGCGCAGGCCTACATCTCGCCGGGCTGGTATCCGTCGAAGCGCGAGCACGGCAAGGTCGTGCCGACCTGGAACTACGTCGCCATGCACGCCTACGGCGCGCTCCGCATCGTCGACGACGCCGAATGGCTGCGGCGGGTCGTCACGCGCCTCACCGAGCTGCACGAGAGCTTTTCGGCGGTGCCGTGGAAAGTCGCCGATGCGCCCGATGCGTTCATCGACCAGATGCTGAAAGGCATCGTCGGAGTCGAGCTGGCGATCACGCGCCTCGAGGGCAAATGGAAGCTCTCGCAGAACCGGCCAGAGCCGGATCAGGCCGGTACGATCGCGGGCCTCGACGCGCGCGGAGATTCGGACTCGGCTGGGGTCGCGGCGGCGATGCGGGCGGTGCGCGGAAGGTGATGACCGCGCGAGCGCGGTTCAGCGCACATACCGCCCCAGCCGCACCGCGGTCTGGCCGGGCAGCAGGCGGCGCGAGGGCATGATGAGCACGCACTCGTCGTAGGGCGTGGTCACCGGCTCGCCGCCGTCATGGGCGAGGACCGAGCCGCGTTTCGGGATCACTTCGAGCCCGCGATAATCCTCGGCGAAGCGGAAGTCCCGCGACTTGATCGTCACCGCGTGGGTGACTTCGACCACCCGCTGCGGCGCCGGCGCTTGCTGCGGCAGGTGGCGCCGCACCCAGGCGGCGTCGGCGATGCCGGCATGGGCGAGGAAGCGCACCAGCGTTTCCTTCGCGACCGCCTCGCTGGCCGCCTCCCAATGCTGGCCGCATTCTACTAGTAGAGCATTGTGCGGCTGCGCCGGATCGCCGAATGCGCCGTAGTCGCGCATGCGGCGGCCGCCGGCATGGCCCTCGTCGCTGACCACGAGCGCCGGGAACGCGATCTCGCGCGCTAGTCGGCGGCCTTTCTCGAGCGGCCCCGAGATGGTGAGCGCCGGCGTCCTGTGCTGCATCGAATGGATGTCGAGCAGCAGATCGGCGGCGTCGACGACGGGCCGCAATTCGCGCGCGCGGCGCAGCTCGGCCGACGTGGCGGTGCCGTCCAGCCGCTCGGGCGACCAGACGCGGTTGAAATCCTCGTCCATGTAGCGCGACTCGCCGGGCATCGCCGGATCGAAGTGCTGGTAGGCGAGGACGTTGCAGAAGGCGAGGGTGAGCGTGCCGCGCGCCGGGCGGAACCGCTCGCGGAACAGCCAGTCGAGCGCGATCGCGCCGCAGATCTCGTTGCCGTGCACGAGCGCCGTGACCAGCACGCGCGGCCCGGCCGTGCCGGAGTCGAAGCGATGCACGTAGTCGATGCCGGTGCCGCCGTCGCGGTAGCGGGCGATGTCCGGCGCGCGGAGCTCGACCGGATAGAGCTGCGGCGGACGGTTCATGGCGCGGCCCCGCCCATCGCGGCCCCGCCCATGGCGGCCCCGGACGCGGCGGCGGCGATGCGCCGGAGAAAGGATTCGCACTCCGCGAGCTGCGCGAGCGCCACGAACTCGTCGGGCTTGTGCGCCTGGTCGATGTGTCCGGGGCCGCAGATCACGGTGGGGATTCCGGCGGCCTCGTAGAGGCCGGCCTCGCAGCCGAACGCGACCTTGCCGGCCGAATTGCGCCCGGTCGCGCGCTTGGCGAGCGAGACGATCTCGGCGTCTTCGCTGGTGTCGGCCGCGGGAAACGACGAGAGCTTCTCCCAGCGGAAGCCCGTGTCGCGATGGATCGCGCGCATCGCGGGCTCCAGATGCAGCGCGGCGTGCTCCTGCACCGCGCGCAGCATCGCCTCCGGGTCTTCGCCGGGCAGGTGGCGGAACTCGAAATCGAAGCGGCAATCCTTGGGCACGATGTTGAGCGCGGTGCCGCCCTGGATCGTGCCGACATGGACGGTGGTGTGCGGGATGTCGAACGCGCGGTCGAACGGCCCGTCGGCCGCGCAGCGCCGGCCCATCGCGGTGAGATGCGCGATCAACGCGGCCGCGTATTCCACGGCGTTGACGCCGCGCGGCGCCAGCGAGGAGTGGCACTCGTAGCCGCGCACGTGGCAGCGGTAGGAGAGCTTGCCCTTGTGCGCGCGGACGACCTCCATGTTGGTCGGCTCGCCGACGATGCACGCGGCCGGGCGGATGCCGGAAGCGGCGAGGTCGGCCAGCAGCCGGCGCACGCCGATGCAGCCCACCTCTTCGTCGTAGGAGAAGGCGAGGTGGAGCGGGGCCGCCAGCGGCGCCGCCGCGAACTCGGGCACCAGCGCCAGCGCCACCGCGACGAAGCCCTTCATGTCGCAGGTGCCGCGGCCGTAAAGGCGGCCGCCGCGCTCCTCGACCGCGAACGGATCGCTGCTCCAGTCCTGGCCGTCGACCGGCACCACGTCGGTATGGCCCGACAGCACGATGCCGCCGGCGCCGCCGCCGGCCGGGCCGATCGTCGCGAACAGATTGGCCTTGCGGCCGCTCTCGTCGTGGACGAGGCGCGCGGCGATGCCGTAGCCGGCGAGGTAGTCGCGCACCCAGTGGATGAGCGCGAGATTCGAGTCGCGGCTCGTCGTATCGAAGGCGACGAGGCGGCGCAGCATCTCGACGGTGGCGGGACGCGGTGTCATGCGGCGATCCGTGGCGGAGCGCGGACAGTAATTCGGCTACGCGCGCAGGGGAAGCGTCACCGCAGCGGCCACACCAGCATGATCAGCGCGGTTCCCGCGACCGCGACGAGGATCGACAGCGGCAGGCCGAGCCGCCAGTAGTCGCCGAAGCCGTAGCCGCCCGGCCCCATCACCAGCGTGTTGCACTGGTGGCCGATCGGCGTGAGGAAATCGGATCCGGCGCCGATCGCGACCGCCATCAGGAACGCGTCCGGCCGCAGGCCCAGATTCTGGGCGAGGCCGGCCGCGATCGGCGCCAACACCAGCACCGTCGCCGCGTTGTTGAGGAACGGCGTCACCAGCATCGCCACGACCATGATCAGCAGGACGGCGGCATAGGCCGGCAGGTTCCGCGCCACGGCGCCGAGTCCGCCGGCAAGGAGATCGGTGACCCCCGTCGTGCGCAGCGCGTCGCTGACCGGGATCAGGCCCGCGAGCAGCATGATCAGCGGCCAGTCGATCGCGTCGTAGGCGTCCTTGACCGGCAGCGCGCCGCTGGCGACCACGAGGACGGCGGCGCCGAAAAACGCGATCTCGGTGGGGACCACGCGGGCCACGGCGAGAGCCATGCCCACGACCAGGATGCCGACCGCGAGGTATTTCCGGCGGCCCTGCGTGAGCTGGAGATTGCGCTCGGCGAGCGGCAGCAGGTTCGTCGCCGTCATCGCCGCGATCACGTCTTCCTCGCGTCCTTCCAGCACGACGACGTCGCCGGGCTGGAAGCGGACGCGGATGAGGCGCTCGCGAATGACCTCGCCGCTGCGGCTCAGCGCGAGCACGTTCACCGAATAGCGCTGGCGCAGGCGAAGATAGGGGAGCGAGCGGTTCACGAACGCGGAGTCGGGCGTCACCACCGCCTCGACGACGACGATTTCGCCGGGCCTGGCCTCGCCCTCGGCCGGCCTACGGCTCGCGACGAATTCGAGCCCGGTATCGCCGATGACCTGCTTGAGCCGCTCGGGATCCGCCTGCAGCAGCAGGACGTCGCCTTCGCCGAGGCTCCAATTCGCGGCCGGGACATAGCGCTCGCCCTCGCTGCGGATCAGCGCCACCACCGTGATCTCGCCGTCGGCGAGGCGCTCGAGATCGGCCACGGTCTTGCCGGCCATGCGCGATCCCGGGCGCACGCGCATCTCGGTCGTGTAGTCCGCGATCTCGAAGGGCCGGTCGGTTCGCACCGCCGCCTTTTCGGGCAGCAGCCTCCAGCCGACGACGAGGAACAGCAGGCCGAGCACCGCGACGCCGATCCCCACCGGCGCGAAATCGAACATCGTGAAAGGCTGGCCCACGAGATCCTGGCGCAGGCGCGAGACGACGATGTTGGGCGAGGTGCCGATCAGCGTGATCAATCCGCCGAGCAGCGCCGCGAACGACAGCGGCATCAGAACGCGCGAGGGCGAATAGCCGTTGCGCCGCGCGATCTGCACCGCCACGGGCAGGAACGTGGCGAGCGCGCCGATGTTCTTCGTGAAGGCGGAGAGCACGGCGACGATCGTGCCGAGCACGGCGATCTGCGCGCCCGCCGTCTTCATCAGCGGCGAGACCGGGCGCAGCCAGGCCTGGACGACGCCCGAGCGGCTGATCGCCGCGCTCAACACCAGCGCGGACGCGACGATGATGACGATCTGGTCGCGAAAGCCGTCGAAGGCGTGCTGCGGCGGAACGATGCCGACGCCGACGGCGGCGACGAGGCCCAACAGGGCCACGAGGTCGTAGCGCAGGCGATTCCACACGAACAGCGCGATCATGATGGCCAGGATCGACACCGCCGCCGCTTGGCCGAAGGTCATGCCGTGCCCCGCCTTGCCGCAACCGATTGCCGTGGAGCGCAACGATCATTGCCGCGCGCAGGTTCCCGGACGGGAACCCCGCCGGCACGCGATCTGACCACCTTTGCGGCCCCGGCGAAAGCTCGGCGAGGCCGGCGCCGCGGCCGGCGTTTCCGCCCGCGGGCGTTGAGCGGCGCGCGGGGCGCCGATAGGATGCGCCAAAGCGCGCGTCGGCGCGCGCAGGATCAGGGAGAGAGCCACATGAACGCAGCATTGCGGCGGACCGCGCTCGGCCTCGCCACGGCCGGCCTTCTGGCCTCGGGCGCCTTCGTTACGGGGCCGGGGGCGCAGGAACTGAGCATGGGCATCAGCGCCAGCGTCACCTCGGTCGATCCGCATTTCCACAATCTGACGCCGAACAACAACATCGCGTCGCACGTCTTCGACCGCCTCGTGCATATGGACGAGAAGATGCGCCCGGGCCCGGGCCTCGCCGAATCGTGGAAGACGATCGACGACACGACCTGGGAGTTCAAGCTGCGCAAGGGCGTGAAGTTCCACGACGGCAGCGATTTCACGGCCGACGACGTGGTGGCGACGCTGAAGCGCGTGCCTTGGGTCCCGAACAGCCCGTCCTCGTTCCGGCTCAACACGCAGGCGATCGAGAAGGTGGAGGTCGTCGATCCGCACACGATCCGTTTCAAGACGAAGGCGCCGGCGCCGCTGCTGCCGATCGACCTCTCGAACGTGCGCATCGTCAACAGGAAGTTCGTCGAGGCGCCGACCGCCGATTTCAACAGCGGCAAGGCCGCGGCCGGCACCGGGCCGTTCAAGCTGGTCGAGTTCGTGCCCGGCGACCGCGTCGTGTTCGAGCGCAACGACGCCTATTGGGGGCCGAAGCCGCACTGGCAGAAGGTGACGGCGCGCATCCTCACCAACAACGCCGCGCGCGTGGCCGCGCTGCGCGCGGGGCAGGTGCAGATCATCGAGCAGGTGCCGAGCGCCGATCTCGCCTCGCTGCGCGCGGACGCCAACCTCACGCTGCACCGCATCGTCGGCAATCGCCTGATCTATCTGCACCTCGACAGCTTCCGCGACGAGACGCCGTTCGTTCAGGACAAGGACGGCAAGCCGATCAAGCCCAATCCGCTCAAGGACCCGCGGGTCAGGAAGGCGCTGTCGCTCGCCATCAACCGCGCCGCCATCGTCGACCGGCTCATGGAGAAGGAGGCGATCCCGGCCGGCGGCCTGCTCGCGGACGGCTTCTTCGGCGTGAGCCCCAATCTCAAGGCCGATCCGTTCGATCCCGACCAGGCGAAGAAGCTGCTCGCCGCGGCCGGCCATCCCAACGGCTTCAAGCTCACGATCCACGGGCCCAACGACCGCTACCTCAACGACGAGAAGATCCTCCAGGCGGTGGGGCAGATGTTCTCGCGCGCGGGCATCGATACGCAGGTGGCGACGCTGCCGTGGTCGAAATTCGCCTCCGACGCCAGCAATCCCAAGTACTCGTTCAGCGTGATGCTGGTCGGATGGGGCTCCGACACCGGCGAGGTTTCGAACCCGCTGCGCTCGCTGGTCGCGACGGTGGGGCCGGGCCGCGGCGTGTCGAACCGCGGGCGCTACTCGAACAAGGAGGTGGACGCGCTGCTCGACCAGGCGTTGGCTACCGTCGACGACGGCAAGCGCGAGAAGCTGCTGTGGCAGGCGAGCGAGCTGGCGATGAAGGACCAGGCGCTGATCCCGCTCCATTACCAGATCAACATCTGGGCGACGCGCAAGGGCATCACCTACGCGCCGCGCGCCGACGAGAACACGCTCGCGCAGTTCGTGCGGCCGCAATAGCCCGCGACCTGCGGCCATGCCCGCGGCGCCGGCCCTCACTTCCCGTCCGCCGCAAGGGCGGCGGCCGGGCCCCTTCTCTCCCGCTGCGCGGGAGAGAGAAAAAGAACGCGCGCATTCCATCCCTTCTCTCTCCCGCGTGCGGGAGAGAAGGGGCCCGATCGCGCCCCTTCGGCGCGATCGGGGAGCGAGGGCAACCCGCCGGCGCCCAACGGGCCGCGGGCCCCGCGCATGACCGTCTTCGTCATCCGCCGGCTGATGCAGAGCATCCTCGTGCTCTTCGCGATGTCGGCGATCGTGTTCTTCGGCGTCTACGTCGTCGGCGATCCGGTCGAGATCCTCGTCTCGCACGAGGCCGACGAGGCGGAGCGCGCGCGCGTGGCGGCGGCGCTCGGCCTCGACCGTCCGGTGTGGGTGCAGTATTTCGCGTTCCTCGAGAACGCGCTCGGCGGCGATCTCGGCAAGTCGTTCGTGTTCGGCATCCCGGCGATCCAGCTCATCCTGCAGCGCATGCCGGCGACGTTCGAGCTCGTGATCGTCTCGTTCGTCATCGCGGTGGGTCTCGGCATTCCGCTCGGCATGTATGCCGGCTATCGGCCGAATTCGGCGGGCGCCAAGACGATCATGGCCGGCTCGATCCTCGGCTTCAGCCTGCCGACCTTCTGGGTCGGGCTGATGCTGATCATGATCTTCGCGGTCGAGATGCAGATCCTGCCGGCGGGCGGGCGCGGGCCGGTGGGCTCGTTCCTCGGGATGCAGAGCAGCCTGTTCTCGTGGACCGGGCTCGGCCACCTGTTCCTGCCCGCGCTCAACCTCGCGCTGTTCAAGCTGGCACTCGTCATCCGCCTCGCCCGCGCCGGCATGCGCGAGACGCTGCTGCTCGACTACGTGAAATACGCGCGCGCCAAGGGCCTCGCGATGCGCCGCGTCGTGTTCGTCCACGTGCTCAAGAACATCATGATTCCGATCGTGACCGTGCTCGGCCTCGAGCTCGGCTCGCAGATCGCGTTCTCGGTCGTGACCGAGACCGTGTTCGCCTGGCCCGGCATGGGCAAGCTCATCATCGAATCGATCGACAAGCTCGACCGGCCGGTGATCGTCGCCTACCTGCTGGTCATCGTCGTGATCTTCGTGCTCATCAATCTCGTCGTGGACGTGCTCTATTCGGTGCTCGATCCGCGCGTGCGGCTGGCGGCCAAGGCATGAGCGCGGCCCACGAAGCCGTGTTTCCGGCCGAAGCGGCGCCGGCCCGCGCCGAGGCGAACTGGCGGCGCGTGTGGCGCGAATTCGCCGAGAGCCGGATCGCGCTCGCGGCGCTGGCCGGCGTGATCCTCGTGGTGCTGGCGGCCGTGCTCGCGCCGCTGCTGGCGCCGCAGAACCCCTACGATCTCCGCCAGCTCGACATTCTCGGCAATCTCCTGGTGCCGGGCGCCAAATCGAGCGCCGGCTACACGCATTGGCTCGGCACCGACGACCAGGGCCGCGACATGCTTTCGGGCATCCTCTACGGCCTGCGCATCTCGCTCGGCGTCGGCGTGGCGAGCGGCGTCATCGCGCTCGCCGCCGGCATGACGATCGGCCTGTTCGCCGCCTATGCCGGCGGCCGCGTCGACGCGTTCGTCATGCGCATCGTCGACGTGCAGCTCTCGTTTCCGGCGGTGCTGGTGGCACTGATCCTGCTGGCGGTGCTCGGGCGCGGCGCCGAGAAGATCGTGCTGGCGCTCGTGATCGTGCAATGGGCCTATTACGCGCGCACGGTCCGCGCGTCGGCCCTCGTCGAGCTCAACAAGGAATACGTCGCGGCGGCGCGCTGCCTGGCCTTCGGTCCCGCGCGCATCCTGTTCCGGCACGTCCTGCCGAACTGCCTGCCGCCGCTGCTCGTGGTCGGCACGATCCAGACCGCGCACGCGATCGCGCTCGAGGCGACGCTCTCCTACCTCGGCATCGGCATGCCGCTGACCGAGCCCTCGCTCGGCCGCCTCATCGCCAACGGCTACCAGTACATGCTGTCCGGCAAGTATTGGATCAGCGTCTTTCCCGGCGTGGCGCTGCTGCTCGCCATCGCCAGCATCAACCTCGTCGGCGACCAGCTCCGCGACATCCTCAATCCGCGGCTCCGGCGATGATGCGGCGCCGGCCCTCACTTCCCATGCGCCAAGCGGCGCATGGGCCCCTTCTCTCCCGCTGCGCGGGAGAGAGAAGAAAGTGGCGCGTCGCGGTCCGCCTCTCTCTCCCACGAAGTGGGAGAGAAGGGGCCCATCCGCCGCGCTTGCGGCGGATGGGAAGTGAGGGCAGCGCCGCGCACGAGGCGTTCGCGCGATGACCGAGCCGCTGCTCCGCGTCGAGGAGTTGAGGACGCATTTCTTCACGCGCGCGGGCGTGGTGAAGGCGGTGGACGGCGTGTCGTTCGCGCTCGAGCGGGGGCGAATCCTCGGCCTCGTCGGCGAATCGGGCTCGGGCAAGTCGGTGACGGGGTTCTCGATCCTCGGTCTGGTCGATCCGCCGGGGCGCATCGCGGGCGGGCGCATCCTGTTCAAGGGCCGCGACCTCGCGGCGCTGCCCGAGCGCGAGATGCGGAAGCTGCGCGGCGCCGAGATCGCGACGATTTTCCAGGACCCGGCGATGACGCTGAACCCGGTGCTGCGCATCGACACGCAGATGATCGAGGCCGTCGTCGCGCACGCGGGCGCGGGCGAGGAGACCGCGCGCGGCCGCGCGCTCGCCGCGCTCCGGAAGGTGGGGATACCCGCGCCCGAGGAGCGCCTGCGCGCCTATCCGCACCAGCTCTCGGGCGGCATGCGCCAGCGCGTCGCGATCGCGATCGCGCTGATGAACGAGCCCGATCTCATCGTCGCCGACGAGCCGACCACGGCGCTCGACGTCACGATCCAGGGCCAGATCCTGTACGAGGTCCAGCGCCTCTGCCGCGAGACCGGAACGGCGCTGATCTGGATCACGCACGACCTCGCCGTGGTCGCCGCGATCGCCGACGAGATCGCGGTCATGTATGCGGGCAGGATCGTCGAATACGGCGCCGCCGCAGAGGTGCTCGACCGCCCGCGCCATCCCTACACCGCGGGCCTGCTCGCCTCGGTGCCGAGCCGCAACCGGAAGGGCGCGCCGCTCGCGCAGATCCCGGGCATGACGCCCTCGCTGCTCGATCCGCCGCCGGGCTGCCTGTTCCGCACGCGCTGCGCGCGCGCCAGCGCCGCCTGCGCGGCCGATCCGCCGCCCGCCGGCGGCGCCCACGCGTTCCGCTGCCATCATCCGCTGGAGGCCGCGTGAAACCGCCGCTCGTGGCGCTGCAGAACGTCTCCTGCCGGTTCGTGCGGCGGCTCGATCTCGCGGCCAGGCTCGGCAACGCGCTCGGCGCCGGGCTGCGCGAGGAGGTCGTGCGCGCGGTGGACGGCGTCTCGCTCGCGGTCGAGGAAGGCGAGGTGGTGGGCCTGGTCGGCGAATCGGGCTGCGGCAAGTCCACGCTCGGCCGCATCGTCGCCGGCATCCTGCCGCCCACCGGCGGCAGCGTTTTCTATCGCAAC
>JAEULD010000201.1 GCA_016792765.1 Candidatus Odyssella sp.
CGCGGCGGCGCGCACCAGCGGCGCGGCGTCCGTCAGCAGGCGCTCGGCCTCGGCGGCGAGCGCGCGGTCGCCCGAATTGCCGATCGCGATCAGGACGTTGCGCACGAAGCGGTCGCGGCCGATGCGCTTGATCGGCGAGCCGCGGAACACCTTGCGGAATCCGTCGTCGTCGAGCGCCACGTAGTCGACGAGCTTCGGGCGCGTCAGCTCGAGGCGCGGGACGAACGCGTAATCTTTCGTCGCCTGCGCGAACTTGTTCCACGGGCAGACGGCGAGGCAATCGTCGCAGCCATAGACGCGGTTGCCGATCGCGGCGCGGAACTCGTGCGGGATGTGGCCCTTGTGCTCGATCGTGAGGTACGAGATGCAGCGCCTGGCATCGAGCCGATAGGGCGCCGGAAACGCGTCGGTGGGGCACACTTCGAGGCAGCGGCCGCACGAGCCGCAACGATCGGCCTCGGGCGCGTCGGGCGCGATCTCGAGCGTGGTCAGGATCGCGCCCAAGAACAGCCACGAGCCGAACTCGCGCGAGACGAGGTTCGTGTGCTTGCCCTGCCAGCCGATCCCGGCGCGCGCGGCGAGCGGCTTCTCCATCAGCGGCGCGGTATCGACGAACACTTTCGCGTCGCCGCCGTGGCGCTCGACGATCCAGCGCGCCAGCGCCTTCAGGCGCTTCTTGATCGTGTCGTGATAGTCCGCGTTGCGCGCATAGACCGAGATGTTGGCGCGCTCGCGGCGCTCCAGCATCTCGAGCGCGGGATCGGCCGGACCGTAATTGACGCCCAGCATGATCGCGGTCCGCGCGTCCGGCCACAGCGCCGCGGGCGAACCGCGCCGCGCCGCCGTCGTCGCCATCCACGCCATGTCGCCGTGATGGCCGCACGCGAGATACTCGCCGAGCCGCGCCGCGATCTCGGGCGGCAGGTCGGCCCGCGCGAAGCCGATCGAATCGAAACCGAGCGCCCGCGCCTTCGCGACGATCGTCTCTCGGGCCGCGACGCCGTCGCCTTCAGTCCGCGTCTGCCCCTCGGACGGCTCCCCCTCGAGGGGGGAGCGAAAGCTTGGTGCCTTTCTCACGATTGCTCCCCCCTCGAGGGGGAGCTGGCTGGCGCGCTCTTGCGCGACAGCCTGCGGGGGAACGGCGCCCGATGGGGAGCGAGGCGCTGGCACCGGCGTCACCCCCGCCCGCGATACGGCGCCACGCCCTGATCGGGCAGCCAGAGGCCCTTGGGCGGCGGGCCGGACTGGTAGAACACGTCGATCGGCATGCCGCCGCGCGGATACCAGTAGCCGCCGATGCGCAGCCAGCGCGGCTCGAGCGCGCGCTCGAGCCTCTTGGCGATGGCCAGCGTGCAGTCCTCGTGGAACGTGCCGCGATTGCGGAACGCGGCGAGGAACAGCTTCAGGCTCTTGCTCTCGACGAGTTTCGCGCGCGGCACGTAATCGATGACGAGGTGCGCGAAATCGGGCTGGCCGGTGATCGGACACAGCGTGGTGAATTCGGGCGCGGCGAAGCGCACGAGATAGGCCGTGCCCGGATGCGGGTTCGGCACGGTTTCCAGCACGGCGTCGTCGGGGCTATCCGGCTGCCGCGCCGGGCGCCCGAGCAGCGTCAGGTTCGAACGGGTTTTCTTCACCATCGCCGCAACCTAGGCCCTCGCCGCCGGGGCCGCCAGGGCGCAGATCGGCGGCCTTTCCGCGCGGATCGGCCGGGCTCGGTCCCGGCGGCATTAAGACCTTCTTTGCCACGCCATGATCGAATGGCGGACCGACCGGGAGTGCGCGACATGAACAAGGTGCTCGAGATCGGCGCCTACGTGCTGGCCAGCGCGGTGGCGCTCGGCGGCGGATTCGTCGCCGCCGACGCGCTGTTCTCCAGCAGCGAGGCTGCGGCCGGCGTCGAAATCCCGGCCCCGCCGCCGCCGAACACCGCGGAGATTCGCAACGCGCGCTACGGCTTCAGCTTCCGCTACCCGCAGGACTGGGGCCAAGGCCCGCGCTATCACCAGAGCGTGCGCGAAAGCGTGGGGCGGCGCGACGGCGTCTTCTGCTACGTGAGCGTGATGGAAAAGCCAGTCGCCAGCGATGCGAGCGGCAAGCCGCAGGATCTGCGCCGCCACATGGCCGGCTTGAGGTCCGAGCACTTCGAGCGCGTCTTCGTCCCGGGCGCCAAGACCAAGGTCGAATCGCTCGAGAAGACGACCCTCGGCGGCCAGGAAGCCCGGAGATTCGTCATCGACGTGAAGGCCGGCGCCGGAGCCGCGTTGCGCCGGGGCAAGCTGATCGGCTATGCGACGCTCCGGCATTTCGGCGCCGTCTTCCTGGTCTGCGTGGCGCCCGAAGGGCTGCACGAGGACGCCGGCGTGCGCAAGGATTTCGCCACCGCGTTCGCGACCTTCGCGTTCACCGGCCGCTAGCGTCGGCTATGCCGCCGGCGCGATGTCGCCGGTGAGGTAGAGGGCCGCGCGCTCTTCGCGAAACGCCGCCCAGCGTCCGGCTTCGATCGCGGCGCGGATCTCGCGCATCAGGTCCTGGTAGTGCTGGAGGTTGTGGCGCGTCAGCAGCATCGGCCCCAGCATCTCGCCGGCCTTGAACAGGTGGTTGAGATAGGCGCGCGAGAAGCGCGTGCAGGCCGGGCATGCGCAGCCTTCCTCGATCGGGCGCGGGTCTTCGGCGTGGCGCGCATTGCGCATGTTGAGTTCGCCGCGCCGCGTGAAGGCCTTGCCGGTGCGGCCCATGCGCGTCGGCAGAACGCAGTCGAACATGTCGATGCCGCGCGCGACGGCGCCGAGGATGTCGTCGGGCCGGCCGACGCCCATCAGGTAGCGCGGGCGATCCTGCGGCAGCAGGTGCACGGTGGCATCCAGCGTGCGGAACATCTCGGCCTGCCCCTCGCCCACCGCGAGCCCGCCGACCGCGTAGCCGTCGAATCCGATGTCCACCAGCGCCTTCGCGGATTCGGCGCGCAGATCGTCGAACACGCTGCCCTGCACGATGCCGAACAGGCCGTAGCCCTGGCGCGCGCGGAACGCCTGCTTCGAACGCTCCGCCCAGCCGAGCGAGAGCCGCATCGATTTCTCGGCCGCGCGCCTCTCGACCGGCCAGGACGTGCATTCGTCGAGCACCATCGTGATGTCGGCATCGAGCAGGTGCTGTATCTCGATCGAGCGCTCCGGCGTCAGCGAATGCTGGGCGCCGTCGATGTGCGAGCGGAAGACGACGCCGCGCTGATCGAGCTTGCGGAGCTGGCCGAGCGACATCACCTGGAAGCCGCCCGAATCGGTGAGGATCGGCCCCGGCCAATCCATGAATCGGTGCAGGCCGCCGAGCTTCGCGACGCGCTCGGCGCTCGGGCGCAGCATCAGGTGATACGTGTTGCCGAGCACGATCTCGGCCCCGGTCTCGCGCACCTGATCGGGCAGCATCGCCTTGACGGTGCCGGCCGTGCCGACCGGCATGAAGGCCGGCGTCTCGGCCGTCCCGTGCGCCGTCGCCAGGCGTCCGCGCCGTGCCGAACCGTCGCGCGCGAGAAGCTCGAACCCGGTGCTCATGCGGCGCGCTCGAGCAGGCAGGCGTCGCCGTAGGAGAAGAACCGGTAGCGCCGGGCGACGGCGTGGGCGTAGGCGGCCTTCATGCGCTCGAGGCCCGCGAAGGCGGCGACGAGCATGAACAGGGTCGAGCGCGGCAGGTGGAAGTTCGTCAGCAGCATGTCGGCGGTTCTAATGCGCGCGCCCGGCGTGATGAAGAGCCGCGTTTCGCCGCGCCACGCGCGCACGGCCCCGCTTTCGTCGGCCGCGCTTTCGAGCAGGCGCAGGCTCGTCGTGCCCACGCACACGATGCGCCCGCCCCCGGCGCGCGCCGCGGCGATCGCGGCGGCGGCTTCGGCGGAGATTTCGCCCCATTCGGCGTGCATCGCGTGCTGCGAGACGTCCTCCACCTTCACCGGCAGGAACGTGCCGGCGCCGACATGGAGCGTCACGAACGCGCGCCCGACGCCGCGCGCCTCCAGCGCCGCGAACAGCGCCGGCGTGAAATGCAGCCCGGCCGTGGGCGCGGCGACGGCGCCTTCGCGCTTCGCATAGACCGTCTGATAGTCGGCGCGATCCCCGGCGCTGCCGCCTTTCGGGCGCTTGATGTAGGGCGGCAGCGGCATCTCGCCGTGGCGCTCCAGCAGCGCGACCAGCGCCGTGTCGCCGACGCCGAAGTCGAGCAGCACCTCGCCCGCCTCGCCCTTCGCGGCCACCAGCGCCGAGAATTCCGGCGCGAACGCGATGCGCTGGCCTTCCTTCAAGCGCTTGGCCGGACGCGCGAAGGCGCGCCAGCGGCCCGCGTCCTCGGCCTTGTGCAGCGTGACCTCGATCGCGGCATCGCCGCGCCGGCCGAGGAGGCGCGCCGGGATCACGCGCGTGTCGTTGAGCACCACGAGATCGCCGGGCCGCAGCAGCGCCGGCAGGTCGCGGACCGTGCGGTCCAGGAACGCGCCGGCGCCCGCCGGCACCACGAGCAGCCGCGACGCGTCGCGCGGACGCGCCGGCTCGGTCGCGATCAGCTCGCGCGGCAGCTCGAAATCGAAGTCGGAAAGTCTCATGCGATCATGGCCCGTCGCCGGCCCGGCCGGAGCGCGGTGCTTGACTTGATCCGGCCGCTATTGTCCATCGTGCATTATTGCACAGCCCGGAAGCGAACTTGGCCACCGCCGCAACCACCGCCGAAACGCCGTCCGGCAAGGGCGCCGGGGACGAGAATTTCCCGGTCGGCTCGTTCCTGCTGCCGAAGGCGCTCCGTCCGCGCGTGGCGATCTTCTACGCCTATGCGCGCGCGATCGACGACATCGCCGACAACCCCGACCTCTCGGCCGAGGACAAGATCGCGCGGCTCGACGGCTTCGACCGCGCGCTGACCGGCGCCAGCGACGATCCCGCCTACGCCAAGGCGATCCGCGTGCGCGAGTCGATGGCCGGCACCGGCGACGTCATCCGCCACTGCCGCGATCTCATCCTCGCGTTCAAGCAGGACGCGGTGAAGCTGCGCTACAAGGACTGGGACGATCTGATGGGCTATTGCATCAAGTCGGCCGCCCCGGTCGGGCGCTTCCTGCTCGATCTGCACGATTGCCCGCCCAGCGGCTATGCCGCCTCCGACGCGCTGTGCAACGCGCTCCAGGTCATCAACCACCTGCAGGACTGCAAGGAGGATTTCCGGCGGCTCAACCGCGTCTATCTGCCCGGCGATTGGCTGGCCGCCGACGGCAGCGCCGTGGAAGACCTCGACCGCGCGGCGGCGACGCCGGGCCTGCGCCGCACGCTCGACCGCTGCCTCGACGGCACCGAGGCGCTGCTGCGCGAGGCGAAGACGCTTCCCGGCAAGCTGCCGAGCCGGCGCCTCGCGATGGAATCGGCCGCCATCGTGAGCCTCGCCGAGAAGCTGACGGCGATGCTGCGCCGGCGCGACCCGCTCGCGGAGCGCGTGGCGCTCGGCAAGCCGGGCTTTCTGCTGCACGCGCTGAAGGGCGTCGCCCGCTACTGGCTCTGGCGCTGACGTGCTGACGCTCGCCGCGGGCGCGGCCCTCGCCGCCTGGGTCTACCTGGTCCTGTTCCACGGCCGGTTCTGGCGCGCCGACCAGCGGCTGCCGGCCGAGATCGCTGCGCCCGCGCCGTGGCCCGACGTCACGGCCGTCATCCCGGCCCGCGACGAGGCGCCGGTGATCGGCGGCGCGGTAGAGAGCCTGCTGCGCCAGGACTATCCCGGCGATCTCCGCGTGATCGTCGTCGACGATGCGAGCGGCGACGGCACCGCCGATGCGGCGCGCGCCGGCGCCGCGCGCGCCGACGCCGCCGAGCGCCTTGCCGTCGTCGCCGCGCCGCCGCTGCCGCCGGGCTGGAGCGGCAAGCTGTGGGCCGTGCACAACGGCGTGGCCGCGGCGCCGGCCGACCGCCGCTACGTGCTGCTCACCGACGCCGACATCGTGCACGCGCCGGACGCCGTGCGCCGCCTCGCGGCCAAGGCCGAAGCCGGCGGGCTCGATCTCGTGTCGCTGATGGTGCGGCTGCATTGCGCGAGCTTCGCCGAGCGGCTGCTGATCCCGGCCTTCGTGTTCTTCTTCCAGAAGCTCTACCCGTTCCCGTGGGTCAACGACCGCGCGAAGCGCATGGCCGGCGCCGCCGGCGGCTGCATGCTGGTGCGCCGCGCGGCGCTCGACCGCGCCGGCGGCATCGCGGCCGTGAAAGACGCGCTGATCGACGATTGCGCGCTGGCCGCGCTGCTCAAGAAAAACGGTCCGATCTGGCTCGGCCTCGCCGACCGCACCGCGAGCGTGCGGCGCTATCCGGGGATCGCCGACGTCTGGCGCATGGTCGCGCGCACGGCCTATACGCAGCTCCGTCATTCGCCGTGGCTCGTGCTCGGCACGGCGCTCGGCATGGCGCTGCTCTATCTCGTGCCTCCGCTGGCCATGGTGCTGTTTCCGTTCGCCGGCGCCTGGCTCGGCGCCGCGATGGGCGCCGCCGCTTTCGCGCTGATGCTCTACG
>JAEULD010000210.1 GCA_016792765.1 Candidatus Odyssella sp.
AGGCGGATCATCTGCTTCGCCAGCTCGACGATCTTCACCGGCTGGCCCATGTCGAGCACGAACACCTTGCCGCTGAAGCGCCGGTCGGCGGCGCCCACGGCCGAGGCCATCAGCACCAGCTCCACCGCCTCGCGCACGGTCATGAAATAGCGGTCGACCTCGGGGTGCGTGACGGTCAGCGGCCCGCCCTCGGCGAGCTGCTTCTGGAACAGCGGCACCACCGAGCCGGTCGAGCCCAGAACGTTGCCGAAACGCACCACGACGTAATGCGTGCCGCCCGCGCCCGCCGAGCTGCCGGCCTTCCTGGCCTCGGCGAGGTCGAGCGCCTGGCAATACTGCTCGGCGAGGCGCTTCGATGCGCCCATCACGCTGGTCGGGTTCACGGCCTTGTCGGTCGAGATCACGACCATGCAGCCGACGCCGTGCTTCGCCGCCGCGTCGGCCACGATGCGCGTGCCGATCGCGTTGGTGAGGATGCCTTCGTCGGGATGCGCCTCCACCATCGGCACGTGCTTCAGCGCCGCGGCGTGGAACACGATCTCGGGCCGCTCGGCGCCGATCAGCGCGTTCACCCGCCGCGCGTCGCGCACGTCGGCCAGCAGCGCCGCCCGCGGCAGCGCGGCGTGCCGCCGCGCCAGCTCGAGATCGATCTCGTAGAGCTGGTATTCGGAGGAATCGAGCAGCGCCAGCCGCGCCGGGCCGAAATCGGACACCTGCCGCACCAGCTCGCTGCCGATCGATCCGCCGGCGCCGGTGATCAGCACGCGCTTGCCCGCGCACAGCGCGCGCATCGCCGGCCGGTCGAGCACGGCCTGGGGGCGGCCGAGCAGGTCTTCGATCGCGATCGGCCTGAGCTCGATGTCGCCGCCGGCGCCCTCGCGGAAATCGGTCGCGCGCGGCACGCGGGCCACCGTCATGCCGAGCGCGTCGGCGCGCTCCACCAGCGCGCTCAGCTTCTCGCCGTCGATGTCGGGCACGGTGATGATGAGCCGCCGCGGCTTGCGGCCGCGCCGCTCGAGCCGCGCCGCGATGTCGGCGAGAGCGTCTTCGGTTCCGAGCACGTCGACGCCATGGATGCTGCGGCCGACGCGCGCGTCCTTGCGCGCGACGATGCCCACCGCCTCGTAGGGCGTCGTCGGCTGGCGCGCGAGCGCGCGCAGGAACAGATCGGCTTCGTCGCCGGCGCCGTAGAGCAGCACCGGAATCGCGTGGCCTCGGTCGCGCTTCAGCACGTAGTCCATGCGCCGGTCGCGCAGGATGCGGTAGGCGATGCGCGGGCCGGTCAAGAGCGCCACGAGCACGACCCAGTTGATGATGATCTGCGAGCGCGGCAGGTCTTCGAGCCGCGTCAGCAGGAACTGCAGCGGCACGAAGATCATCATCGCGATCGCCGTCGCCTTCACGATCGCGATCACGTCGTTGAGCGAGGCATAGCGCCAGATGCCGCGGTAGAGCCCCATCGCGGCGAAGACGACGGCGCAGCAGGCGACGAAGACCGGCAACGCGTCGGGCGCCAGGCGCGCGGCGTAGTCGGCGAAATTCACGCCGCCGAGGCGGAGATAGAGCGCGATCAGGAACGACAGCGCCGCCATCACCACGTCGTGCGCGAAGGCCACGAAGGCCTGGGGCGAGCGGATCAGATGCTGCATCGGCGCCATACTAGCACGCCGCGGCGCCGGCCCAAGCGCCTCACCCGCCGGGATTTTTCGCCGTAACCGGGCGCGGCCGCGAGCCGAAATAGGCCAGCAGCGCGGCCACCGCGGCGGCGGCGAGCGCCAGCGCCAGCCAGGTCCAGCCGAGGCCGGCCACGGCGGCGAGCGCGATCAGCACGGCGTTGAGCGCCCCGATGCACAGCGAAACCTGGCCGTGGGAAAGCCCGCCCTGATGGGCGCGCTGGTAGAAGTGCGTCTTGTGCGCCTGCCAGGGTTTCTGCCCGGCCAGCGCGCGCCGCACCAGCACGACCGTGGCGTCGGCGAGGTAGTAGAGCGGCAGGATCAGCGCCGGCGCCCAATGGCCGGCCACGGCGGCCTGTATCAGCAGGCCGCCGACGATGTAGCCGAGCGGCACGCTGCCGACATCGCCGAGGAAGACCTTGGCCGGATGCCAGTTCCACAGCAGGAAGCCGATCGCGGCACCGGCCAGCGCGAGCCCGGCGAGCCCCTGGCCGGCGACCGAGCCGAGCGTCACCACCGCAAGCGCCACGAGGCCCACGCCGATGCTCGCGGTCTCCGTGCCGGTGATGCCGTCGATGCCGTCCATGAAATTGTAGAGGTTGACGAACCACATCCAGCCCAGCGCCAGCACGATGCCGACGATCCAGGCCGGAAGGCCGAGCCGCGCGGCGAGCGGCCCGAGGCCGATCGCGACGAGGCCGGCCGCCACCGCCGCGATCTGCGCCGCCAGCCGCAGCGCGATCGGCGCGCCGCGCCGGTCGTCGAGCCATGACACGGCGGCGAGGGCGAGAACGGCCAGGGTCAGGACGGCGAGGCGCCAGGGCGGCGCGCCCGCGGCGATCTCGATCGCCGCCAGCGCGGCGGCGACGACGGCGACGACGACGATGCCGCCGCCGCGCGGCGTCGGCTGCGTGTGCGAGCTGCGCGCATTCGGGCGGTCGAGCACGCGCGTCCGCAGCCACGGGAGGACGAGCCGCACGCCGAGCGCCGTAGCACCCAGCGGCAGCAGGAAGGCGAGGATCGCGGGCCACCAATGCGCCATCGCCGCGCTTATAGGCGGCGCAGGGCCGATTGAAAACGGATGCGGTGGAACCCCGTGCCTTCGGACCGGCTCCGGCCTGGCGGCGGGCAGACGGTGCGCCCCGGCCGCACGGCCCCGAAGGCTCAGGCGCCGCTTGCGGCCGGCGCCAAGCCCAGCGCCTCCAATTGCCGCGCGATCACGAGGTCTTCGCGGTAGAGCGCCAGCGCGCGCGCGCGGCCGGCGGCGCCCCAGGCGGCGCGCAGTGCGGGGTCGGCGGCGAGCCGCCGCAGCGCCGCCGCCAGCGCCTTGGCGTCGTCCACCGGCACCAGCGTCCCGGTCTCGCCCTCCAGCACTTCTTCGCGCGTGCCGCGAATCGCCGTGCCCACCACCGGCAGGCCGGTCATCATGGCCTCGATCACCGAGCGCGGCATGCCCTCGCGGTGCGACGGCAGCGTGTAGATGTCGGCCGCGCGCATCAGCGCCGGCACGTCGTTCCGGTAGCCGAGAAAGCGCACGCGCCGCCGCAGGACCGGATCGCGCTCGGCCATCTCGATCGCATGTTCCACCGGGCCGGCATGATCGCTCGCGAGCCGCTCGCCGACGACCCACAGCGTGGCCTCGACGTCGCGCATCGCCTCGATCAGCTCGACGTAGCCTTTCTCCGCGACCAGGCGCCCGACCATGAGGATCACGGGCTCCCCTCCGGCCGCGCCGAGCGCCGCACGCAGCGCGCGGCGTTCCTCCGCATCCGCCGCCGGATGGAACCGCGCGGGATCGACGCCGTTGCCGATCGCGGCGATCGGCCCTCGCGCGAGGCGGAGGCGCCGCGCCGTGGCCGCGTCCTCCTCGGCCTGCGTGAACAGCACGTCGGTGAGGCGGCCGCCGAGCCACTCGAGCGCCACGAACGCCGTGCGCTTCGGCCAGGCCATGCGCTCGTGAAAATAGAAGCCGTGCGCGGTGTAGACGATCTTCGGCACGCGGGCGCGCCATGCCGCCCAGCGCCCGATCAGCGCCGCCACCGGCGTGTGAACGTGCACGATGTCGAAGCGCTCCTGCCGGAACAGCGTCTTCAGGCGCCGCGCGCTGCCGGAGTGGCGCAGCAGGTTGAACGAGCGCTCGATGTAGACCGGCTCCACGCGGAAACCCTCGGCGCGGATCTTCTCCACGAACGGCCCGTCGCTGGCGATGCCCACCACCTCGTGGCCCGCGTCGCGCATCGCGCGCATCAGCGGCAGCAGGAAATGATAGAGCGTGAAATCGACCGCGCAGAGCTGGGCGATCTTCATGCCGCGGCGCCCGGCGTCGCAGCGGCGGGGGCGGCCCCGCGCCGCGCCGCCCATTGCGTGAACGCGATCAGGGTCCAGAGCCTCTCCGACGTGTCGCGCCGGCCGCCGTCGAGCTCCGCGAGCCAGCGGCGCGGCGCCGCCGCAGCGATGCCGTGCGCGGCGAGCGTGCCGGGTTCCAGCGCGGTCTCCACGAGCGAGCGCAGCGGGCCTTTCAGCCACAGCGCGATCGGCACTTCGAAGCCCTTCTTGGGGCGCTGGAACACCGCGGCCGGCAGCGCATCGGCGAAGGCGCGGCGCAGGATCGCCTTGCCCTCGCCGCGCTTCAGCTTCCACGCCCCCGGCATCGCCGCCGCCGCCTCGACGACGCGATGGTCGAGGAACGGGCAGCGCACCTCCAGCGAATTCGCCATGCTCATGCGGTCGGCCTTGGTCAGCATGTCGCCGGGCAGGCCGAGCGCCAGATCGGCGAACAGCATCTGGTTCACGGCGTCGGCGTCGCGTGCGGCGCCGCGCAGCGCCTCCACGCGCGCCTCGAGCGTGGGCGCCGCGGGCGCCGGGCCGAGCAGCGCGTCGAGCTCGTCCGCCGGAAGCAGCCGCATCCACCCGGCCTGCCGTACGGCCGCGTCGCCGCCGGCATGGGCCACGAAGCGGCGCAGGCGCCGCGCCTTCTCGAGCAGCGGATGGTGCTTGCCCTCGGGCAGCAGCCGCGCGAGCGGCTCGATGAGATTGCGGCGCAGCGGCGCCGGCACGGCGCGATAGCGTTCGGCGAGCAGCTCGCCCTGATATTTGCGATAGCCGCCGAACACTTCGTCGCCGCCGTCGCCCGAAAGCGCCACGGTCACATGGCGCCGGGTCGCCTGCGCGACGAGGTAGGTCGGAATGGCGGAGCTGTCGGCGAACGGCTCGTCGAGGCCGTCGAACACCTTCTCGATCGCGCCCAGCGCCTCGCCCGCGCTCACCGCGATCTCGGTGTGCTCGGTGCCGAGGAAATCCGCCACCTGCTTCGCGGCCGGCCGCTCCTCGTAATAGTCGGGCACGCCTTCGAAGCCCACCGTGTAGGTGCGCACGCGGCTCGCCGCCTTGCGCATCGCGGCCACGACGATGGCCGAATCGATTCCGCCCGAAAGGAACGCGCCCACCGGAACGTCGGCGACCAGCCGGTCCGCCACCGCCGCTTCCACGCGCGCGCGCAGCGCGACGGCCGCCTGCTCCTCGCTCTCGAAGCGCGGCCTCGCGGCGGCGGCGAGGTCGTACCAGCGCTCGACCGCGAAGCCGCCCGGCGAAAGCACCGCGCAATGGCCTGGCGGCAGCTTCGCGAAGCCCTGGAGCGCCGTGAGCGGCTCGGGAATGTAGCGCAGCGTGAACAGCCAGCGGATCGCCGCGGGATCGATGGCGCCCGCGCCGGCGAGCTGCTCGGCCGCGGCGAGGTCGGAGGCGAAGGCGAGCCGCGCGCCGTTCCGGCAATAGACGAGCGGCTTCTTGCCGAAGCGGTCGCGGGCCAGCACCAGCTCGCGCCGCGCCGGGTCCCACAGCGCGAACGCGAACATGCCGTCGAGCTTCGGCAGCAGCGCCTGGCGCCACTGCCGCCAGCCGGCCAGCAGCACCTCGGTGTCCGAATCGCTCTCGAAACGATGCCCGAGCCCGGCGAGCTCCGCACGCAACGCCCGGTAGTTGTAGATCATGCCGTTGAAGACGAGCGCCGCGCCGCCGCGCAGCATCGGCTGCGCGCCGGCCGGCGAAAGATCGACGATCGCCAGCCGGCGGTGGCCGAGCAGGCAGTGCGCGTCGTCCCACATTCCTTCGCCGTCGGGCCCGCGCGGCGCGAGCCGGTCGAGCGCGCGCCGCATCCGCGCGCGCGCGTCGGCGCGGTCGATGCCGCCGAGATCGGCGAGCCCGGCTAGGCCGCACACGGCCTTGACCCCCGAATGGCCCGCTTATAGACCGGCGCGAAAGCGGCGGAATCTCCATGTCCTATCGCGGCAAACGCGTGCTCGTCACCGGCGCCGACGGCTTCATCGGCTCGCACCTGGCCGAGGCGCTGGTGCGCGACAATGCCGAGGTGACGGCGCTGGCGCTCTACAACGCGTTCGACCGCTACGGCTGGCTCGACGAGATCGATCCGGACGCGCGCGCCTCGATGACCCTCGTGCGCGGCGACATCCGCGACGGCGTCGCGATGCACCGCCTGGCCGAAGGCCACGACGTGGTGTTCCATCTGGCCGCGCTGATCGGCATACCGTACTCCTACGACTCGGCGCAGTCCTACGTCGACGTCAACGTCACCGGAACGCTCAACGTGCTCGAAGCCGCGCGCGCGCACGCGCTCGGCCGCGTCGTGCACACGTCGACGAGCGAGGTCTACGGCACCGCGCAGGTGACGCCGATTCCGGAAAGCCATCCGCTCGTGGCGCAAAGCCCCTACGCCGCCAGCAAGATCGCGGCCGACAAGCTCGCCGAATCCTACGCGCTGTCGTTCGGCCTGCCGGTCGCGATCCTGAGGCCGTTCAACACTTACGGGCCGCGGCAGAGCGAGCGCGCCGTGATCCCGACCGTCATCCGCCAGGCGCTCGATCCGGCCTGCGACGCGATCAGCGTCGGCGACACGACGCCGACGCGCGATTTCAACCACGTCGGCGACACGGTCGCGGCGTTCCTCGCGGTGGGCGCCGCCGACGGCCTCGCCTATGGCCGCGCCTACAACGCCGGCACCGGCACGGAGGTCAGCGTGGGCGCCATGATCGAACTGGTGCGCGCCGCCACCGGCACGAACAAGCCGGTCGCGCACGACGCGACGCGCGTGCGCCCCGAGAAGTCCGAGGTGCGCGCGCTGATCTCCGATTCCCGCGCATTGCGCGCCGCCACCGGCTGGGCGCCGAAGGTCGAGCTGAAAGCCGGGCTTGCCGGCACCGTCGCCTGGTGGCGCGACCGCCTCGCCAACGGCCAGGTCCGCGCCGGCGCACACTACATGGTGTGAACGAAGGAAGCGAACAGGAGCCGGCATCGAGCCGCGCCGCCGACCGCGTTCAGAACGCCGCGCGCACGGCCCCGAGCGGAACCGTGAACGGAATCTGCCGGCCGAGCATGTTCAGCAGGATCACGACGCGCTCGCGGTCCGCCACGCGCTGGAACCAGCCCACCTGGTCGCGCAGCGCGCCGTCGGTCACGCGCACTTCCTCGCCGGGCCTGAACGGCGGCGCCACCGGCACCAGGCCGCGCTCGTCTTCCTGCGCGCGGATGTCTTCGACGACGCCCGTCGGCACCGCCAGCGGCCGCTCGCCCTGGCAGATCAGGTGGCGGATGCCGATCGTCGAGCGGATCGCGCGCCAGCGCGTCTTCGCCACGTCCATGAACACGAAGAGATAGCCGGGGAACAGCGGCGCCCGCACCGTTTCGGTGCGGCGCGCGTGGCGGCGGTTCTTGAGATAGCGGGGCAGATAGGCGGCATAGCCCTGGCGCGCGAGGTGCTCGAGCGCCTTGGCCTCGGCCTGCGGGTGGGTCTCGGCGACATACCAGCGTTCCATGGCTCAGGCCTTGCCGTTGCCGCGCGTGATGCGGAGCAGGCGCGGGGTCAGGATTCGCTCCGGCGCCATCCGCGCCTTCACCTCGTCGAAGGCGAGCTGCGGCCGGGCGAGATCGGTCACGATCACCGCGTCGAGCGGGCCCGCCTCGGCGAGCGCCGCCACCGCCGGCACGCCGGCCACCCGCGCGCCCGCGCCCGGCGCCACGACGACGAGATCGAGCTGGAACTCGGCGTTGCACAGCGCGCCGATCTCGGTCAGCTCGCCCTTGCCGTAGAGCGCCACGCGCTTCCAGCCGCGTGCCGCGCAGGCGCCCATCGCCTCCTCGAGCTGCGCGCGGGCGCGGCGGAAGAAATTGAACGACGAGCCGAGATACTCGGCGGTGAGCCGCGATTTCTCGGCGAAGCCCTTGGGCGTGAGATAGTAAAGGTAGCGGTTGGGCGGGATCTGCTTCACCTTGATCCAGCCCTTGCGCATGCAGCGCTTGAGATACGCGTTGGCGAGGCCGAGCGCGATGCCGAGCTCGCTGGCCACGCTGCGCTGCGTCACCTGCGCGTTCTGCTCGACCGCGTCGAGCACGCCCAGCGTGATCTCGGTCTCCGCGCCGGCGGGCGCGGCGGATGGGGTCGGCGCATCGGCGGCCATTCCGGGCCCTCGTTCAACCGCTGAACAATACCGTGTTCACGAATTGAACGTCAACGCCGCGGGCCGCGCGCGGCGGGCGGGCAGGCCGCGTTGACAATGGCGGCGGCGGGCGGCTAGACGGGCGCTCCCGCCCGGACCTCCTTTTCCAGCCAAAACAATGCATTCGCCCAAGCTCATCGCCGTCGTCGGCCTCGGCTATGTCGGCCTGCCGCTGGCCGTGGCGCTGGCGCGGCACTTCCCGGTGCTGGGCTACGATCTCGATGCGCGCCGCGTCGAGGAGCTGAAGCGCGCCTACGACCGCACCAACGAGGTGGACGAGGCGGCGCTCAAGACGACGGCGGCGCGCTTCTCGGCCGCGGCCGGCGATCTCGCCGCCGCCGATTTCTACATCGTCACGGTCCCGACGCCGGTCGACGAGCGCAACCTGCCCGATCTCGGCGCCGTGCGCGCGGCCTCGGCCGCGATCGGGCGCCATCTCAAGAAGGGCGACACGGTCGTGCTGGAGAGCACGGTCTATCCCGGCGTCACCGAAGAGGTGTGCGGGCCGGAACTGGAGCGCGCCTCGGGCCTCGTCTCGGGCCGCGATTTCTTCCTCGGCTATTCGCCGGAGCGCATCAATCCCGGCGACCGGCAGCACACGCTCGAGCGCGTGACGAAGGTCGTCGCCGGCCAGACGCACGAGACGGCCGCGCTGCTGAAGCGGGTCTACGGCGCCGTCACCGGCGGCAACGTGTTCGTGGCGCGCGACATCCGCACCGCCGAGGCGGCGAAGGTGATCGAGAACGCGCAGCGCGATATCAACATCGCGTTCATCAACGAGATCGCGCAGATCTTCAACAAGATGGGCATCTCGGTGCACGACGTGCTCGACGCCGCGCGCACGAAGTGGAACTTCCTGCCGTTCGTACCCGGCCTCGTCGGCGGCCACTGCATCGGCGTCGATCCCTATTACCTCGCCTACAAGGCGCAGCAGTTCGGGCACAATCCGGAGGTGATCCTGGCCGGCCGCCGGATCAACGACGGCATGGGCGACTAC
>JAEULD010000226.1 GCA_016792765.1 Candidatus Odyssella sp.
CGGTTGTGGTAGTGCACCGACAGGCCGAAGCCCTTGGCGCGCCGCGCCAGCGCCTGGCCGATGCGGCCCATGCCGATGATGCCGAGCCGCTTGCCCCAGATGCGGTGGCCGAGCATCGTGGTTGGGCCCCAGCCGGTCCAATTGCCCGAGCGCATCAGCCGCTCGCCCTCCGACAGGCGGCGCGAGACGGCGAGGATCAGCGCCATCGTCATGTCGGCCGTGTCTTCGGTGAGGACGCCGGGCGTGTTCGTCACCGTGATGCCGCGTTCGCGCGCCGTGGCGAGGTCGATGTGGTCCACGCCGGTGCCGAACGAGGCGATCAGGCGCAGCTTCTGGCCGGCCTGGGCGAGCACGCCCTTGTCGATGCGGTCGGTGACGGTGGGCACGAGCACGTCGGCGACCTTGGTCGCCTCGATCAGCTCGGCTTGCGTCAGGGGCTTGTCGTCGCGGTTCAGCCGCGTATCGAACAGCTCCATCATCCGGGTTTCGATGACGTCGGGCAGCTTCCGCGTCACCACCACCACCGGTTTGGATTGAGGCATAGGGCCGTCCCTGGGGGGCTTTTTGTTGACCGACGGCCCGAAGGCCGGGCGCGATGCCAAAGGGGCCGCTCGGCGAGGGCCGTTGGCGTTGCCGGGTTGGGGTAGCAAGGGCGGGTGGGCTTGTCCAGCCGCCGCGCCCCGCCGGAAAGCCGCAGCCAAGATCGACTCTTGACGCCGAGTCGCGGCGGATTCATGAAGCGTCGGTGTTCGAGAGTCGTTCCCCGGCGCCCCGGGCGATCGGGGGCGCCGTCCGGGCGCATCCGCCCGTATAGAAGGCATGGGGGTCAAGCGGGCAGCACTTCTTCTGTTCCTGGCCGCCGCCGGTCTCGCCGGCGGCGCGCCGGCGCGCGCCGAGGGCAACCTGCCGCGCTTCGCCTCGCTGCGGCACGACACCGTGCACGTGCGCGCCGGACCGAGCCAGGATTTCCCGATCCGCTGGACCTTCCAGCGCCAGGGCCTGCCGGTGCAGATTCTGCGCGAATACGAGCACTGGCGCTACGTGCGCGACGCCGACGGCGCGGAAGGCTGGGTGCACGCGAGCGGCCTGCGCCGCCAGCGCACCGTGCTGGTCACCGGGGCCACGCGCGTGCTGCGCGCCGAGCCGGCCGAGCACGGCAAGCCGGTGGCGCGGCTCGAAACCGGCGTGGTCGCCAGGCTCGAGAAGTGCGAGCGGGTCTGGTGCCGGCTTTCGGTCAAGGGCTACACCGGCTGGGTCAAGCAGCAGGACGTGTGGGGCATCCGGCCCGGCGAAAGGCTGGAATAGATGATCCGCTTCCTGCTGCGCTGGACGCTGTACCTGGCGCTGGCGGGCGGGCTGGTGATCGGCGCGGCCGCTCTCTATTACAGCCGGGACCTGCCGCCGCTCGAAGGCATCCACGAGGTCAAGCGCCGCCCGCTCGTCACCGTGCAGGGGCCCGACGGCCGCGTGCTCGCCACCTACGGCGATCTCTACGGCGAGCCGGTGAGGCTCTACGACCTGCCGCCCCATGTCGTGCGCGCGGTGATGGCGATCGAAGATCGCCGTTTCTACGGCCATTGGGGCCTCGATCCGATCGGCCTCGCGCGCGCCATGGCCGCCAACATCGCCAGCGGCCGCATCCGCCAGGGCGGCAGCACGCTGACGCAGCAGCTCGCCAAGGTCGCGTTCCTCACGCCCGAGCGCAGCTTCGGCCGCAAGTTCCGCGAGGCGCTGCTCGCGCTGCGCATCGAGGATCGCTTCACGAAAGACGAAATCGTCGCGCTCTACCTGAACCGCGTCTATTTCGGCTCGGGCGCCTACGGCATCGAAGCGGCGTCGCGGCGCTTTTTCGGGCGCCCGGCGAAAGACCTCACGCTCTACCAGGCCGCGATGCTGGCGGGGCTGCTGCGCTCGCCCTCGCGCGACAATCCGCACGCCGATCCCGAGCGGGCCGAGGCGCGCACCGCCGTGGTGCTGCGCGCGATGGTGGCGGCGGGGCACATCGGCGAGGCGCAATACAAGGCCGCGCTCAGGGCGAAGTCCGCGGTCGCCCCGCCGCCCGAGCTCTCCGGCCCGCGCTATTTCACCGACTGGATCGTCGACCAGCTCCCGAACTACGTCACGCTCGGGCACGACGATCTCGTGATCCGCACGACGCTCGACGGCGAACTGCAGCAAGAGGCCGAGCGCGTTCTCGCCGCGGCGCTCGCCAAGGAAGGCCCGGCGATGGGCGTGCGCCAGGGCGCCCTCGTCGCGATGGCGCCCGACGGCGCGGTGAAGGCATTGGTCGGCGGCGCCGACTACAAGGCCAGCCAGTTCAACCGCGCCACGCAGGCGCGCCGCCAGCCCGGCTCCACGTTCAAGCTGTTCGTGCTGCTGGCCGCGCTCGAATACGGCTACCGGCCCGCCGACCGGTTCCTCGACGCGCCGATCGCGATCGGCAATTGGCGCCCGCGCAACTACCGCGACCAGTATCTCGGCCAGGTCACGATCGGCGACGCGATCGCGCTCTCGCTGAATTCCGTCGCGGTGCGGGTGACCGAGGCGGTGGGGCGCGCGCGCGTCGCGGCGATGGCCGAGCGGCTGGGGCTGCGCGGGCCGGTCCCGCGCGACGCCGCGATCGCGCTCGGCGTCGCCGAAACCAGCCTGCTGGAGCTGACCGGCGCCTTCGCCGTGCTCGCCAACCGCGGCCGCGCGGCGGCGCCCTATGCGATCCGCGAGATCCGCAACCGCAGGGGCGAAATCGTGTTCAAGCGCCGCACCGCGCCGGGCGCGCGCCTCCTGCGCGACGACGTGGTGCGCGACGCGCACGGCGTGCTCAATTCGGTCACGACGCGCGGCACCGCGCGCCGCGCCGGCCTGCCGCAGCCTGCCTACGGCAAGACCGGCACGTCGCAGGACCACCGCGATGCCTGGTTCGTCGGCTACACGAGCGAGCTCGTCGCCGGCGTGTGGTTCGGCAACGACGACAGGAAGCCGATGAAAGACGTCACCGGCGGCGAATTGCCGGCGCGCGTCTGGGGCGCCTTCATGCGCGCGGCGCTGCCCGGCGCGAGCCTGAAGCCGCTCGATTCGGATCAGGACGAAGGCCCCGCGCCGGCGGCGCGGCGGTAAAGCTCGCCGCGGGCGCGCGCCCCTACTCCGCCGGCGCGAGCGCGGGCTTGGGCTTGGCGATCAGCAGGCGGAACGCGAGCAGGCCGACGAGCGCGCAGATCAGCACGCCGGTGACGAGCGTGAACTGGTTGCCGGCGTGGAAGCGCGTCACGATCGTCGAGATCACGGCGCCCGCCATGAACTGCGCGAAGCCGAGCAGCGCCGAGGCGGCGCCCGCCTTGGTCTGATAGGGCGCGATCGCGCCGGCGGCGGCGTTCGGAAACACGAAGCCGCCGCCGTACATGAACAGCGCCATCGGCCCGATGATGGCCGCGGGCGCGTCCACGCGCGCCCAGCCGAGCGCCGCGAGCAGCGTGGCGGCGCAGACTTCGATCGAGAGCCCGATCGTGATCAGCGTGTTCGGCCCGAGCCGGCCGTGCAGCCGCCCGACCGTGAACGCGCCGAGCACGTAGCCGACGACGATGCCGAGGAACCAGTAGCCGTAATTGCCGATGCGCACGCCGAACTGCTCGATCAGCACGAAGGCCGAAAGCGAGTGGAACGAGAGCAGCGCGGAATAGGTGAAGCCGGTGGCCACGAGGTAGGCGAGGAACGTCCGGTCGCCGAGGAACGAAAGGTAGTTGGCGGCGAGCCGGCGCGGGCGCACGGCGGCGGGGTCGCGCCACTTGTTCGTCTCGTCGAGCGCGAACAGGCAGCCGAGCAGCGCCACCGCGGCGAAAACGAGCAGGGCCACGAAAATCGCGCGCCAGCCGAACGCCTCGGCGAGAACGCCGCCCAGGATCGGCGCCACGCCGGGCACGAAGCCCATGACCGTGGACATGTAGGCGAGAACCTTGGCCGCGCGCTCGCCGCCGTAGACGTCGCGCACGATCGCGCGCCCCACGACCGGCCCGGCGCAGCAGCCGATGCCCTGCAGGAAGCGGGCGGCGACCAGCTCCTCGATGCTCCCGGCGAAGAGGCAGAGCACCGTCGCGGCCGTGTAGACGGCCACGCCGACGATCAGAACCGGGCGCCGGCCGAAACGGTCCGACAGCGGGCCGGCGATGAGGTGCGTCACCGCGAAGGCGAGCACGAACACGCTGAGCGTGAGCTGCGCCGCCGCGCTCGTGGTGGCGAAGGCGGCGGCGAACGTGTTCACCACCGGAATCGCGATGTCGACGCTGAGCGCGGCGAACGCGACGAGGATGGTCAGCAGCGGAAGGCGGGAAAGGCCGGCGCGGGCGGGCATTGCGGGCTTGTAGCGCGCCGGCGCCGCGCGCGCGCGAAACATTCGCCGCAACCGCCCGGCGCAGATGCGCCCGCTTCATGCGCCGCGCGCATGACTCGGCGGGAATCCGCTGACGCTTTCGTCATAACGCGCAGCGCGCGCTCAATCGCGCGCGTAGGCCGCCTTCCAGCGCTCCATCGCCGCGTAAACGCTCTCCGAGGGAAACGGAAAGCCGGGCGTTTCGAAGCGCTCGAGCGCCCGTCCGCCGGGCGCGGCCAGCAGCACGAGCACCTCGCCGCGCCGCGTGTCGGCCACGACGAACGCGCCGCCCGCGGCGCAGGGCTGCGCGCAGGCGGTGCCGACGACGATCTGGCCGGCATGGCGCACGAGCGGATCGGGCTTGGCGGTGGCCGCGTCGAACGCCGCGCGCCGCGCGCCGAGCAGGCGCTCCAGCACCGGCGCCATCTGCGCGTGGGCGATGAGGTCGCGGGCGTCGGCCAGGCCGCCGCGCCAGACGAGCGCGATATCCGCCGATTGCGCGAGGGCAGGCGAGGCGAGGAAGAACGTGAGGAGGAGGGCGGCAAGTGCGGCCACGGATTTCATGCGCGGCAGGCTACCTCCGCCGCGCCGGAAGCATCAAGCCTGTCCCTTTTCGCCATCACAACGGCGTCATCCCGACCGAAGCGCAGCGCCCTTCGCGCCGCGCTTCGGTCGGGATGACGGTGTTGAAATGAAAGGCGCCTTACCGCCCGCTGCGGCGCGCGGGGAATTCGCCGGCCTTCTCGGCGGCCAGCAGGGCCTGCTTCTTCTTCAAGCCCCAGCGATAGCCGCCGAGCCCGCCATCCTCGCGCACCGCGCGGTGGCAGGGCACCAGGATCGAAACCGGGTTGGTCGCGCAGGCGCGGCCCACGGCGCGCTGCGCGTTGGGCGCGCCGAGCGACGCGGCGAGCTCGGAATAGGTGCGCGTCTGGCCGAGCGGAATCTCGGTCAGCGCCTGCCATACGCGGCGCTGGAACGCCGTGCAGCGGATGTCGAGCGGCAGCGCCGCCGCCGGCTCGGCGCCGTCGATCCGGCGCAGCACCTCGTCGAGCCACCGGCCGAGCCGGCCGGCATCTTCGCGCAGCGTCGCGGCCGGCAAGTCGGCCTTCAGCTCGGCGACGAGCCTGCCTCGGGAGTCGCCGAGCGCCACGAAGCAGACGCCCTGCGGCGTCGCCGCCACCAGCACCTCGCCGAGCCGCGAGCGGCCGAACGCGTAGCCGATCTCGGCGCCCGCGCCGCCCTTCCGATAGGTGGCCGGCGTCATGCCGAGCGTGGCGTGCGCGTTCTCGTAGAGACCGCGCGAGGAGCCGTAGCCGGCGCCGTAGAGCGCCGCGCTGACCGGCTCGCCCGCGCGCAGCAGCGCCTTCACCTTGGCCACGCGGCGCGTCTCGGCGTATTGGCGCGGCGAGACGCCGGTCGCGCGCTTGAAGATCTTCTGGAAATGCGTGGGGCTGATGCCCACCGCGCGCGCGAGTTCCTCGAGCGTCGGCGGGCTGTCTTCCGCCGCGTCGATCAGCGCGCAGGCATGGCGCACCGCCTCGGTGCGGGCGGTGGCGAGCGCGGCGGCGCCGTTCATGCGGGTCGCGAGGGCGTGCGTCGTGCCGGGCATGGCGGATCTCTTCGGTTTCGCGTTCATCTGCCGCCAACCTACGCAGCGCGCCGCCGCGCTTCTATCCGATGCTTGCGCCCACCAGCAGCAGGCTCGCGCCGTGCACGCGCAGCCACGCCTCGGCCTCGGCCCGGTGCGGCGTGAGGCGGTCGACCGCGGCGCGGAAGCGCGGCCCGTGGCTCATGTAGACGAGGTGCGCCACCTCGTGCGCCACCACGTAGTCGAGCACGAAATCGGGCGCGAGAACGAGCCGCCAGGAATAATGCACGCGGCCGTCGCGCGCGCAGCTTCCCCAGCGCGAGCGCGTGTCGCGCACGAAGACGCGCGCCACCGCTCGGCCCGCGGCCGCCGCCTTGGCGCGCGTGCGCAGATCGAGCAGCGCCAGCGCCTCGCGCCGGAGCCAGTCCCCGAGCCGGCGCGGCAGGTGCTCGGCGGCGCCGGTCACGACGATGGACTCGGCCTCGCCGAGGCACTCGCGCCAGACGCCGCCCCGGGCCGCGGGGCGGTGCTCGATGCGATGCGGCCGCCCGTGCAGCGGAATGACGGCCCCGTGCGCAAACGGCACGGCCTCGGGCAGCCGCGCATAGGCATTGCGCAGCCAGACCGCCTTCTCGGCGACGAAATCGAGCCCGGCCGAAAGCCCGGCGCGGGCGGGAAGGGTGAGCACGGCGCCGCGGCGCGGAACGTCGATGCGCAGCGAAATCCGCCGCGCCGCCCGGTTGCGCTTCACGGTGAGCGGGATCGTGAGATCCTCGAATTCCAGCGCGCTTTCGCTGATGCGGACGCGGGACATGCGCCCGAGTCTAGCGGAACCGCGCTAAGGCACCAACACGGACGAGCCCGCCCGGGCCGCTCCGGTTTCCGTCAGTTCGGGCAGGCCGGCAGCGGCTTGGCGAAGGCGTAGGACATCGTGAAGGCGCCCCATTCGCGCGAGGTGATGCCGTTCTTGGCCGCGGCGGCGAAGCGCTTGCAGCCTTCGTCGGTGTGGACCGTCACCTCGCCGCCGGCGTCCTGCAGAACGCCGGCATGCTTGGCCGCGGTGCAGGTGTTGGAATCGGCCGTATAGCGCCCGTCGCCGTAGACCGAGCCGGCGTTCTTCATGCGCTGATCGCTGCACTTGCAGCGCCAGGTCTGGCCCGGCTTCATCTGCGCGAACACCGACATCGAGAACGGGCAGTCGGCCGCCGGATCGTCCTTGGTCTGAACCTCGCAGGCCGGCGCATCCTTGACGAAGTGGAAGGTGCGGGCATAGGGCCCGTAATTCGTGCTCTGCACGCCGTTCTTCGCGTTGCTGCGGAAGATCGGGCAGCCTTCGGACAGATAGACCGTCACTTCGCCGCCGGCGGCGGGCGCGGCGCCGGCATGCACCGCAGAGCGGCAGACGTCGGAATCGACCGTGTAGCGCGCCGTGCCCCACACGGTGCGGCCGCCGGCCAGCGCCGGGCATGTGCATTTGATCGAGTCGCCGTTCTTGAGATTGAAATAGCTCGACATGTTGGCCGGGCAGGGCGAGCTCTCCGCCTGCGCCGCGGGAATTGCGGCGAACGTCAACCCGAGAACCGCCAGAAGGCGGGCAGCAAGCTTCAGCATCGTCAGACTCCCCAAGAAAAAAATTGCGCGGCCACTCTTGCATCGCGTGGCGTGCGGCGCAATCGTCGGCTTTCCGGCGCTCAGAAATACATGATGAAAAACACCGCCGCGACGACGCAAAGGCAGGCTGCGGCATAATTCCAGCGCACCGGCTCGCCGAGATACACCAGCGCGAACACCGCGAACGCGACGAGCGCGATCACCTCCTGGATCACCTTGAGCTGGGCGGCCGTGAACGTGCCGTGCCCGAGCCGGTTGGCCGGCACCGCCAGCGTGTATTCGAAGAAGGCGATCCCCCAGCTGATCAGCACCACCTGCCACAGCGGCCATTCCTTGTGCTTGAGGTGCCAATACCACGCGATCGTCATCAGGATGTTGGAGGCGGACAGCAGCAGGACGGTGGGCATGAAGGTTTCCCCGGATTGCGGCCCCGACGCTCCGCGAGCCGCCGCGCGCTGTCAATTCGCGCCGCGCGGCCCGGCGCGCCGGCAAGCCCCTTGCGTTGCCGCGCGAAGGTGATATCAGCGCGGCCATGGCCTGGATGCGCTCGCCAATCTTCTTCGGCATCGTGCTGCTGTGCGCCGGCGCGGTGCTCCGGGCGCTGCTGGCCGCGCCCGAGTCCTCGGCGGCGATGACGCCCGATCAGGTGCGCCGCGCGCTCGACTATCAGCGCACCGAGCGGCCGATCCTGTCGCTCGAGCCGCGCTACCGCCCCTATGCGTTCGCCTTCCTGTTCAGCGCCTCGGCCGCCGACATGGAGGCGGTCAAGCGCAAGATCGACGCCGAGCTCGCCGAGGCCGAAACGGTGAAGGAGCGCGGCCTCGCCGGCGTGCCGGAATACGCGGTCGAATCCCTGGCGGCGCCCGATATCGTGCTGATGGCGCTCGGCGCCGCGCTCGTCTTCCGCGGGCTGCCCTTCGTCCTGGCGATCGGCTTCGGGATCGGCGGCTTCCACCAGATGATGATGCAATCGGGCAAGCTCACCGGCGCGCCGAGCGAGTTCTATCTCGCCGACATCCTGGCCGCGCTCGCCTGGTGCGCGGTCTTCTGGCTGCTGCGCGCGCTCTACGAGCGAAGGTTCGCGACATAGCCCCTAGCCAAGCGGCGCCGGGGCGCCAATATTGCGCGGCTCGCCATCGGAAATGCCCATGCCCAACCCCCCGCCGCTCGAACTCCTCGCCGATCTCCTGAAGCGCGCCAAGGCGGCGGGCGCCGACGCGGCCGACGCGCTCTATGCCGAAACCGACGCGCTCGCGCACGGCCAGCGGCTCGGCAAGATCGAGAAGCTCGAGCGCGCCGAGGCGCGCGATCTCGGCCTCCGCGTCTTCGTCGGCAAGCGGCAGGCCAGCGTCTCGTCGACCGAGCTTGCGCCGGCCGCGCTCGCGGCGCTGGCCGAGCGCGCGGTGGCGATGGCGCGCGCGGTTCCCGAAGACGAATTCTGCGGCCTCGCGGAGCCGGGCGAGATCGCGCGGACGGTGCCCGAGATCGACATGTTCGATCCCGGCGAGCCCACGGCCGAAGACCTCATCGCCCGCGCCCGCGCGGCCGAAGAGGCGGCGCGGGCGGTGAGCGGCGTGACCAATTCGGAGGGCGCCGAGGCCAATTGGGGCGCCACGCGCATCTGGCTCGCGGCCAGCAACGGTTTCGCCGGCCACTATCGCCGCAGCTCGCACAGCGTGTCCGCCTCGGTGCTGGCCGGCACGGGCACCGCGATGGAGCGCGACTACGAGTGGCACAGCGCCGTCTACGGCCGCGACCTCGAGGATCCGGCCGCGGTCGGCCGCCGCGCCGGCGAGCGCGCGGTGCGGCGGCTCAATCCGCGCAAGGCGGCCACCGCGAAGGTTCCCGTCGTCTTCGATCCGCGCGTGTCGAACAGCATCGTCGGCCATCTCTTGGGCGCCATCAACGGCGCCTCGGTCGCGCGCGGCACGTCGTTCCTGAAAGACCGGCTCGGCGAGCCGGTGATGGCGCCGGGCCTGCGCGTCGTCGACGATCCCATGCGCCCGCGCGGCCTGCGCTCGAAGCCGTTCGACGGCGAGGGCCTCGCGGCCAACCGCCTCGCCGTGGTCGAAGACGGGCGGCTCGCGACGTGGCTGCTCGATCTGCGCTCGGCGCGCCAGCTCAAGATGAAGAGCAACGGGCGCGCCTCGCGCGGCACCGGCGGCCCGCCGGGCCCCGCCTCCACCAACGCGTATATCGACAAGGGCGCGATTTCGCGCGCCGATCTGCTGCGCGGCGTCGAGCGCGGGCTCTACGTGAACGAGATGATCGGCTTCGGCGTCAGCATGATCACCGGCGACTACAGCCGCGGCGCCACCGGCTTCTGGATCGAGAACGGCGAGCTCGCCTATCCGGTCAGCGAGATCACGATCGCCGGAAACCTCAAGGACATGTTCCGCGCGATCACGCCGGCCGACGACCTCGTCTTCCGCCACGGCACCGATGCGCCGACCTTGCGCATCGACGGGATGACGGTCGCGGGCGCCTGAGCGCGCTCAGCGCGGCAGCAGCAGGGCGATCTTCACCAGGGCTTCGGAGCGGAATAAGCCCTCCGGCAGGGCCTCCGCCGCGCTCAGCGCCTCGCGGAACGCGGCCTCGGCGGCCGGCTTGCGATCCGCCTTCCAAAAGCCGGCGCCCACCGCGGCGATCGCCGGCGCCCGTTCGTATCCTTGGGCGAGCGAGCGGCCGATGGCGAGGGCATCGTCGAAGCGCCCGGCCTCGACCAGGACCGGCACCAGCGCGCGGAGCACGTAGTCGCGCTCGCCGGAGCCGATCGAGCGCGCATATGCGATCGCCTGCTCGAAGCGGCCGGCCCCGGCGTAGGCGAGCGCCACCGCGCGCAGCGCCACGTGGCGGTAGTCGTTGGCGCTGCGCATCGTCGCGGCAATTGCCGCCGCCTCGTCCAGGCGGCCCGCCTTGGCCAGGGCCCGCACGATGTCGCGCATCGCCGCGGTGCGCGCGAACACCGGGTTGTCGCGATCGCGATTCCGCGCGTCGATCAGCTTCAGCGTCGCCAGCGCGGCATCGATGCGCCCGGTCTCGGCCTGCGCCGAGGCGATCGGGCCGAGCGCGGAATGGCGCAGCTCCGGCCGCGCGATCGAATCCGCAAGGGCCATGGCTTCGCCGTCGCGGCCCAGGCGGGCGAGCACGCCGGCAAATTGCCCGACGAAGATCGCCTGCTCGGACTCGCCGGAAAGCCGCCGCGCCAGCGCGATCCCCTCGCGCAAGATCGCATCCGCCTCCGGCCTCCGCTCGCGCGCGAGCAGGTCCGCGACCTTGTGCAGGACGCGCAGGCGCTGGATGTCTTCGGGAATCGCGCGCGCGGCTGCGAGCGCCTCCTCGATGCGGCCGGCCTCGGCCAGCGCGCGCCCCACCGCCACGAGCGCGTCCGACCGGCCGGCGAATATTTCGATCGCACGGGCCGTCGCCACCGCATCCTCGAACCGTCCGCGCTCCACCAGGGCGGCGGCAATTTCCGAGAACGCCTTCGCGCGCGCTTGGCCGTCGGCGATGCCGCGCGCGGTCGTCCGTGCGCCTTCGAACAGGCCGGCTCTGGCCTGCCCGCCGGCGAGCATGGCCAGGGTATCGTCGGCCGATCCCGGCGATGGGAGCGCCGTGCCGGCCGCGCGCACCTCCTCGAAAACGGCCGCCGCTTCGGCGCTTCGACCCGCCTGCGCCAGGCCGGCCGCGACATACATGAGCGCGCCGATCCGCAGCGCGGCGTGGGTCCGATCCGCGCGTGCAGCCGCGAGCGCCCAGGCGAACGCGCAGTCGCGCTTCGGCGACGCGAGGCAGGCCGGATCGGCACGCGCGCCGGCCGCGAGGGGCGGGAGGAGGATGAGCGCGGCAACGAGAGGCGGCCGCAGGCGCGAACGCAAGGCGATCATGGCGTCACCATCCGGCAGGCGCCGCGCGCCCTGGGCGCGTTGCGCCGCCGCAATTCTAGATCGCCGCGTCCGCGCGAGAATGAGCACGAGTCCCCAGATCGGCCGCCCTCGCAGACGCGCTTCAGCGCCGCGCTCAGCGCCGCTCGTCCTCCACGAGCACCCCAAGCCGCTCGGGCGCGATCGTGAAGCGCGCCGGCAGCGTGCCGATCGGGTCGCCGTCGGCGTGCACGGGCTCGCCCGCATCGCCTTCGATCGCGATCTCGCGCGCCCGCAGGATGCGCACGCCCTTCGCCGAATGCAGGCGGCCGAGGCCGAGGGCCAGCGCATAGCGCAGCACCGCCCAGCGCCCGCCCCGCTCGAACAGCACGAGTTCGTAGCTCGGCCGGTCGAGCGAAGCCTCGGGCGCCGCCACGTAGCGGCCCGCATAGAAGCGGCCCTTGGCGAGTATCGCCGAGGCGCACGCGTAGCGCACGCCGTCGGCGGTCACGCGATAGCGCCGCGGGCCGAGGCGCAGCCACTCCACCAGCATCTGCCAGCCATAGGCCAGCTTGCCGGCGGCGCGCTTGAGGCCGGGCCGCACGTTGGCCACCACATGGGCATCGAAGCCCACGCCGGCCATCATCGCGAACCGGCGCGTGCCGGACGCGAGTGCGGCCTCGCCGAGATGGATCGCGCGCACCGTATCGCCGGCCGCGATGCGCGCGAGCGCCTCGGGATCGGACGGCAGGCCGAGCTCCGCGGCGAGCACGTTGGCCGTGCCGAGCGGAATCAGCGCGAGCCGCGCGCCGCCGCCGGCCAGGCCGTTGATCGCCTCGTTGACCGTGCCGTCGCCGCCGGCCACCGCCACCGTGCCGGCGCCGCGCGCCGCCCGCGCCAGGCGCTCCGCGTCGCCGCGCGCCGCGGTCGGCTCGGTCCGCACGGCGATGCCGGCCGCCGCCAGCGCCGCGCTCGCGCGCGCGAGCACGCCGCCGCGCCGCCGGCCGGCGATCGGGTTGTAGATGACGAGCAGCGAGCGGCGCGCCTCCGCGTTCTGGGGCGCCGCCCCGGCAACGCTCTCCGGCGCGATCGCCGCTCCGTTCTCCCGTTCGTCCATCGGCCGAGCCTGCCCGTCCGCCAAAGGCGAAACAAAAGCTCCAAAAGATTGAAACAGCATTGACTTGAACGACGGGTAGTAGTTTCGCGCCGAGTACACCGCCTGTTTCTAGAGGTATACCGGGCTTTGGCAATCGGAATTCAGCCGTGCGCAGCCGGATCGGGCGACTGCGCGCGACCGTGGGTCCCGCGATGGCGGCGCGCGCCATGAACATGATGGCGTCGCCCGGCAATTCATTGCCGGCCGAGGCGGGGCCGCGCCGCTATCGGGCGATCTGGATTTCCGACATCCACCTCGGCACGCGCGGTTGTAAGGCCGAACTCCTGCTCGACTTCCTGCGCAACACCGATTCCGAAGCGCTCTACCTCGTCGGCGACATCGTCGATGGCTGGCGCCTGAAGCGCTCCTGGTATTGGCCGCAGCTCCACAACGACGTGGTGCAGAAGCTGCTGCGGAAGGCGCGCAAGGGTACGCGCGTCGTCTACATCCCGGGCAATCACGACGAACTGCTACGCCGCTTCCTCGAGATCAACATCGGCCAAATCGAGGTGGTGAGCGAGGCGATGCACACGACCGCGGCCGGCAAGCGGCTGCTCGTGCAGCACGGCGACGAGTTCGACACGGTCGTGCGCTACGCGCGTTGGCTCGCGTTCCTCGGCGACTGGGCCTACAACGCCGCGCTCGCGGCCAATCACTGGCTCAATGTGCTGCGCCGCGCGCTCGGCCTCAATTACTGGTCGCTCTCGGCTTATCTGAAGCACCGTGTCAAGAACGCGGTCGAATACATCTCGCGCTTCGAGCACGCGGTGGCCGAGGCGGCCGCCAAGCGCGGCGCCGACGGCGTCGTCTGCGGCCACATCCATCACGCCGAGATCCGCGACATCGGCGGTGTCACCTACTGCAACGACGGCGATTGGGTCGAAAGCTGCACAGCGCTCGTCGAGCATCCCGACGGATCGCTCGAAATCCTGCGCTGGATCGAGGATCCGGCCGAGTTCTTCGCGCCGTCGCGCGCGCGGCAAGCCGCGGCGGCACGCTGACATGCGTATCCTCGTCGTCACCGATGCCTGGTATCCCCAGATCAACGGCGTCGTGCGCACGCTCGATACGGTGCGCGGCGAACTCGAGCGCGCGGGCCACGTGATCGAGGTGATCGCACCCGACCGGTTCCGCACGATCCCGACGCCCTCCTATCCGGAAATTCCGCTGGCGCTGCTTCCCGCGCGCAAGATGCGCCGGCTCATCGACGCATTCGCGCCCGAGGCGATCCACATCGCCACCGAAGGCCCGCTCGGCTGGGCGGCGCGGCGCTATTGCCTGCGGCGCAAACTGCCGTTCACGACCAGCTTCCACACGAAGTTCCCCGAATACGTCCACGCGCGCTGGCGCATTCCGGTCCGCTGGGGCTACGCGATGATGCGCCGCTTCCACGCGCCCTCGTCGGGCGTGATGGTGGCCACGCCGTCGCTTGCGGAAACGCTTCGGCAATACAAGTTCGGCAATCTGAAACGTTGGACGCGCGGCGTCGACACGGCGCTGTTCCGCCCGCGGCCGAAGGCGCATTTCAACGAGCGCCGGCCGGTGTTCCTGTTCACCGGCCGCGTCGCGGTCGAAAAAAACATCGAGGCGTTCCTGAAGCTCGATCTGCCGGGCCGCAAAGTCGTGATCGGCGACGGTCCGCAGCTTCAGGAACTGAAAATGCGTTACCCCGATGCGGTCTATACCGGCTACAGACGCGGCGAAGACCTCGCCGCGCGCATGGCCTCGGCCGATGTCTTCGTGTTCCCGAGCCTCACCGACACATTCGGGCTGGTTTTGCTGGAGTCCTTGGCCTCGGGCGTTCCGGTGGCGGCGTTTCCGGTGACGGGCCCCATCGACGTGGCCGCCGATCCCAATCTCGGCTGCCTCGATTGGGATCTCGCCAAGGCCGCGCGCGCGGCGCTCGGGAAGCGGCCCGAGGACTGCCGGGCCTATGCCGAGAATTTTTCATGGCGCGCATGCGCCGAGATGTTCCTAGGAAATTTGCAACCTTTTGGCTCCGCAAATCCTGCGGTTGCGCTGGGGCCCGCTTTAATGTCGGAGTAAGGCGGAGCGGCTACGCTTCGCCCCGCGCCCTGGGGAGAGAGACGACGGGCGCCTTACGGGGAATACGGACGATGCCACGACAGCACGATTTCGACCGGCTGCGCGCGCTCGCGGCGCTGGCCGACGACGACCTCGCCAAGCGCATCGACGCGGACACCATCGCC
>JAEULD010000257.1 GCA_016792765.1 Candidatus Odyssella sp.
GCGCACCTCGGTCAACCTCTCGACGCTGTCGCGCCTCGTCGGCGCGATGGAGCGCGTTCGGCTGGTGCGCCGCCGGCGCGTGGTCGGCAACGGACGCACCGTGAAGATCGACCTCCTGCCGCTCGGCCGCAAGCGGTGCCGGGAGTTTCTGCCGTTCGCGCTGGCGCTCGAAAAGCGCATCACGCGCCGCTTCTCGGCCGCCGAGCTGCGTGCGCTGCGCGACCTGCTGGGCCGGCTCTACGCCGCCGTGGCCGACGACGCCCCCGCCGTCAAGGGCCCGCGCCGGGCGCAAACCATGAAGGAACTGTGACAAGCGCCCCCCATTTGCGCTATGGGGAGGGGCGGGGAGAACGCGCGACCAAGGGGGCTTCAAGATGCAACCGCGGGCGGTCAAGACGGCGGAGGACGTCCGCCGCATCCTGCGCGAGCGCAAGCTCACGCACGTCAAGGTGGGCGTCCACGACAGCGACGGCATCCTGCGCGGCAAGTACCTGCACGTCGACAAGTTCCAGAGCGCGCTCGAAAAGGGCTTCGGCTTCTGCGACGTGGTGTTGGGCTGGGACGCCAACGACCAGCTCTACGACAACACCACCTACACCGGCTGGCACACGGCCTATCCCGACGCGCCGGTGCGCGTGCTGCTCGACAGCTGCCGCGAAATCCCGACCGAGCCCGGCAATCTCTTCTTCCTCTGCGAGTTCGCGCCGCCGGCCGACGCGATCTGCCCGCGCAACACGCTGAAGCGCGTGCTCGAGAAGGCGCGGTCGATGGGCTTCGAGGTCCGCTGCGGCTTCGAATACGAGTTCTTCGTCTTCGCCGAGACGCCGCATTCGGTGCGCGAGAAGGGCTACAAGAACCTGAAGCCGATCTCGCCCGGCTTCTTCGGCTACTCGGTGCTGCGCAATTCGGTGCACGCCGAATGGTATCGCGACCTGCTCGACCTCGGCGAGCGGATGGATTTCGGGCTCGAAGGGCTGCACACCGAAACCGGCGCCGGCGTGCTCGAGGCGGCGCTCCGGGTATCCACCGGTATCGACGCCGCCGACAAGGCCGCGCTGTTCAAGACGTTCACCAAAGTCCTCGCCGAGCGGCGCGGCTGGCTCGCGAGCTTCATGGCCAAGTGGTCGAGAGACTGGCCGGGCTGCGGCGGCCACATCCACATGTCGCTGTGGCGCGGCACCAAGGGCACGAAGTCGGCGTTCTACGATCCGCAATCGGCTTACGGCATGAGCGAGACGATGCGCAGCTTCGTCGCCGGTCAGCAATTGCTGCTGCCGGAGTTCCTGGCGATGGTGGCGCCCACCGTGAACTCCTACCGCCGGCTCATTCCCGGCTACTGGGCGCCGACCGTGGCCACCTGGGGCGTGGAGAACCGCACCACGGCGCTGCGCGTGATCCCCGGCTCGGAAAAATCGACGCGGGTCGAGTATCGCGTCGCCGCGGCCGACGCGAATCCCTATCTTGCGCTCGCCGCCGCCGTCGCGTCGGGCCTCTGGGGCATCGAGAACAAGCTGAAGCTCGGCGAGCCGGTGAAGGGCAACGCCTACGCCAAGCAGCACGCCGACCGCCTCCAGCTCCCGCGCACCCTGATGGAAGCGGCCGAGCGCCTCAAGCAGTCGAAGGCTGCGAAGGACCTGTTCGGCAAGCCCTTCGTCGACCACTTTGCCGCCACGCGCGACTGGGAAGAGCGCGAATTCCGGAAGCACGTCAGCGATTGGGAGCTGGACCGGTACTTCGAGATCATTTGATGTCCGACGAAATCAGGGTCGTTTCGCCGATCGACGGCAACATCGTCGCGCGGCGCTCTCTCGCCGATGGCGTCGCGATCGCGGCGACGCTGGCCGCCGCGCGCAAGGCGCAGCGCGCCTGGCGCGCCGTGCCGCTCGCCGCGCGCATCGAGACGGTGCGGCGCTTCACCGCCGCGATGCGCGCGAAGAAGGACGAGATCGGCGCGGAGTTGACCCGCCAGATGGGCCGGCCGATCCGCTACACGCCGATGGAAGTGGAGCGCATGTGCGAGCGCGCCGAGACGATGGCGGCGCTGGCGGCGGAGGGCCTCGCCGACGTCAAGGCCGGCGCGCGCGAGGGCTTCACGCGCTTCATCCG
>JAEULD010000351.1 GCA_016792765.1 Candidatus Odyssella sp.
CCGGCAGCGGCTGGAACGCAGAATCTGGACGAGCTGGTTGAGCTTCGCGTGCTCGATGGCCTTGCGCGCGTCGTTGGCGCCCGAGTCCTCGATGAACCGGCGCAGCGTCATCTGGTCGCCTTCGCTGAACAGCAGATAGGCTTCGGCCGGACGGAAGTCGCGCCCGGCGCGGCCCGTCTCCTGGTAATAGGCTTCGACGTTCTTCGGCATGTCGAGATGCGCGACGAAGCGCACATCGGGCTTGTCGATGCCCATCCCGAACGCGATCGTGGCGACCGCGACCGCGGCGTCTTCGGTCTGGAAACGCTCCAACGCCTTGCGCCGCCGGCTTGCGTCCATGCCGGCGTGATAGGCGAACGCGTTGTAGCCCTCGCCTTCGAGCAGCTCGGCGATCTCCTCGGTCTTCTTGCGCGAGCGGCAATAGACGATCCCGCTCTCCCCGGCGTGGCGCCCGAGAAAGTCGAGCAACTGCTTCTCGCGCTTGCGCACGCCCTCGACCCGATAGGTGATGTTCGGCCGGTCGAAAGAGTCGACGAACATGCGCCCGCTGCCGAGATGCAGCCGCTCCATGATCTCGCGCCGCGTGCGGAGATCGGCCGTGGCCGTGAGCGCCACGCGCGGCACATCGGGGAACCGCTCGGCGAGCGCCGCGAGCTGCAGATACTCGGGCCGGAAATCGTGGCCCCATTCGCTGACGCAATGCGCTTCGTCGATCGCGAACAGCGCGATATTCGCGCGCGCGATCACGCGCTCCAAGAACGCCGGCATCATCAGCCGCTCCGGCGCTACGTAGAGCAGGTCGAGCCGCCCCTCCGCGAGCGCATCCGCGATGCGGCCGATCTCGTCCTCGGTCGAAGCCGAATTCCACGCCGCCGCGCGCACGCCGCGCTGGCGCAGCGCCTCAACCTGGTCCTGCATCAGCGCGATCAACGGCGAGACCACGACGGCGACGCCCGGCCGGCACAGCGCCGGAATCTGGTAGCACAGCGACTTGCCGCCGCCCGTGGGCATCAGCACGAGCGCGTGGCCGCCGCCGATGACGTGGCCGATCGCCTCTTCCTGGAAGCTGCGGAAATCCTCGAAGCCGAAAACCTCGCGCAGTACGTCGCGGGGGGCGCGGGACGGCGTCATTGCTCCGGCGGCCGGACGCGGACGTTGATCTTCCACAGCCACCACCGGTCGCCTTGGCGCCGCCAGGCGAGGTCGAACGTCGTGCGCCACGGCCGCGTCTCCAGCTGGCCTTTGGCGTGCAGCAGGCCATCCGCGTCGATGCTCGGCGATTCGGAATACACCGTCTTGTGCGCCAGCAGCGGCGCGATGTCGATCTTGTTGTCGCGGAACGCCTTGAAGATCTCCGCGAAACGCGCCGGCGGAACCTGCTGCCGGAAATCGGGATGCAGGAAGGTGCTCAGGATGTTGTAGTTCCCGCTGATGTTGGCGTCGTTGAAGGTCAGCAAGGCGCGCCGGACCATGACGTCGAGAATGTCGTCGCGCGGTATGCCCGGGCCGGGCTGCGCCGGGTTGCCGTCGACGGGCCCGCCGAGCGGGGGCGAATCCGCCTGCGGGGTCGGCGCCAAGCCGCCCGGCTGGTTCTGGGCGAGCGCCGGAACGGCGGCGAAGATGACGGCAGCGGCGGCGAGCCGCGCCAGCTTCGAAACGAGGGTCATCGCGGGTCTCCATGTCGGGGGCGACCGGAGATTTTCACCGGTCCGCGCGCCGCGCGCCAGAGGCCTCGTCGCTCTTCCCGGCGAGGCACATGAGCGTCTGCAGCGAGGAGACGACCTGCTCCTCGCGCCCGCCGTCGCGGGCGAACACGTCGGCCTGCACGATGCTGAGCGTGCGGCCCGGCTTCAGCACGCGCCCGCGCGCGATCACCGCCTCGCCGCGGCCGGGCCGGAGCATGTTCAGCTTGAATTCGACCGTCAGGACCGTCGCGTCGGCCGGCATCAGGCTGAAGGCCGCATAGCCGCCGGCCGTGTCGGCGATCGAGGCCAGCACGCCGCCATGCACGAAGCCGTGCTGCTGGGTGAGATCGGGGCGCCAGTCGGCGGTGATCTCGCAGAAGCCGGGCGCGAGCGCCGTGATGCGCGCGCCGATATGCGCCATGAAGGGCTGGCGGCCGAAGCTGTCGCGCACGCGCGCCGCGTAGGCGGGATTGGCGGGCTCGAAGGTGGGCGGGGTCATCGCGCGCCCCGCAATTCCCTGAGCCGCCGCTTCGCCGCCGCTTCCGCGGCCTCGAGTTCGGCGAGCGTCACCTTGATGTCTTCGCGCTGCTGCTCGAGCGTGGCCCGCCGCTCCGCGATGCGCTTCAGGAACAGCTCGAGCTGCCCCGTTTCGCCCGGCGTCGCGTCGTACATCGTCACCATCTCGGCGATCTCCTGGAGCGAGAAGCCGAGCCGCTTGCCGCGCAGGATGAGCTTGAGGCGCGTGCGGTCGCGCGGCGCGTAGATGCGCGTCTGGCCGCGCCGGCGCGGCGCCAGCAAGCCTTCGTCCTCGTAGAAGCGGATCGCGCGCGTCGTGATGTCGAACTCGCGCGCCAGCTCGGCGATCGAGTAGGTCTCCTCCTCGCCGTCACGGCCGCCGTCGCGGCCGCCATCGCGGCCGCCGGTGCGCGCGGCAGTCATGCCGCCTGCTCTGCGCGCGCCGCGAGCAGTGCTTCGGCCTTGGCGCGCAGCTCGGGCCATACCGGCGTCGCCTTGCGCGTGGCGAGATCGACGAACACGCCCACCAACTCCATCTCGGCGGCCACGGCGCCCGTCGCGGTGTCGGACATCACGTGGCGGAAGCGGCAGCTCGAAGTGCCGAGCGCCAGCACGGTGCTGGCCACGACGACGGTATCGCCCGGCACCAGCTCGCGCTTGTAGGCGATGTTCTGCGAGACGGCCATCGGCCCGCAATTGCGGCGGGCGAGCTCGGCGCGCGTGGCGCCGATCTGGGCCATGAACTGCCAGGTGCCCTCGTCGAACTTGGCCACATAGTGGCGCACGTTCATGTGCCCGTTGGCGTCGCACTCCCACGGAAAGACGGTGCCGCGATAGGTCTCGATCGACCGGGCCATGCCGGATTCCAATGTTGACGTTGACGTAAACGTTAATCATGACCGGGCCGGCCGTCAAGGCACGCCGAACGATCGCTTCAGATTTTCCGTAGTAAGAGCCACGGAGGCGGCCCGGGCCGGGCTGCCACGACCAACCGCTGGGGAACCCGTATGACAAGACACCTGATCGGCGCCGCGCTCGTCCTGATCCTGGCCGCGTCTGCCGCCGAAGCCGCCTGCACGCAGGCCGAGCTGCAGGAAAAGGCGCAGACCTATTCGAAGCGCGTTCAGGAGGTCATCGCCAGGGATCACACCAAGGCGCAGGCCCTCGGCGCGAAAGTGCAGGAGAGCGCGCAGAAGCTCCAAGAGGCGATGAAGCAGCCGGGCTCCGGCATGGACGAGGTGTGCCGCTTCTACGACAAACTCATCGCCGAGCTCGACGCGATGTAGGGCGGCGGCCGGGGCGGGTCGCGGACCCGCCCCTACCCGGCGCTTCGCCCGATCACCACGCGAGGATCGCCGGCTCGTACTTTTCGATCCGATTCTCGACCCTCATCAGCGGCTCGATGCCGTAGAGCTTGCGCGCGTTCTCGCCGAGCATCTTCTTCTGCACCTTCTCGGGCACGTCGTGCTCGGCCATGTGGTGCAGCCCGTCCCAGGCGTCCTCGGCATCGTGGTGCGGATAGTCGGACGACCAGATCGCGATGTCTTCGAACAGGTCCCAGAGCCGGTAGACGAGGAATTCGTCCGATTCGAAGCCGATGAAGCAGCGCTCGCGGAAGATCTCGGCCGGATCGCGCAGCGGGCGGTTGCCGCGCTGGAACGCGAACAGGTTCGAGAAGTTCGACGAGCGCGCGAGCACCAGCGGCAGCCACGACGCGTTGGATTCGAGCACCGCGGCCTTGAGCTTCGGAAATTTCTCGAGCCAGCCGGTGTGCACGACGGTGGCGACCCAGGTCATCGCCTCCATGACGAAGCCGAGCGTCTCGGACGCGTCGATCGAGGGATCCATCGCCGAGGTGATGTTGGAGACGAACTGGCCGGGCGAGTAGACGACCGCCTCGTCGGTGAACAGCAGCCCCTGTCCCGACGTGCCGCGCGCCTCGGCCATGCGCTTCCCCCAATCCAGCGTCAGCGCCTCTCGCGACGGGAAGGTGTGCATCGCGAGCACGATGCCGAGCGACTCCATTTCCCGGTAGAGCGGATCGAACTCGGGCAGGGTCGGATAGCGGCCGTTCCAGAAGCACGGCCGCACGGCCGCGGCCTTGAAGCCGAGCTTGGCGACGCGGCGCAGCTCCGCGACCGACGCCTCGACGCTCTGCAGCGGCAGCACGGCGCACGGGAACAGCCGGTTCCGGTCGCTGGCGCAGTAGTCGTAGACCCAGTCGTTGTAGGCGCGGCCGAGGATCTCGGCAGCCTTGGGATCGCGGCAGAGCGCCAGGCGAACGAACCAGGTCGGGAACAGCATCGCCTGGTCGGTGCCGAGCGCATCCATGTCCTTGAGCCGAGCATTGGGGTCGCGGCAGCCGAGCAGGCGGCCGAACTTTCCCTTCCACTCCGGCGAGCCCGGCGTGTACTTGCCGACCTCTTTCTTGTCCCAGCGCGCCCAGCCCACCTCGGCGGCGTTCGAGCGCTCGCGCGCGGCCGGCACGACGCGGCCGTTGATGAACAGGAGGTCGCTGTCGGTGTGGAAGCAGAACTGCGACTTCACCCAGGCGCGCTCCTTGGCCGGGACGTATTCGTCCCAGATTGCCGGCGGCTCGACGACGTGGCTGTCGCAGTCGAACACCGGGAAGCTCTTGCGCGTCGCCATCGGATCCCTCCTTGCGGCATTTCAACATTCGAAATAGGCTTCTATTATCCGAAATCGGAGCCGCCGATGTCAACGCGACCGGCCTATCTGACCGCGACGCTGGCGAAAGGCCTCGACGTGCTCGAGGCGCTGTCGGAGGTCGAGGAGACCGGCCTCAGCGAACTCGCGCGCCGGCTCGGCGTGTCCGGGCCGACGCTGTTCCGCATCCTCGCCACGCTCGCGGCGCGCGGCTACGTGCAGAAGTCCGCTGCCAGCCGCTACCGCCTCACGCTCAAGGCGTGGGAGATCGGCGCCAAGACCGTGCGCCGCATTCGCCTGCGCGACGTCGCGCGGCCGTTCATGGAGCGCCTCGCCGCCGCGACCGGCGAGACCGTGCATCTTTCCGTGATGCAGGGCGACGGCATCGTCATCGTCGACAAGATCGACAGCCCGCATCCGGTGCGCGTCGACACCTTCGTCGGCCAGCGCGCGCCGGCCTATTGCTCGGCGACCGGCAAGGCGATCCTCGCTTTCCTGCCCTCGGCGTCGCTGGCGGATATCCTGCCGAGAAGCTATGCGCGCCACACCGCGGCGACGATCGCCGACCGCGCCGCGTTCGAGCGCGAGCTGGCCGATGTGCGCCGCACGGGCTGGGCGAAGAATCGCGAGGAATGGCGCGACGGCGTGTGCGCGGCGGCGGTGCCGCTCTTCGATTCGTCCGGCGCCGTCGCCGCCTCGCTCAGCGTCACCGTGCCGACGCCGCGCTTCACGCAGAGCGCGCTGCGCGAAAAGCTCGTGCCGGCGCTCAAGAAGACCGGCGCGGCGCTGACCGACGAATTCGCGCGGGCGCGGGGCTGAAGACTACAGCAGGAACACCGTCGCCAGGCCGAGGAACAGGAAGAAGCCGAGCACGTCGGTCGTGGTGGTGAGGAACGGCCCGGCGGCGATGGCGGGATCGATGCCGAGCCGTGCGAGCGTGAGCGGGATCATCGTGCCGGCGATGCCGCTCCACATCATGTTGAACAGCATCGCGGCGGCGAGCACGAGCGAGAGCCGCCAATCGCCGAACCACAGCCCGGCGATGGTGCCCATGATCAGCGCGAAGACGATGCCGTTGCCGGCCGCGACCGCGATCTCCTTCATGACGACGCGCGCGACCGTACCGGGCTGAAGCTCCTTCATCGCCAGCGCGCGCACGGTCACCGTCACCACCTGCATGCCGGCATTGCCGCCCATCGCGGCCACGATCGGCATCAGCACGGCCAGCGCCACGAGGCTCTCGATCGTCTTCTGGAACTGCGAGATCACCAGCGCGGCGAGGATCGTGTTGATCAGCGTGACGACCAGCCATTGCACGCGGCCGCGCGCGATGACGAACAGCGGCTCGTGAATGCCGGTGTCGCTGACGCGCTGGAGGCGCAGCATGTCTTCCTCGGCCTCCTCGTGAATCACGTCGACGATGTCGTCGACCGTGATCATGCCGACCAGCCGTCCCGCGCCGTCGACGACCGGCGCCGAGACGAGATCGCGGTCGCGGAACAGGCGCGCCACCTCTTCGCGGTCCATCGTGGCCGGAATCGTGACGAGATCGGACTTCATGATCTGCGCGACGCGCACCGGGCGCTTCTTGCGCAGCAGCACGTTGAGCGGCAGCGTGCCCTTGAGCCGCTTCTGCGCGTCGGTGACGAAGATATCGTAGAAGTCGTCGGGCAGATCCGGCGCCTCGCGCATGTGGTCGATCGTCTCGCCGACCGTCCAGGTCTCGGGAATCGAAACCGGATCGCGCTGCATCATGCGGCCGGCGCTGTCTTCCGGGAACGCGAGGTTCTGCTCGATGTCGGCCCGCTCCCCGGGCTCGACCTGCGCCAGCACCTCCTGCTGCGTCTCCCTCGGCAGATCTTCGATGACCGCCACGGCGTCGTCGGTCTCGAGCTCGCTCACCACCTCGGCGATCTGCTTCGGCGAGAGCAGCTCCATCACCTCCTCGCGCACGGCGTCGTCGAGTTCGGCCATCGCGTCGGGATCGAGGTCGGGCCCGATGAAGACGACGACGCGCTTCCGCTGGTCGGAGCCGAGCCGCTCCAGCAGGTCGGCGATGTCGCTGTAGTGCAGCGGCTCGACGAGCCGGCGCACGCGCTCGCGATCGTTGGCCTCGGCGGCCTCGATGACCGCGCGGACCAGCGCCGGGCGGAGCCCGTACAGCGCGACGGACGAACGGGCCGGACTCTCGGCGGCAGGGATTGCCGGGCTTGCCGGGGGCTCAGCCATGGCGGCCCCCGCTCAGGCGCTCAGGCAGGCCGGCGCGCGCCGCCCCGGCGCGGCGCAGCGGGCGCGGCAAGGCCCCGTTGGGGGCCGCTACACGCATCGTTCGCCCCTGGCATGTGCCCTCGCGGCGCGGAATGGAAGCAGAAGGGCCGCTCGGGACCCCTTGCCGGTGATCGTTTCGTCGAAGGCCAAAGGCCGTTTCGGCGGCTGTGGTGCGGTCGAGAAGACTCGAACTTCCACTCCCTTTCGGGAACTAGCACCTCAAGCTAGCGCGTCTACCAGTTCCGCCACGACCGCATCGCCCACAGCAGCAAGCCCGAAGCTTGCACGTCCTTCCGCCCGGCTATAACCCTGGCTGGCGAAAGGCGCGTTGGGATACCAAATCGATATCCATGGCGCAAGCAGAACTGGGCATTGCGACGATTTCGGACAAGGGCGGCATCGCGCCCGTGGAATGGCGCATCGACGATGCGCCCGTGCCCTACCCTGCCGCCCTGGCCGCGATGGACGAGCGGGTGGCGGCGATCCGCGCCGGCCGCGCGCCCGAGCTCGTCTGGCTGCTCGAGCATCCGCCGCTCTACACGGCCGGCACCAGCGCCCGGCCGGGCGACCTCGTGGCCGCGGACCGCTTCCCCGTTTACCAGGCCGGGCGCGGCGGCCAGTTCACCTATCACGGCCCCGGCCAGCGCGTGGCCTATGTGATGCTCGACCTCGCGCGGCGCGGCGGCGACGTGCGCCGCTTCGTGTGCGACCTCGAGAACTGGATGATCGCCGCGCTCGCCCGCTTCGGCGTGAAGGGCGAGCGGCGGGCGGGCCGCGTCGGCATCTGGGTCGACCGCGCGCGCGAGAAGGGTCCCGGCCGCGAGGACAAGATCGCGGCGATCGGCGTGCGCGTGCGCCATTGGGTCACGCTGCACGGCGTGTCGCTCAACGTCGATCCCGATCTCGGGCATTTCGCCGGCATCGTGCCGTGCGGCATCGCCGACCCGCGCCTGGGCGTCACCTCGCTGGCCGATCTCGGCGTCTATGCGCAGATGGCCGAGGTCGACGACGCGCTGCGCCACGCGTTCGCGGAGACGTTCGGCGCGCGTCAGCGTTGACGCGGCTCGGGCTGCACCACGTGCTTGCTCGTCACCTTGGTGCCGTCGAACTCGCGCGTGATGAACACGAACAGCGCGGCGTTGAGCAGCATGAAGCCCATGAACAGGACGGGCAGGATGAACTTGCGCATGGTGCCGGCAGCGGTGACGAGGCGGCCAGCACTCTGCCAAGTGAAGGTTAACGAAACCTTCCGGCTCAGCCGCCGCCTTCGGCCATGTGCGCCGATTTGAGGCCGGACAGCGCGGTGTTGATGAACAGCACCGACCAGATCGCGCTCAGCGCCACGCGGCCGCTCTCGCGCACGTCGATGTTGCAGCGGCACTTGAAGCTCCAGCGGCCCGGCTGCCGCAGTTCGCAGGCCAGCGCCGTCGCCTTCAGGCGGATCGCGCTGTCGACCGGCACCGGCGCCAGGAAACGCACGCGCTCGAAGCCCACATTGATGCCGTAGTCGACGCCCTCGGGCATCAGCTCGGCGGTCTGCGAGAGATGCGTGAGCAGCGCCAGCGTGAGGAAGCCGTGCGCGACGATGCCGCCGAACGGGCTGTTGGTGCGCGCGAACTCCGGATCGACATGGATGCGATTCATGTCGTTCGTGGCGTGCCCGAACTCGTCGATGCGCTTCTGGTCGACCGTGAGCCAGTCGGAAACGCCGATGACGCGTCCGATGTAGCGGTCGAAATTGTCGATGTGATACGGCACGCCTTCGACGAGTATCCGGCCCATCGCGATGCGATCCCTGCTCTATTCCGTCGGCCGCTGGCGGAAGTCGGGCGAGCCGTCGTCCGCGGCCGGTCGTTCGGCCACCGCCGCGACCCGGGCGGCGGGCGGACCCCGGCGGCACGCTTCGATCATCTCCGCCACCCGCGCCGCCGGCCCGATCAGCAGCGCTTCCACCGCGCCGTCGGCCCGGTTGCGGACCCAGCCGCGCAGGCCGCGGCGCCCGGCTTCGGCCACGGCCCAGCCGCGGTACCAGACGCCCTGAACCCGCCCTTCGATGCGCAGCGACACCGCACGTTCCGGCTCGGCCATGCCGCACTCATAACGGATGGACGGGCGATTTCAAGCGCACGGACGCCCGGCCTCAGGCGAACTCGACGATCGCCTGATCGACCGCGAGGCTTTCGCCGGGCTTGGCGTGCAGCGATTTCACGGTGCCGTCCTGCTCGGCGCGCAGCACGTTCTGCATCTTCATCGCCTCGACCACGGCCAGCTCCTCGCCGGCGCGGACCTGCTGGCCCTCCTTGACCGCGAGCGAGACGAGCAGGCCCGGCATCGGCGAGAGCAGGAATTTCGAGGTGTCGGCCGCCGCCTTCTCGGGCATCTGCGCGGCCAGCGCCGCCGCGCGCCGCGACAGCACGACCGCGAGCGTCGACGCGCCGGCATGGGTGAGGCGCCAGGCCACGCCCTGCCGCTCGGCCTGGATCGTGAGCTCGTCGCCGCCGTCGCGGTCGCCGATCCGGGCGCGGAACAGCGGCTCGCCGATCTTCCAGTCGCTCGCCACCGCGAGATCGTGGTCGCGCCCGCCGAGCGCGAACCGCACGCGCGCCGCGGGCAGCGCGCCCGTCACCGTCACGTCGTAGCCGGCGCCGCCGAGGCGGACGTGCCAATCCGGCTCCGGCATCGCCAGCACGCCGTCGCGGCGGCCCGAGATCGCCAGCTCGCGCGCGCGCTGCGCCCCGTGGATCACGGCCGCCGCCGCCACCAGCCGCGCCGCCACCTCGGGCGCCAGATCGCCGGGCTTGAAGCCGTCGGGGAACTCCTCGGCGATGAAGCCGGTGGTGAGATTGCCGGCGCGGAAGCGCGGCGAGCGCAGGATCGCCGCCAGGAACGGCACGTTGTGGTTCACGCCGCGGATGTGGAACGCGTCGAGCGCACCCTCCATGCGCGCGATCGCGGCCTCGCGCGTCGGCCCGTAGGTCACGAGCTTGGCGATCATCGGGTCGTAATACATGCTGATCTCGGCGCCCTCGTAGACGCCGGTATCGACCCGCACCGAATCGCTCTCCGCGGGCGGGCGGTAGCGCACCAGCCGCCCGATCGACGGCACGAAATTCCGCACCGGGTCCTCGGCGTAGACGCGCGATTCGATCGCCCAGCCCTTGAGCTTCACGTCCTTCTGCTCGAACGGCAGCTTTTCGCCGGCGGCGACGCGGATCATCAGCTCGACGAGATCGAGGCCCGTGATCTTCTCTGTGACCGGATGCTCCACCTGGAGCCGCGTGTTCATCTCGAGGAAGTAGAAGTTGCGCTTCTTGTCGACGATGAACTCCACCGTGCCGGCCGAGACGTAGCCCACCGCCTTGGCCAGCGCCACCGCCTGCTCGCCCATCGCCTTGCGCGTCTTGGCGTCGAGGAACGGGCTCGGCGCCTCTTCGATCACCTTCTGGTGGCGGCGCTGGATCGAGCATTCGCGCTCGCCGAGATAGACGCAGTTGCCCTTCGCGTCGGCCAGAACCTGGATCTCGATGTGGCGCGGCTGCTCGACGAATTTCTCGACGAACACGCGGTCGTCGGCGAACGCGTTCTTCGCTTCGGCCGTGGCCGAGCGGAAGCCCTCTTCGGTCTCGGCGTCGCTGTGGGCGATGCGCATGCCCTTGCCGCCGCCGCCGGCCGAGGCCTTGATCATCACCGGATAGCCGATCTCGCGCGCGATCTTCACCGCCGCGGCCGCGTCGGGGATCACGCCCAGATGCCCCGGCACCGTGTTGACGCCCGCGGCCTTGGCGAGCTTCTTCGATTCGATCTTGTCGCCCATCGCGGCCACGGCCTTCCTCGGCGGGCCGATGAACTTGATGCCGGCCTTCCGCAGTGCGGCGGCGAAGGCCTGGTTCTCGGAGAGGAAGCCATAGCCGGGATGCACGGCCTGGGCGCCGGTATCCTTGCAGGCCTTGATGATCTTCTCGATCTGCAGATACGACTGCGCCAAGGGCGCCGGGCCGATCGCCACCGACTCGTCGGCCATCTGCACATGGAGGGCGTCCGCGTCGGCCTCGGAATAGACCGCGACGGTCTTGATGCCCATGCGGCGCGCGGTGCGGATGACGCGGCAGGCGATCTCGCCGCGATTGGCGATCAGGATTTTCTTGAACACGTGAACAGCGGCCCCTCTGACGCGCTCGCCGGGCGGCGAGGTCGATCGCCCGGCGGCGAGCTTCGGCAGAATTCGCGGCGCGAAGCCTGCCGCGCTTTTTGTAGCCCGCGCCCGCCGCACCGCACAACGGCCATGACAGCGCGGTGACGGCCCGCGCCGGTGCCGCCGCGGCGCGCGGCGCGCAAACCTTGGCTTTCCTTGGCTTTGGTTGGCTTTTCTTGGCTTTTTCCGGCCGCGAAAGCCAAGAAAAGCCAAGGCCGGCCAGGCAAAAGCCAACCCCCACCTTGGCTTTTCTTGGCTTTCCGCGCGCCCGGCTTCGGCGAACGCACCCATACGCACGCCCGCGCATAGGCGACAGAGCCGCCCCCGTTTCCAAATACCGTCGTCCCCGCGAAAACGGGGACCCACGCGGCACTGCCGCGATTCGCG
>JAEULD010000314.1 GCA_016792765.1 Candidatus Odyssella sp.
CGCGGCGCGGATGCAAGCGTGTCGGCGAGGGCCCTCGCGCGGGCGCGCAAGAGCGCGGCGCGCGGGCGGCCGGCGGCGGCGCGCGCCGCGGCGAGCCGGCCGCGGCATTGGCTTGCCTTCCTGCATCGCCTAAAATGTACCGGCTGCGACGCGCTGCCGGCGCGGCGAGCATGCGCCGGAGTTCACGTGCAAGACCCGCTTCGCCCAACGCGCGCGCACGACCCAGGCGGCGCGCCAGCGGCGCCCGAACCCGACCCGGCGGCGTCAGGCCCGGCGGCCCCGAAAGCGGGCCGTGCCGATCGCGTCGTGCCGCGCCAGGCGCCGTTCGTCACCGACGACGCCGCCATCGGCATGGCCGCGGCCGAGATCGCGGCGCTCGACGGCCGCGTCGCGGGCGCGCTCGCCGCCGCGCGCGGCCGGTTTTCAGCCGCCGAGTCCGAGATCAACGCGCTGACCGCGCGGGCGCTCGCAGCCGAGCGCGAGGCGGCGGCGCTGAGGGCGGAGGCGGCGGCGCGAAAAAGCGAGGCCGCCGCGCTCAAGGCCGAGTCCGAGAGCTGGCGCAGCCAGCTCTACAAATCGGAACGCATGCTCGTCGACGAGCTCGACCGCCTCGCCGAGCGGCTGATCGCCGCCGCGGCGCCCGACCCCGCCGCCGGCGCCGAGTCGCCGGAGGTGAGCGTCGTGATGCCGGTCTTCAACCGGCCGGAGCTGCTGCTGACGGCGGTGCGAAGCGTGCTGGCGCAGACCTTCCGCAATTGGGAGCTGATCGTCGTCGACGACGGCAGCACCGACGACATCGCCGGCGCGCTCCGCCCGCTGCTCGCCGACAGGCGTATCCGCCTCGTCCGCCAGCGGAACCGCGGCGAATGCGTGGCGCGGAACAACGGCGTCCGCCTCGCGCGCGGCGCGATCGTCGCCTATCTCGACAGCGACAATTTCTGGTATCCGCGCTTCCTCGACGCCGCCGTCGAGGTTTTCCGCGCCGACCCGGAGCTCGACATCGCCTACGGCGCCATCGCCTACGACTGGCCGAACGGCGACGTGCGCTTCTACCTGCTGCCCTACAGCCGCGAGGCGATCCTGCGCGACAACCTCGCCGACATGAACGTCATCGTGCATCGGCGGCGCTCCTACGAACTGCTGGGCGGCTTCGACGAGACCCTGACCCGCGCCTACGAGTGGGATCTGATGCTGCGCTACACCGAGCGGCATCCGGCGGCGCACATCCCGGTGATGGGCGCGCGCTACCGCATCGTGGACAAGGACCGCCAGTCGGCGACGCGGCCGCTCTACGACAACGTGTTCCGGATCAAGCAGCGGTGGCTGCCGCGCCCGGAGATCGCGCCGCGCGTGCTGTTCGCGGCGTCCGCCTTTCCGCAGGCGAGCGAAGGCGAGCTTCACGCGGCGCTGGCGAGCCTGCGCCGCTGCGGCGCGGTAACCGCGATCTGGGCCGCCGCGCGCGGCGCTTCGCCGGGCGGCGCGGCTCTCGCGCAGGGCGACCCCGTGCATCGGGGCGCCCTCGCCGAGGCGATCGCGGCCTTCCGCCCCGACGTCGTGCACGTGCACGGCTTGACGCTGCTGGAGCAGCAACGGCAGACGCTCGAAACGGCCGGCCTGCCGGTGACGGTGCGCGGCCGCGCGACGGATACGGCGCCCGGCGCGATCGCGCGCGCGCTGACGCTGCCGAACCTCGTGCGCGCCTATCTGATGCCCGGCGCCGGCGGACCGCAGGACCCGCGCCTGCGCCGCGCCGCGCCGGTGTTCGACACCGCGCTGTTCGCGCCCGCCGCCGCGAAGGACCGCCGCCTCGTCCTGCGCGCGGCGCCGGCTCTGCCCGAGAGCGATCTCCGCTTCGTCCTCGAGCTGGCGAAACTCCTGCCCGCGCACCGCGTCGTCGCCGCCGTCGCGACGGTGAGCGGGCATGAAGCCGAGATCGAGGCGCTGCGCGCCTATCGCGCCGAGATCGGCTCGCCGGCCGAGATCCTCGTCGACACGCCGCGCGCGGAGATGGCGCGCCTGTTCGCCACGGCCGGAATCTGCGTGCACGGCGCGCCGCCGCCGGGGCCCGGCCGGCGCGCGCGCGCGGCGGGGCCCGCCTCGCTGGTCGAGGCCATGGCCACCGGCGCCTACGTGCTGGCGCGCAAGGAGGCGCCTTTCATCGGCTTCGTCGGCCGGGCCGGCGCGCTCTATGCCGACATCGCCGAGGCTGCGGCCTTGATCCGCGCGGCGGACGCCTGGAGCGACGCCGCATGGCGGGAGGCGCAGATCCGCGCGATCGACCATGCGTTCCGGGTCCACACCGGGGAACTCGCGCTGCGCCCGCTGTTCGAGGACTGGTGCGCGGCTGCGCGCGCCGCCAGGACCGCGCCGTAGCCGGGACCGCGCCGCCCTATCCGCCCATGCCCGCAGCCACCTCCGATGATGGGAAACATCCGATGACGAACGACCCCGTCGCAGGCCCGGCGCCGCCGATCCGGCAAGACGGCCCGCCTCCCGCCGAGATCGAGGAGCTGCGGCGCAAGAGCGCCGCGGCGGACGCGGAAATCGGCCGGCTGCGCAACGAAATCGCCGCGATGCAACGGCGGCGCATCGAGTACGACCGCCTGCTGATCGGCGAGCTCGACGCGATGATGCACGAGGTGCTCGCCGCCGCGCGGCCCGATCCGCGCGCGGCCGGGGCGGAGCCCGAGATCAGCGTCGTGATGCCGGTCTGGAACCGTTCCGACGCGGTCGGCCGCGCGATCCGGAGCGTCTTGGCGCAGACGTTCGCGTCCTGGGAATTGCTGATCGTCGACGACGGCAGCACCGACGGACTCGCGGCGGCGCTCGAAGGCTTCCGCGGCGATCCGCGCATCCGCACGTTCCGGCAGGCGCACGCCGGCGTTTCCGCGGCGCGCAACCTGGCGCTCCGCAACGCACGCGGCGCGCTCGTCGCCTATCTCGACAGCGACAACTTCTGGTATCCGCGCTTTCTCGAGGCCGCCGCCGCAGCCTTCCGCGCCGATCCGGACCTCGACGTGGGCTACGCCGGCATCGCCTACGAGTGGCCGGACGGGCGCATCGACTTCGCATTGCCGCGCTTCGACCGGCCGTGGCTCCTCGAGCACAACATCGTCGATCTCAACGTGCTCGTTCACCGGCGGCGGCTGTTCGAGCGGCTCGGCGGCTTCGACGAAGAGCTGGAACGCGCGGTCGATTGGGATCTGTTGCTGCGCTACACGGCGCATCGCCCTCCGGCGCGGATCCCGGCGGTGGGCGGGCGCTACTGCGCCGCGGGCGCGGAGCGCATCTCGACCACGGTGCCGCTCGGGCCGAACGCGTTCCGGCTGCGCCGCAAATGGTGGCCGCGGCCGGCCGTGGCGCCGCGCGTTCTGTATGCAGCGTTGCACTTCCCGCAGTTGAGCGAGAGCTACATCCATGCGGAAATCGACTGCATGCGGCGCTTCGGCGCCGCCATCGAACTCTACGCACCCGGAAGCGGGGCTTCGCCGTTTCCGCACGATGTCGCGGTCCACCGCGGCCTGCTCGCCGATGCGATCCGGGCGGTGAACCCGGACGTCATCCACATCCACTACTTCACCGTGTTCGACCGGCATCGCGCCGCGCTCGCGGCTGCGGGCGTGCCGGTCACGGTGCGCGGGCATAGTTTCGATCAGGGTCCGGAACTGGTGAAGCAAGCGCTCGAGCTTCCCCTGTTGCGGCGCGCCTACGTCCTCCCCGGCGAAACAGCGGGGGACTTGCCGCGCGACGAGCGGCTGAGGGTCGTGCCGCCCGCGTTCGACACCCGGCTTTTCCGGCCTGCCAGGCGCAAGGACACGAAGCTCGTGCTGCGCGCCTCGGCGTGCCTGCCGCAGAACGCCGTGGCCTTCATCGTCCACCTCGCCAAGCGCGTGCCGGAATACCGCGTCGTCCTCGCGCTGGCGCGCGGCACCGGCATGGAAAAGGAGGTGGAGGCCATCCAGGCGCTCAAGGCCGAGATCGGATCGCCGGTGGAGCTGTTGATCGACGTGCAGCGCCCCGAGATGGCGGCGCTGTTCGAACAGGCCGGGATATACGTGCACAGCGCCACCCAGCCAGGCGAGGCGGTTCACAAGCTCGTTGGTGCGCCGGTATCGATCGCCGAGGCGATGGCGACCGGCGCCTACGTTCTCGTGCGCGACGTGCCCGCGCTGAAGCGCTACGTCGGCGACGCCGGCGCGGCCTATGGCAGCCTCGAGGAGGCCGCGGCCCTGATCCGCGCGACGCGAGCCTGGTCCGAGGCGCAGTGGCGGCAGGCGCGGCTTCGCGCGGTGGAGCGCGCCTTCGAGTTCCATGCCGACGAGATCGTGCTACGCCCGATGTTCGACGATTGGTGCGCGATCGCGCGCGAGCGGCATGCGGCGCGCGCGCCGGCGCCGCCGGCGGCCTAGCCCGCGGCGCGGAGCGGCGATGCCTAGCCCGGCCCCTCTCGGCGAACCGACCGGCCCGCCCGCGCGGCGCCGGATCTTCAATCTCGAAATTCACGTCGCGCACGCCTGCAATCTCGCCTGCGAGAGCTGCGCGCACTATTCCAATCACGGCCACCGGGGCATCGTCGATCTCGCCGCGGCGGAGCGCTGGATGGCGCCGTGGACCGCGCGGCTGCGCCCCGACCGGTTCTCGCTCGTCGGCGGCGAGCCCACCATCCACCCCGACCTCGCCGGTTTCGTGCGCCTCGCGCGCCGCCTTTGGCCGGCGACGGCGATCCGCCTCGTGACCAACGGCTTTTTCCTCGAGCGCCACCCCGAGCTGCCCGACGCGATGCGGGCGGCGGCGCCGGCCTGGATCGACCTCTCGATCCATCACGATTCGCCCGCCTACCGTGCGCGGATCGCGCCGGTCCTCGCGCTCGCGCAAGGCTGGCGGGAGCGCGGCGTCGACATTCGCTTGCACGACTCGTTCCGGAACTGGACGCGCCGCTATCGCGGCTTCGGCGCCGCGATGAAGCCGTTCGCGGACGGGAACCCTCGCCGCAGCTGGGAGATCTGCCCGGCGCGCCTCTGCCCGCAGATTCTCGACGGGCGCATCTGGAAATGCGCGCCGCTCGCCTACCTGCCGATGCAGCACGCGCGCTACGGCCTCGGCCCGGAGTGGTCGCCCTCGCTGTCCTATCGCCCGCTCGAGCCGGGCTGCAGCGACGCGGCGCTCGACGAATTCTTCGCGCGCGAGGAGGAGCCGGCGTGCGGCCAGTGCCCGGCCGAACGCCGGCCGCTCGCGCTGCCCGACCCGCAGCCGGCGGCCGGCGGGCGCGCGGAGCGCTGAATCCGGCCGCGGCTCAGAAGCCGGCGCCGGGCTGCTTCAGATACTCGTCTTCCTCGGGCGTGTTGCGGCGGCCGAGGATCGCGTTGCGGTGCGGAAAGCGGCCGTATTTCGCGATCACCTCGCGATGCATCAGCGCGTAGCGCATGATTTCCGGATCGCCCGGACAGCCGCGGCGCACGAGCTCGATGCAGCGGTGCTGGTCGTCGATGTTCTCGCTGTGCTCGAACGGCAGGTAGAGGAAGAAGCGGACCTGCTCGTCCTCGATCTTCATGTCGAAGCCGCGATCCACCGCCCAGTCGGCGACGAGCCGCGCCTTCTCGTCGGTGGCGAAGGCGCGCGGCGTGCCGCGATACATGTTGCGCGGAAACTGATCGAGGCAGATCACCAGCGCGAGCGAGCCCTCGGGCGTGTTCTGCCACTGCGCGAGGCGCCCTTCCGCCGCGCGTTCGTGCAGCGGCTCGAAGCGGCGGCGGATCTCGTCGTCGAAGGCCGGCACCTTCTTGAACCACAGCGACCGGTTCGCCGGCGCCAGCCAGAATTCCAGGACTTGGTTAACGTCGCGCACGCGGATGCCTCCCTGCTCGGCGCTGAATGGCGACTGAACGCGCGCCTCACGCCCGGTTCAGCGCCGCTTTGTTATGTAAGCACCGTCACGGGGTCGCAACGCCAAATACCAGTTCCGACAGGAGACTACCCACATGCTTGCCAAGAAAACGCTCGGGGCCGCGCTGGCCCTTCTCGCCCTCTCGGGCCTCGGCGCCGCCGGCCAGGCCCAGGCCGCGCCCACCAGCTACGTGCTGATGTGCAAGGGCGGCGGCCCGCTGGTCTATCGCGTCCAGACCATCGGCGACACGGCGCGCATCGTCGTGCGCTTCCGCAAGGCCGGCGAAGCCGGCTCCGTGCGCCCGCCGAATGCCGGCGAATGCACGTGGCTCGACCGCCGCATCAACGGCGCCGAGCCGGACCAGTTCTACGTGGACGGCTCGGGCGACGTGCGCGTGACCTGCAACACCGCCGGCGTCTGCCGCGTCGAAGGCCTTCCCGCGGCGCTGCAGGCGCTCGTGAACGCCATGCGCGGCGGCGGCACCTACATGCTGCACGTCTACAACAACAACGCCGGCCACTTCAAAGTGACCCGCGTCGGCCCGTAACCGGCCGAAACCGGGCCGGCCCTTCGCCGGGTCCGCGCGCCATGCGCGGCCCTGCGCCGCCCCGCCATCTGGACGGGCGCCGCCACATGATGTAACCCCGGCGCGCCCGGCCTATCCGCCGGCGCTTTCTGAGCCAGTCTCTTTCCGCACGTCCGCCCGCCGCGATCGTCGCGAGCCCCGAGGCCGGACGGCCCGAGGTGTGGGAGCCTCTTCGTCATGCGCGCCACCGGACACGACAGCCTCAAGACCCGCCGCACCCTGACCGTGGACGGGAAGAGCTACGAATACTTCAGCCTCGAGGCCGCCGCGAAGGCGCTGGGCGACATCTCGCGCCTGCCGTTCTCGCTGAAGGTTCTGCTCGAGAACCTGCTGCGCTTCGAGGACGGCCGCAGCGTGACCGTCGATCACGTGAAGGCGATGGCCGGCTGGCTCAAGGACCGCCGGAGCGAGACCGAGATCGGCTTCCGCCCCGCGCGGGTGCTGATGCAGGACTTCACCGGCGTCCCCGCCGTCGTCGACCTCGCCGCGATGCGCGACGCGATGAAGGCGCTGGGCGGCGATCCGCGCAAGATCAATCCGCTGGTGCCGGTGGATCTCGTCATCGACCATTCGGTCATCGTCGACTACGCCGGCGACGCGCAGGCCTTCCGGAAGAACGTCGAGCTCGAATACCAGCGCAACGGCGAGCGCTACGCGTTCCTGCGCTGGGGACAGACCGCGTTCGACAATTTCCGCGTCGTGCCGCCCGGCACCGGCATCTGCCACCAGGTGAACGTCGAATATCTCGCGCAGACCGTGTGGACGGCCGAAATCGGCGGCAAGACCTACGCCTATCCCGATACGCTCGTGGGCACCGACAGCCACACGACGATGGTGAACGGCCTCTCGGCGCTGGGCTGGGGCGTGGGCGGCATCGAGGCCGAGGCCGCGATGCTCGGCCAGCCCGTATCGATGGTCATCCCCGAGGTGATCGGCTTCAAGCTCACCGGCCGACTCAAGGAAGGCACCACCGCCACCGACCTCGTGCTGACCGTGACGCAGATGCTGCGCAAGAAGGGCGTCGTCGGCAAGTTCGTCGAGTTCTTCGGCAGCGGCCTCGACACCCTCACGATCGCCGACATGGCGACGATCGCGAACATGGCGCCCGAATACGGCGCCACCTGCGGCTTCTTCCCGATCGGCAAGGCGACGCTCGACTACCTCGCGTTCTCGGGCCGCGATCCCCAGCGCGTTAAGCTCGTCGAGGCCTATGCGAAGGCCCAGGGCATGTGGCGCGACGCGGCGACGCCCGACCCGGTGTTCACCGACACGCTCGAGCTCGACATCGGCACCGTCGTGCCCTCGCTGGCCGGCCCCAAGCGGCCGCAAGACCGCATCCCGCTCACGCAGATCAAGGGCAACTTCGACGCCGGCTTCAAGGACATGGCGAAGCGCGAGGAGCGCCGCCAGTCGCCGGTGGCCGGCACCGACTATGCGCTGCGCGACGGCGACGTGGTGATCGCGGCGATCACCAGCTGCACGAACACCTCGAACCCCTCGGTGCTGGTCGCCGCCGGCCTCGTCGCGCGCAAGGCGCGGGCGCTCGGCCTCCGGCCGAAGCCCTGGGTCAAGACCTCGTTCGCGCCCGGCTCGCAGGTGGTGGCGGACTATCTTTCCGCCGCCGGCCTCCAGGCCGATCTCGACGCGATGGGCTACAACCTCGTCGGCTTCGGCTGCACGACCTGCATCGGCAATTCCGGCCCGCTGCCCGAGGCGATCGACGCCGCGATCGTGGCGAAAGACATCACCGTGGCCGCGGTGCTGTCCGGCAACCGCAATTTCGAGGGCCGCGTCCACCCGCTGACCAAGGCGAACTATCTCGCCTCGCCGCCGCTCGTCGTCGCCTATGCGCTGGCCGGCACGGTCGCGCGCGATCTCACCACCGAGCCGCTCGGCACCGGCAAGGACGGCAAGCTCGTCTACCTCAAGGACGTGTGGCCGACGAACAAGGAGATCGAGGACACGATCAAGTCCGTGCTCACGCCGGCGATGTTCCGCAAGCGCTACGCCAACGTGTTCGAGGGCGACGAGCACTGGAAGAAGATCAAGACCTCGGCCGGCCTCACCTATGCCTGGGATGCCGTCAGTACCTACGTGCAGAACCCGCCCTACTTCGTTTCCATGGGCAAGCAGCCGGGCAAGATTTCCGACGTGAAGGGCGCGCGCATCCTGGCGATCCTCGGCGATTCGATCACGACCGACCACATCTCGCCGGCGGGCTCGATCAAGAAGGATTCCCCGGCCGGCAAGTTCCTGCTCGGCCAGGGCGTTTCCGCCGCCGACTTCAACCAGTACGGCGCGCGGCGCGGCAACCACGAGGTGATGATGCGCGGCACCTTCGCCAACATCCGCATCAAGAACCAGATGGTGGCCGGCGTCGAAGGCGGCGTGACGAAATACGTGCCGACCGGCGAGACGATGCCGATCTACGACGCGGCGATGAAGTATCGCACCGACGCCACGCCGCTCGTCGTCTTCGCCGGCAAGGAATACGGCACCGGCTCCTCGCGCGACTGGGCGGCCAAGGGCACGACGCTGCTCGGCATCCGCGCCGTGGTGGCCGAGAGCTTCGAGCGCATCCACCGCTCGAACCTCGTCGGCATGGGCGTGCTGCCGCTGACGCTCAAGGAAGGCACCGTCGCCGACCTGAAGCTCGACGGCACCGAGACGGTCGACATCGAGGGCGTCGCCGGCGGCATCAAGCCGGGCATGGACGTCGTCTGCACGATCTCGAAGAAGGACGGCACGCAGCGGAAGCTCAACCTCCGCTGCCGCATCGACACGCTCGACGAGGTCGAATACTTCCGGAACGGCGGCATCCTGCAATACGTGCTGCGCGATCTCGCGAAGGCGGCGTAGCCGTCAGGCCTTCCGCGCGCGCTCGATCGCCCGCTTGAACGCGGCGAGATCGCGGCGCGCGCTCCAGCGCATCGGGGCGTAGACGGTCCATTCGACCGCGCGCGGCATCGCCTGGGGCATCGCGAGGCTGGCGCCGACGATCCAGCGCGTTCCGGCGCCTTCTTCCTTGAAATAGTGCCCGACGGCGAGCGTGCCGCCCGCCTGGTCGAGCTTCGGCATGCGGACGCGGCATTCGAGCGTCTGCGGCGGCTCCCAGCCCACGACCTCGGCCTCGCTCTCCTGCTCCATCCAGAGAAAGCGCCGGCGCTGCCGCCAGCGCGTGCCGAGGCCGAACGGCGGATCGGAAAGCATCTCCACGCCGACCAGGGCCGGGAGCGCCGGCTGCCAGTTTTCGGGGGTGCAATAGAAGCCGAACGCCTCTGCGGCGGGCGCCGCCACCCATACGCTGGCGAGATACCTGTACATGGCCTATGTCATGCCGGGCCGCGGCGGCGAAGGAAAGCCCCGCGCCGTTCCGGAGCGAGGCGCATGCACGCAAGACCGCAGATGTCCGTCGACGAGGCGATCACCACGAGGAAGTCGGTGCGCGCGTTCCGGCCCGATCCGGTGCCGCTCGCGACCGTGAAGCACATCCTCGACGTGGCGGCGCGCGCGCCTTCGGGCACCAACGTCCAGCCCTGGAAGGCGTATGTGCTGGCCGGCGCCGAGAAGGAGCGCATGACCCGGGCGGTGATGAAACGCCGCGAGGAAGGGCCGCCGCATCCCGAGTTCAGCTACTACCCGCGGAAATGGTTCGAGCCCTATCTCGCGCGCCGCCGCAAGGTGGGCTGGGATCTCTACGCGCTGCTCGGCATCACGCGCGAGAACAAGGCCGGCATGTGGGCGCAGTTCGGCCGCAACTACGAATTCTTCGGCGCGCCGGTGGGAATGTTCTTCACGTTCCACCGCGATCTCGAGCTCGGCAGCTGGCTCGACATGGGCATGTTCCTCGAGAACGTGATGATCGCCGCGCGCGGCCAGGGCCTGCACACCTGCCCGCAGGCGGCGTGGGTCGAGTATCCCGACACCGTGCGCGAGGTGCTCGGACTGCCGGCCGAAGAGCAGCTCGTCTGCGGCATGTGCCTGGGCTACGAGGACGAGAACGCGCTCGTGAACACGCTGGTGAGCGAGCGCGTGCCGTGCGAGGAGTTCGCGTCGTTCCGCGGCTTCTGAGCGCGCGCAGCCGGCTATGCGAAGGCCTCTCCGACGGGACGAATGTTCGCGAACCGGCCCGCGAGGCTCTGGCGATAGACGGCGGAGTTCTTGCCGTAGGAATTGTCGTGGAACCGGCACGGCGTGCCGAGCAGCGCCGCGCCGATCGCCACGTGCAGCCGATCCGTCTCGACGAGGCGCGCGGCGCCGATCGTCTTGAGCAGGCACCAGGCCGCGATCGGCGCTTCCCGCGCCCCGGTTCCGAGCGTGAAGACGTGGGACACGTCGAGGTCGCTGGTCGGCGCGCGGACCGGCGCCTCCGCGTCGAGCCGGCGGAGGCGCACGCCTTCGCGCCGGCCGAGCGCGGCCTCGTCGAGACCGTGCTTGGCCAGGGTGGCGCGCCAGACCGGCGCGGCGCGCGCGGCCAGCGCGGCGTCGGCGAGGAACGCCGCCGCGTCGAGATGGAACGCCATGTCGTGCCCGAGCCTGGCGTCGATGTCGGGGCGCAGCGCGCGCACGTGCTCGAAGCTCGGCCGGTCGCGGCAGAAGATCGTCACGTTGCCCGCGAGCTCCCGCAGCGCCGCTTCGCGTCCGCGAATCGTGTGCGGCAGCAGCACGATCCGGGCTGCTTTCCGCGCCGAAAAGCGCACGATGGCTTCGGCGATCTGGTGATAGAGCGGAATGAAGTTTCCGCCGCCCCCGAGCACGACGACCCGGCCCTCCACCGCGGCGTCGAGGCCGATAGGCGCCGCTTCGACCCCGCTGCGCGCGAACGCCTGCGCCGTGGCGGCGGCGATCAGCGAATCGCCGGCGTTGCCGGGATTGGCGAAAAAGAGAACGGGCGTGCCGCGCAGCTCCGCGAAAAAGGCCTCCATGTCGGCGCGCAGCGGGCGCAGCGCGCGCCGCCGCTGCCGGGCGCGCAACCATTCGATCGGGGCCGACAGCCGCATGCGCGCCGCCCCTTGCGCGCTCAGTCGAAATCGCCGGCCAGCGCCGCGCGCACCGGCTCGGGCATGCGCGCCATGTGCGCGTAGTTCGGATGCGCGAAGGCGACGACGATTTCGGCGCCGGGCTGCTTGAACGCGGCGATCGCCGCGGGCGGGAACGCGAAGCGCAGGAAGTGGACCGACGAGGTCTTGCCGTCGTCGCGCGTGCGCTCCTCGTCCTCGACCTGCCGGGCGGGAACGCGCGTGCCCGCCACGCTCATCTCGATGCGGTGCTCGATGCCGCCGAGGCGGGACAGCTCGCGCGCGCGGCGATCCGGATCCTCGATCTCGAACATCAGCGTCGCGACCAGCTCGCGGCCCTTGGGGACCAGCGGATTGTAGGCGTCGAGCTCGCTCTGCACCTGCTCCTCGCCGCCGCGCTCGATCGCGAGCATCTCGTGCACCTGGTGCAGCATCGTGTCGTAGTTCTCGAAATAGAAGGTGGCGAACGGCCCCACCTCCATGCGGCGGTTGGCCTTCATCGCCGCCATCTTCCGGCGCCGCTCCTTGCGCTCCCTCTCGTAGACCGAGATCGGCAGGAGGTCGGCGCGCGTGATTTCGTGCTTCATCGTCGTCACCGTGCGGAAAAATGCAAGTTCAAGCGAACAGGAGCCGGGGCGCCGGGGAGAAGGACGTCGGCGCGGCAAAGCCGCGCGAAAAAATCTCCCCGGCTCCCCGCCTCCCGTTCACTTGCTTTGGCGGCCACACATCAATCGGCCAGCCCGTAGGCCTTGGCGAACAATTCGACCGGGTGCGGGGCGCGGTCGGGCACGATCTTGCCCTCGGCCTCGATGCGCTCCATGCCCTGCAGCACGTGGATGCCGGCGAGCGGGCACTCCGAGGCGACATAGCGCTTCTTCGCCTCGGCCGCCTGCTTGGCGACCGGCTTGCCGATCTTCATCGCCGTCTCGAAATTGCCTTTCATCACGCCCCACGAGCCGCCATGGCCCGAGCAACGCTCGATGACCTTGAGATCGATGCCGGGAATGAGGCGCAGCATCTCGGCGGCCTTCTGGCCCATGTTCTGCGCGCGCGAATGGCACGAGATGTGGAGCGCGACGCCGCCCTCGAGCGGCTTCAGGCCCGGCGCCAGGCCGGGCCCCGGCTTTTTCGCGAGCTCGACGATGTATTGCGCCGCATCGCGCGTGGCCTTGCCGAGCGCCTCCACCTCGGGATGGCCCGGCAGGATCAGCGGCCACTCGAACTTCAGCATCAGCGCGCAGGAGGGCACGAGGGCCACGACGTCGTAGCCCTTGTCGATCCAGGGCTTCATCGCGGCCGCGACCTTCTTCGCGCTGTCGGCGACGGCGGCGATGTCGCCGTGCTCCAGCATCGGCATGCCGCAGCAGCCGGGATAGACCACCTCGGCCTCGACGCCGTTGTGCGCGAGGATGCGCAGGAACGCGGTGCCGATGTCGGGGTTGTTGTAGTTCGAGAAGCAGGTGGCGAACAGCGCCACCTTGCGGCCATAGGCCGGCGCGGACGTGTTGATCTCCGGCTTTTCGCGCTTGGCGCGCTTCTCGAGCGTGCGGGCGTGATACTTCGGCAGCGCCGCGTTGCGGTCGACGCCGGCGACCTTCTCCATCAGCGGGCGCGTCAGGCCGTTGCCGGTCTTGCTCCCCCAGTTGGCGAGCCCGGAGATGTGCGAGCAGAGATGGCCGTTGCGGTCGGTCTTGGTGAGCTGGTTCTCCCAGAAGCCGGGGATTTCGCCCTTCCTGTGCTGCACCGCGCGGTAGCGCAGCATCAGATGCGGGAAATCGACGTTGAACGCGTGCGGCGGCACGTAGGGGCACTTCGCCATGAAGCAGATGTCGCAGAGCGTGCAGGCATCGACGA
>JAEULD010000331.1 GCA_016792765.1 Candidatus Odyssella sp.
CGACTGCGCGCGCGTCCGCCCCATGTCGCGCATGCGCCTGTCGAGCCAGAGCGCGAGGCGCCGGGCGCGGGTGCCGGCGAGCCAGCGCCACAATCTGTCCCGGCGTCGCTTGAAGATGCGATTGTAGGGGCAGACGCGGATGCAGATCGAGCATTCGGTGTTCTGCTGCGTCCAGAACTTGAAGCACTTCTCGGCGTCGGTGGTCCATTTCTTGATCGTCTTGAAGCTGGAGATGTTCGGCGCCTCGAAGCTCGGCGGACCGGACGGAATCGCGCGCGGCGGGCAATTCGCGGCGCAGGCGTTGCAGGCATTGCAGAATTCGGTCACGCCGAAGCGGATCGGCTTGTCGGGGGCGAGCGGCATGTCGGTGAAGATCTTGCCGATCCGCACGCGCGGCCCGAACTCCTTGGTGATGACCAGGCCGTGGCGCCCGTATTCGCCCAAGCCCGCCTGGATCGCGAGCGGGATGTTGAGCCCCGTGTCGTTCATGCTGGCGTGCGCCTCGTAGCCGAGATTGCGCACGTACTGGGCGATGGTCATCAGCGTGATGGCATCCTGCGTATAGCCCATGCCGGTGGCCGTGGCGGCGAGGGCCGAGGGCACGGTCGCGGTCAGATCCCTGTCCATCGCGGTGACGACGACGATCACGTGCGTCAGCCCCGCGGGCAGGCCGAGATCGCGCTCGGACATGTCGGCGCGGCTGAATTTCGCGCTGTACATCCAGCGCTCGTCGTATTCGCAGATGCCGACGAGGTCGGCGCCGAACAGCTTCGCCACCTTCTTGATGTCGGCCGCCGCGGCATCGGGTGCCCCGACCGGCCATTTTTCCGGCCAGCCGGGGCCGTGCAGCGTGAACGTGTCCGTGAAGCCCTCGTTGCGGCCCTGGCTTCCCGCCTTCAAGGTCGCGAACGCCTTCGTGAAATGCCAGGCGGCGTTCCGCAGCGCGTAGTCGCGCTGGCTGTAGCCGTCGGCCTTGCGCGCCCGCGCATGGGGCATGATGTAGGCCTGCCAGAATTCGACCGCCTTTTCCGAACGCACCGCGTCGTCCCAGTTGGCGCGGTTGAAGACGTCGTACTTGGCGTTGAACGGTTCGAACTCATCGCTGATCTCGAAGCCGGTCTCGGCGTCGATCGGCCGGTGCGGATCGACGCGGTTGCGACGGAGTGGCGGCGCCGGAGGCTGCGATCCGGCGGCCTCGCCGGTGACGCGCTGCCCATCCAGCGTGACAATTCCTATCGGCTTGTTCTTGCTCATGTCCGTTCTCCCCAACCCGGGCGACTATACCGACCCCGCATCCGCATGCGCCAATCGCGGAAGCGCGCGCTCCGTAGGGTCCCCGATCCGCCGAAAGATCGGCTGAACCGCATGCTGGCGCGACACCGGCGCCGCACAATCGCCGAGCGACACGCCGGTCGAATGGCGGATGGGGAGGGATTCGAACCCCCGGAGCGCTTGCGCGCCCTCCGGTTTTCAAGACCGGTGCCTTAAACCGCTCGGCCACCCATCCGGCGCGCACTAGATCGCGTGCGCGGGCCCGCGGCGCAAGCCCACGCTCGCGCCGGCGCGAAGGGCCGGCGCCGCGCATTGCCCGCCGCCCGCCGGCGCTTAACGAAATCTAAACCGAAAATTTGCTTCTCAAAACGTGGTATGACATGAGACCCCGCGGCGTCGGGGAACATCGAAGGCGCGAGGCGAATGAGGTCCTATCTCGTCACCGGCGGCTGCGGCTTCATCGGTTCGCATCTGGCGGATGCCCTGGTCGCGCGCGGGCACCGGGCGCGCATCCTCGACGACCTTTCGACCGGGCTCCGCGCCAACGCGCCGGCCGAGGCCGAAGTGATCGTCGGCGACGTCGCCGACGAGCCGACGGTGCGCCGCGCGATGGACGGCATGGACGGCTGCTTCCACCTCGCCGCGATCGCGTCGGTGCCGAAATCCGTCGAGGCGTGGTGGCCGACGCACAGGGTGAATCTCGGCGGAACGATCAACGTGCTCGAGGCGGCGCACGATGCGGGCGGCCTGCCGGTGGTCTACGCGTCGTCGGCGGCGGTGTACGGCGACGACCCGGCGCTGCCGCTCCGCGAGACGGCGGCGTTCCGGCCGAACTCGCCCTACGGCGCCGACAAGGCCGCCTGCGAGCTCCAGGCGCATGCGGCGTTCGCCGTGCGCGGGCTGCCCAGCACCGGGCTGCGGTTCTTCAACATCTACGGGCCGCGCCAGAATCCGGCCTCGCCCTATTCGGGCGTGATTTCGATCTTCGCGGATCGGTTGCTGGCGGGCCGGCCGCTGACGATCTTCGGCGACGGCGAGCAATCGCGCGATTTCGTCTTCGTCGGCGACGTGGTGACCGCGCTGCTGCTGTCGATGGAGCGGCAGGACAAGTCGGCGCGCGTGTTCAACGTCGCGCGCGGCGAGGCGGTGTCGCTGCTGCGCCTGGTCGCGGCCTTGGAGCGCGTCGCCGGGCGTAAGGCCAGCGTGCGGCACGCGCCGCCGCGCGCCGGCGACGTTCGCCACTCGGTCGGCGACGCGCGGCGCATCCGCGACAGCCTTGGCTTTGCCGCAAAGGTGGAATTGGAGGAGGGATTGGCCTCGCTTCTGGGCTGGCTGCGATCCGCGACGGGCGCCCGCGCCCTCTCGGCCTAGCGGCCCGGCCTGCCTGGGGATCGAATGAGGAGCGCAGCGATGCGCAAGGGTCTGTTCCTGGCTGCAGCGCTCGCCGTGCTGGCGGGCACCGCCGGCGCGGCCTCGGCCGCCGAGGAGCGCTGGGTCGTCGTCTATACGGAGAAGCCGTCGGTCGCCGAGTTCCGCGACTACGGCCTCGTCGTCCTCGACAGCGTGCATCATCCGCCGATCGCGCCGCTGCTCGAGCAGAAGAAGACCGTCATCGGCTACATCAGCCTCGGCGAGGTCGAGAACTATCGCGACTACTACAAGGCCGTCGAGGCGGAGGGGATTCTGTACGAGAAGAATCCCAACTGGCCGGACAGCCGCTACATCGACGTGCGCGACGCGCGCTGGACGCGGCGCGTCGTGGAAGACCTGGTGCCGCGGCTGCTGCGCAAGGGCTTCCAGGGAATCTTCATCGACACGCTCGACAATCCGGCCGAACTCGAGCGCCGCGATCCGGCCAAATTCAAGGGCATGACCGAGGCGGCGGCCAGGCTCGTCACGGCGATCCGGCGGCACTACCCGCGCATGTACATCATGCTCAACCGGTCCTACGAGATCCTTCCCGCGGTCGAGGGGCAGATCGATGCGGTGCTGGGCGAATCGGTCTTCACCGAGATCGATTTCGAGAAGAAGGGCTACCGCCTCGCGGACGCCAAGACGTATCAGCTGCAGGTGAAGTGGCTGAAGGACGCCAAGGCGCGGCGGCCCGGGCTCAAGGTCTACACGCTCGACTACTGGCCGCCCGCGGACGCCGCCGGCGTCGCCCGCATCTATGCCGAGCAGCGCAAGAACGGCTTCATTCCCTACGTCTCGGTCAAGGACCTCGACCGGGTCCTCAAGGAGCCGGCCCGGTGACGCGCTGGGGCCGCACGCTCCTCGCCCTGGCGGCGGCGGCCGGCCCGCTGCTGGCGGCCCTCTCGGCCGCGGGCCAAGAGCCCGTCAAGCGCGTCGTCGTGGGCCTCTTCAACGGGGCCGACGAAGGCACGCTGCGGCGCTCGCGCCTGCACCGGCTCGCCGAGATGCCGCTCAATCATCTCGGCATCGTGCTGGTTTCCCACGACGTGCGGAACGGATTGCCGGGCGACGAGACGATGCGCGATGCGCTCGGCATCGTCACCTGGTTCTCCTACAACGCCTTCGCCGATTCCCGCGCCTATCTCGCCTGGCTCGACGCCCAGATGGAGCGCGGGAAGAAACTGGTGATTCTCGACCACACCGGGGTCGATCCGAGCCAGCTCGACGGGATCGCCGCCCGCAGCGCCTTCGATCGCGTGATGGGGCGGCTCGGCCTGCGCTGGGAGCGCGAATGGGTGAACCTCACCTACGCCTCGCGGCTCGTCGATCCGGACCCGGCGATGGTCGATTTCGAGCGCAGCATTCCTCCGATCCTGGCGCCCTACCACCGCCTCAGCCTGCTGCCGGGCCGGGCGCGATCGCACCTCGCGGTCCGGCGGGTCGGGCGCAACGAAACCGATCAGCTCGTCGTCACCGGCCCCAACGGCGGCTACGCCGGCGAGGACTACGCGGGCGCGCTCCCGGTCGACGAGTGGCGCTGGTACATCAATCCGTTCGAGTTCTTCCGCATCGCGTTCGACACCGACCGCATCCCGAAGCTGGACACGACGACGCTGGCCGGGCGCCAGATCTACTACAGCCACATCGACGGCGACGGCTGGCACAATGTGAGCGGCGCCGAAGCCTATCGCGGCAAGCAGGCGACGTCGGCGCAGGTCCACTACGAGCAGATCCTGCAGAAATACGCGGATCTGCCGGTGACGGTCGGCCCGATCACCGGCGATCTCGACGTGACCTGGTACGGCGACGAGGCGGCGCGCAGGCTGGCGCGGCGGATATTCGAGCTGCCTCACGTCGAAGTCGGCTCGCACACCCACAGCCATCCGTTCGCATGGGGGTTCTTCCGCAATCCCGATCCGCGGCGCGAAGAGCCGTTTCTCAAGTTCTATCCGCCGCGGCCCGGCCACACCCAGCGCGACTCGGTGTGGAAGCCGGAGGCTCCGAAAGACGGACCGGCGCTGCCCCCGGCCGACGACGACATGAGCAAGCAATACCAGCGCCCGCGCAGCTACGCGGTGCGCCCGTTCGACCTCAATCTCGAGATCGCGGGCTCGGTCCGCGCGCTGCAGGCCTTGATGCCGCCGGGCAAGAAGGTCGCCGTCATGCAGTGGTCGGGCGACACCTCGCCGTTCGAGCGCGTGCTCGAGCTCACCGCGGCGGCCGGCCTGCGCAACATCAACGGCGGCGACCCGCGCATGGACGGCGTCTATCGCAGCTATGCGCAGCTCTCTCCGGTCGGCATCCGCGTCGGCCGCTTCTGGCAGGTGTATAGCTCGGGCAGCAACGAGAACATCTACACCGACAACTGGCGTGCGCGGTTCTATGCGTACCGCAATCTCGTCGAGACGCTGGCCAACGCGTCGACGCCGATCCGCGTGAAGCCGATCAACGTCTACTACCACCTCTACATCGTCGAGCGCGAAGACAGCCTCAATTCGCTCCGGTTCGTGCTCGACTACGTCCGCACGCAGGACATCGCGCCGATCACGACGAGCCACTATGCGGCGATCGCCGAAGGATTCTATTCGGGCACCATCGCGGCGCTCGGCGGCGAGCGTTGGCGCATCGAGAACCGCGGCGCGCTGCAAACGGTGCGGTTCGATCGCGCGAGCCTCAAGAGCGTGGATTTCGAGCGCTCCGAAGGCGTCGTCGGCCAGCGCCATCACCAGGGCAGCCTCTATGTCGCGCTCGATGCCGACGTCGCGGGGGCGGTCGTGGCGCTCAAGGACGACGCGCGGCCCGACCGCGATCCCGAGGCGCCGGTGCCCTACCTCGTCTCGGCGCGCTGGCACGTCAAGGGCCTGGACCGGAACCAGGCGGGCTTCGCCTTCCACGCGCAGGGCTTCGGCAAGGGCGAGTTCGCGTGGAAGGTGCCGGCGGGAGGGCGCTTCGCCGTCGAGGTCGACGACGGGGCGCGCAAGCATCGGTTCACGGCGGTCTCCGACCGCGAGGGCCGTCTCGAATTCACGGTGCCGGGGGAGGGCGTGCACGGCGTCGACATCGCCGTGCGCCGCCTCGTCGACACGCAATGAAGGCCAACTACTATCTCGCCACCCTGGCCCTGGTCGCGGGCGGCATGGCGGTCGGCGTCTATCTCGTGCCGCGCGGCGGCGAGCTCGCGACGATGTATTACCGCAGCGGCCGGCTCGACGACGCGCGGCGCGTCCTCGAACACGAGATGCGCGACGGCGAGGTGTCGGCCACCAACGTGCACTACGCGATGGAAACCTACATGCGGATCGGCGACGTCGACCGCGCGATCGCGTTGATCGAGCGCTACGTCGCGGAGAACGCCGGAGACGTGACGGCCCTGCGCATTCTCTCGAACCACTATCGCGACACGGGCCGCGTCGCGCAGTATCGGCTGAGCCTCGAGCGGCTCGAGGAGATCGCGCCGTCGGCCGAACAGCGGGTCGAGCTGGTGCGCGTCTACCGCGCCGCGGGCCTCTACGATCAGTGGATCGCGATGCTCGATCGCCTGGTCATGCAGAACGCGGCGCCGGCCGAGGACTACTTGACCGTCGCCACGGTCAAGGCGTCGCGCGGCGACCGCGAAGGCGCCCTCCGCACGCTGGCGCTCCTCGTCGAGCGGCATCCGCGCAGCGCGAGCATCGCGGCCGACGAGCTGCGGGTCAATCTCGAGCTCGATGCGGCGCGGCCGGACCGGGCGCTGGCCGCGGCGCAGAACGCCATCAAGCGCATACCCGACGCCAAGACCGCGATGACGTTCGCCGAGACCTTCATCCGCCGCGAGCGCCCCGCGCTGGCGCTCCAGGTGCTCGAGCCCTTCGCCGACCGCGCACGCGACGATGCCGAGTTCGCGCGCGTTCTCGTGTCGCTTGAAATCGGCCAGGGCAGGGCGGCCAGCGCGCTGAAACGCCTCGAGGCGCTCGATGCCGCCGGCCGGCTGGCGCCGCCGGACCGCAACTATGTCGTCGCGGCCGCCCTCGCGACCGCACGGTGGGATGCCGCCAAGACCGCGTTCGTGAAGATCGAGTTCGCCCATCTCTGGCAGAGCACGATCGAGCTGATGGCGCGCGAAGGAATCTCGCGCGCCGATCGCGAGCTGCTGAGGTCGATCGCCGCGCGCATCACGCCCGAGTTCCGCGAAGCGTTTCCGATCACCGCCGCCGAAATCGCGCTGGTGCTGGGCGACCGGCCCGGCGCCAAGCGCCTTGCCGACGAGGCCAACCGCCGCGAATCCCTGTCCGGCGGCGAGCGGATCGCGCTGGCGACCGTATACGCGCAGCTCGACGAGGCCGACGCCGCGCGGCGGATTCTGGCGTCGCTGGCCGGAGATGCCGACGTCCCGGAATACATCGCGGTCGAGCTGGCCCGCCTCTACCTGCGGCTCGGGCTGGCGGCCGACGGCCTCGCGCATTTCGAGAAGGCGGCCAAGCGCGCGTCGGGGCCGCGGGTACGCGCCGCGCGCAGCCTGCTCGACGCCAAGGTTCGCCCCGGCGCCCGGGACTGGGATTTCGGCTGGGCCGCGCCACCGGCCGGCGATCCGGGCTTGACGCCGGTTCCGCTGATGACCGCCGCGTATTTCGCCGCGATGGACAGCGAGCTCTATCCCTACGCCGCCGAGCTGGCCCGCCGCCTGCTGGGCGAGGCGCCCACGGCCGAGGCGAAGCTGCGCTATGCCCGCGCGCTGGCGCTGGCCGGCGACGCGGACGGCGCGCTCAAGATCGTCGAGCCGATGCTCAAGGACAGCGCCGACGCGCGCTCGATCTACGGCGTTGCGCTGGTGGCGGCGGTGAAGGCCGGACGCATGCGGGTCGAGGACGTCCGCGACTACATCGCGAAGCAGCTCGCCGACGAAGCGGTTCCGCAGCAGGAGAAGATCGCGCTGGTCTGGGACCTGCTCTCGGTCAAGGCCTACGACGCCGTGCTGCCGGCGCTCGAGACGCTCGTGCGCGAGGGAAAGCGGGAGTTCGTCGAGCTTTACGCGGCGGCGCTGGGCGGCGTGCGCGACAAGAAGCAGCTCCGCGCGCTGCTGGAGCGCGAGATCAAGGACACCGCGGAGCGGACGAAGCTGCTCGCCCTCGCCAGCGTCGCGTTCGGGGAGAGCATGTTCGATCTCGCGCGCCCGGCCTACTTGCGCATACTCAAGGAGGATCCGAAGAATCTCGACGCGCTAAAGCGGCTCGGCCAGATGGCCATGTGGCGCAACGATTCCGATCCGGGCGCCGCGCGGCGCTACCTGGAGGCTTTCGTGGCCAATGGCGGCGACGACTACCAGATCGATTTCCTGCTCGGCGAGGTGATCATCCACTTCCCGGACTGGCAGCGGGCGACGCCGCACTTCCAGCGCGCCCTGGCGAAGATCGTCAAGCTCGAGAAGCCGAGTCTCGAAGACCTCAAGCTCCGCGCCAAGGGGCTCTATCGCCTCGCGCGGTTCGACGAATCGATCGCGGCCTACGAAGCGCTGCTCCGCCGCTTTCCGCGCGATCGCGCGCTGCGCGACGAATTCTACGACGTGCTCGTCGACATGGGGCGCTACGATCGCGCACGGACGCTCCGCGGGCCCAGCGCCGATCGGCTCGGGCTCGGGGCGCAGGAGCGCTGACCATGCCGGATCGTCTCAATCATCTGATGCGCTGGGCGAGGAAGGGCGGCGGCGCGCCCGACGTGCCCCGCATCGCGCCGGCCAAGCGCACCGGCCTGCTGATGTCGGGCGACGCGCTGGTGCGCAAGTCCGTGCTCGGCATCCGGCTATCGGCAATCGTGGAGACGGCGCTGTTCCTCGGCGTCGCGGTTCTCCTCGACCAGCTCTATTTCAGCGGGAACCGCTTCTGGGCGCTGGAGCCGCATCCGTTCTGGCTGCTCGTGGCCCTGGTCAGCGTCCAGTACGGAACCAACGAGGGCGTGTTCGCCGCCGCCGCCGGCTCGATCGTCCTGCTCTCGGGCAAGCTTCCGGTCCAGTCGATCGATACCGATTTCTACGAGCACGTGCTGCATCTCGGCGCGCGGCCGCTGCTGTGGCTGGTCAGCGCGGTCGTGCTCGGCGAGCTGCGCAACCGGCATGCGCGCCGCGAGATCGACCTCGAGCACCAGGTGGAGGAGTCGCGCAAGCGCGAGCACGGCATCGCGCTCGCCTACCAGGAGCTCAAGGCCGCGCACGAGAAGCTCGAGATCAACGTGGCCTCGGAGCTGCGCACGGTGGTCAGCATCTACCGGGCGGCCAAGACGCTGCAGAATCTCTCCGTCAACGAAGTGCTGGCCGGCGCCGTCAACCTCGTGTCGGTGGTCCTCGGCCCGGAGAAATTCTCGCTCTACACGGTGGAGGGCGGCGCGCTCGCGCTGCGGCTGAAACGCGGCTGGGCGGAGGACGACGCCTACGAAACCACGATCTGGCCCGACAATCCGCTGTTCCAGACCGTCGTCGTCGGCCAGCGCTACGTCTCGGCCGCCGACAGCGTCGACGAGCGCGTTCTGGCGCGCCAGGGCGTCGTCGCCGGGCCGCTGTTCCAGGGCGACGGCGGCGAGGTCGTCGGCATGCTCAAGATCGAGCGCCTGCGCTTCTCGGACCTCAACCTGACGACGGTCGAGAACTTCAAGGTGGTGTGCGAGCTGCTCAGCACGGCGCTGGGCAATGCGCGCCGGTTCGACACGGCCACGCAGCAGAGCATCCTGTCGACCGATTCGATGCTGCTTTCCGACACGTTCTACGCCCGCCAGGCGGCGTTTCTCGCGGCGCTCGGCAAGCGGATCGGCTTCCCGGTCTCGATCATGCGCGCGAGCGTCGAGAATCCCGACGACCTCAGCGAAGAGCAGCGCCAGTCGCTGCCGGGCTTGGTGCGCGACGCCTGCGTCCAGGTCCTGCGCACGACCGACCTCGCCTTCGAGTTCAAGTCGGGCAACTGGCAATACGTCGTCGTGCTGCCGAACACGCCGATGTCGCAGACGCAGATCGTGATGGACAAGTTCCGCATCGCGATCCTGAAGAAGCTCGCCTCGAACGTCGCGCGCCTCAAGATCGAGTGCGAGCCGCTGGTGGAGCTGCGGGAGGGCGCCGCCCACGCGCAGGCCCTGCCGGCGGCCGAGGAATACGCGCAGCAGACGAAGTTCCTGCTGTCGCTGGCGCGCCGCGCCGGCTTCGCGCTGAGCGCGATCCGCCTCTCGGTCGCGGTGAACGTCCAGCTGCCGCCGACGCTGCGGATGCGCCTGCCGGCGGCGCTGCTGGCGGCGGTGCGCGAGAATCTCGGCGATTCTGATCTCGCGTTCAATCTCGAGCGGTCCGGCCTCACGATCGCGGTCCTGATGCCGGGCAGCGAGGTGTCGCAGGCCCGCACCAAGGCGCAGGAGCTGCGCACCGCGATCGCGCGCAAGCTCGGCGGCGCCACCGGGCCGGTGACGGTGCAGGCGCTGGTGGAAGAGCTGGCGGGGGTGGGCGGCACGCCGATCGTGCGCCCGCCGGGCGCCGCGGCGGCGCCGCAGCTCGGCTTCGGCTCCGACGATTTCGGGCGGATGCGCCAGCCCGCGCCGGAGGCGGAGCGGCGATGACGGACGCCTCCGCCACCGTCAAGCGCAGCACCGCGCACGGCGCCGTCTTCGTGCTGATGGCGATCGTGACGGCGGCCGTCGAGATCGGCGCGCTCGCGCTGCTGCGCGCGTCGCCCGGAAGCTGGCCGATCGCGCTCGGCGCCCACGTCGGATCCTGCGCCGTGGTGGCCTTCGCGGCGCTGACGCGCCCGGACGATCGCGACGAGCATCGCCTCATCCAGGCGCTCGCCGCCACGCTGCCGTTCTTCGGGCCGCTCGCGCCGGTGGCGCTGCTGCTGTTCTATCCGCTCTATCTGCGCTTCCGTGCGACCGCGACGCCGTTCGCCGAGTGGTATCGCAAGCTGTTTCCGGAAGACGAGGGCGCGCTCTCCACGCAGCTCTACCAGTCGATCGTGCGCCGCGAGCTGCCGCGTGGCGACCACTCGCCCGTGGTCTCCTACATGGACATCGTCCAGCACGGCACGGTCGAGCAGCGGATCGCGGTGATCGCCACGGTCGCGCGCAATTTCCGCCCGGTGTTCGCGCCGGTGCTGAGATCCGCGCTCGCCGACACGAATCCCGAGGTGCGCGTGCAGGCGGCGACCGCGATCGCCAAGCTCACCGACGATTTCGTCGGGCGCGTGCAGGTGCTGGAGGGCGAACTGGCCCGGAGCCCCGGCGACGCGCGGTCCACGCGCCGGCTCGCCAAGGCCTACGACGAATACGCCTATACCGGCATCCTCGACGATGCGCTCGAGCAGAACAACCGCGTGCGGGCGCTGCAGCTGTGGCTGAACTACTGCGAACTCGTGCCCGACGACAGCGAGGCGTCGCTGGCCGTCGGGCGCCTGCTGATGCGGCTCGAGCGGCACGCGCTCGCCGCCCAATGGCTCGAGCGCTCGTTCGCCGAGGGCCGCGCCACGCGCCAGGCGGTGCTGTGGTACATGGAAGTGCTGTTCGCGCAGGGCCGTACCGATGCGCTGCGCGCGCTCGCGGCGCAGACCGTGACCGATCTCGCGCAGGACCGCACCCTTTCGCCCAAGGCGGTCTCGGCCGCGCAGCTCTGGGCCACCGGCGCCGCCAGCCGGCCCGGGCCGGCATAGGGGCGGGCGATGACCGACCGCGCCGCCGCCGCCGACGTGTGCCTGCTGCTCGAGGGCACGTATCCCTATGTGAGCGGCGGCGTCTCGAGCTGGGTCCACGACATCATCGGCGGCCTGCCCGAGATTCGCTTCAGCATCGTGGCGCTGCTGCCGAACGACGCGTCGCGCCGGCGCGTCTATCAGGTGCCCGCCAACGTTGTCGCGATCGAGCACCTCAATCTGCACGAGATGCGCAACGGCTGGCCTTGGCTGCCGCGCCTGCGCCCGTTCTTTCGGGCGACCGAGCTCTATCTCCAGAACGTCATGCAGCGGGGCTCGCTCGACGACGTGCGCGGGCTGGTCGAGCTGTTCGCGCCGCTGCGCCGGCGGCTCGGCGGGGACATCCTCTACAACTCCTACGCCTCTTGGGAGATGCTGCTGAACCTCTACCGCCGCAGCCAGTCGCGCAGCCCGTTCCTGGAGTATTTCTACACGTGGCGGGCCCTGATCGGCGGCCTCTACGCGGTCCTGCTGCACGAGCTGCCGCCGGCGCGGGCCTATCACGCGGTTTCGACCGGCTATGCGGGCGCCCTGATGGCGCGCGCGGCCGTGGAGACCGGGCGGCCCGGCATCGTCACCGAGCACGGCATCTACACCAACGAGCGGCGCATCGAGATCACGATGGCCGATTGGATCTACGACACGCCTTATGCGAGCTACAGCGTCGCCGACGTGCCGCGCAATCTCAAGGATCTCTGGAAGGACGTGTTCGGCACCTATTCGCTCGCCTGCTACCAGGCGGCGCGGCAGGTGCTGACGATCTTCGGCGGAAACCAGAAGTTCCAGCGCAACGACGGCGCCGATCCGGCGAAAATGCGCGTCATCCCGAACGGCGTCGACGTCGAGCGCTTCGCCGGCATCGAGCGGCATGCGGGCGGGCGCCGGCCGACGGTGGCCCTGATCGGCCGCGTCGTTCCGATCAAGGACGTGAAGACGTTCATCCGCGCCTGCGGCCTGCTGCAGCAGCAGATCATCGAGCTCGAGGCGCTGATCATGGGGCCGCTCGAGGAAGACAAGGAATATGCGGAAGAGTGCCGCGAGCAGGTGCGCCAGGAAGGGCTGGAAGGCACGATCACCTTCACCGGCAAGGTGAACATCATGGACTATCTCGGCCGGATCGACGTCATCGTCCTCACCAGCATCAGCGAAGGTCAGCCGCTGGTGCTGCTCGAGGCCGGCGCCGCCGGCATCCCCGCGGTCGCGACCGACGTCGGCGCCTGCCGCGAGATCATCATGGGCCGCGAGGGCGAGGCGCAGCTTGGCGCCGGCGGCGTGGTCACCACGCTCACCAGCCCCAAGGCGACCGCCGAGGGCATGTACAAGCTGCTCGGCGACCCGGCGTTCTATGCGGCGTGCAGCCGCGCGATTCGCGAGCGCGTGCGGCGCTATTACGACAAGCGCGACATGCTGGCCGCGTATCGCTCGCTCTACGAGGAGCTGATTGCGGCGCCCGACGCCGAGCGGCCGGGCGATCGCGGCGGACGGAGCGGGAGGCGAGCATGGCGGGCGTAGGGTTCGCGCTGCGCCGGCTGGCCGAGCGCGGCGATCTCCTCGGCGTCGTCCAGGCCTACGCGCATTCGGCCGCCGCCTCGACCGGCCCGTGGCTCTACACGATCGCCTGCCTCGCGACGCTGACGATCTACGCCCTGCCGGCCGTGGGCAGCGAGGGCGTCACGCTGTTCCGCGCGATCGTCACCTACAATTTCGCGTTCTCGCTGGTGTTTTCGGGCGGACTCGTCCGCGTCATCACGCGCTGCCTGGCCGACCAGATCTACGAGCGCCGCGCCGACCAGGCGCCGGGCATGCTGATCGGCGGGCTGTTCGTGCTGTGCCTGATCCAGGCGCCGATCGCGGTGCCGTTCTACGTGTTCGCCGTCGATCTTCCTCCGGCCCTCGTCGTGCAAGGGCTCGTCAACTACTTCCTGGTCACCGGTCTCTGGCTCGTCGGCGTGTTCCTCACGGCGCTGCGGGTCTACACGGCGATCTCGCTGAGCTTCGTCTTCGGCCTCGCCGCGGCCTTCGGCCTCGCGCTGCTCGGCGGCGAGTGGGCCGGCGTCGAGGGGATGCTGATCGGCTTCAACGCCGGCCTGGCCACGATTCTGTTCCTGCTCGTCGTCCGCGCGTTCGCCGAATATCCCTATCCCGCGGTGCGCCTGTTCGGATTCCTGCGCACGCTCAAGCCCTACTGGTCGCTGGCGCTCTCGGGCTTCCTCTACAACGTCGCGATCTGGGTGGATAAGTGGATCATGTGGCTGGCGCCGGAGCGAGAGCGGCTGCCGAGCGGCTTCGTCCACAACGGCGTCTACGACTCGGCGATGTTTCTCGCCTATCTGTCGATCGTGCCGTCGATGGCGGTGTTCCTGCTCCACCTCGAAACGCGCTTCTACGAGAAGTACCTGCGCCTCTATCGCGAGATCGAGAACCACGCCACGCTCGAGCGGATCGAAGAGGATCACAAGACGCTGATCGAGGAGCTGATCGCCGGCCTGCGCAACCTGATCGTGATCCAGGCGACCGTCTCGCTGCTCTGCATCATCCTCGCGCCGAAGATCCTCGAATTCCTCGGCGTCTCGTATCTGCAGCTCGGAGTCTTCCGCTTCGGCGTGCTCGGCGCGTTCTTCCACGTGCTCCTGCTCTGCCTGACGATCGTGCTCTCCTATTTCGAGCTGCGCGCGCAGGTGCTGTTCCTCACGTTCTTCTTCCTCGCCACCAACGTCGTCTTCACCTTCGCCTCGCTCGGTCACGGCTTCGCCTATTACGGCTACGGCTATTTCGCCTCGGCGCTGCTGAGCTTCCTGGTGGGCGCGCTGGTCACGTTCCGCGAGCTGGGCCGGATTCCGTACCACACGTTCATCACCCAGCCGCCGACCGCGCGCGCGGCGCCCGAAGACGAGCGCGGCGCCGACGGCACGCGCGCCGGAACCGGTCCCTGACGCCGCGCCGATGAGCTTCGTCGCCGGCAAGCTCGCCTGGATCCTGCTGAAGCCCAGCAATCTCCTCGTGCTGGTGCTGGCGCTCGGGATCGGCGCGCGGCTGCTCGCGCGGCGGCGAACCGGCGCGGTGCTGATTGCCGGGTCGCTCGCCGGGCTGCTCGCCGCGACGGCGCTGCCGCTGGGCGACTGGCTGATCTCGCCGCTCGAAAACCGGTTCCCGGCACCCTCGCTGCCGGCGCGCGTCGACGGCGTCATCGTCCTCGGCGGCGCGATCGAGCCCGGCCTCTCCGCGGACCGACAGACGCTGTCGCTGAACGGCAACGCCGAGCGGATGGTGGCCTTCGCCGCGCTCGCGCGCCGCTACCCGGAGGCCAGGCTCGTCTTCACGGGCGGCAGCGGCAATCTGATGCGGCCCGACGAGCGCGAGGGCGATTGGGTCGGCCCGTTCCTCGACGCCGCGGGCATCGCGCGCGAGCGCGTGCTCGTCGAGCGCGACTCGCGCAACACCGAGGACAATGCGCGCATGAGCAAGGCGCTCGCGCAGCCGCGCGCGGGCGAGAGGTGGGTGCTCGTCACCTCGGCGCGTCACATGCCGCGCGCGGTCGGCCTTTTCCGCAGGCACGGCTGGCCGGTCGTGGCCTATCCGGTGGATTACCGCACGACGCGCGACGTCGGTTTGAGTTTCGGCTTCAGCCTGGCGCGCGGGCTTGGGGCGCTCGATTCGGCCGCCTACGAGTGGTTCGGGCTCGCCTACTATCGCCTGAGCGGCCGCATCGACGACTGGTTCCCGGGCCCTTAGCGCGCCGGGCGCCGGCCGAAGCGGGGCGGGGCGCGGGGACGCCCGCCCGTCCGGCAAACGTATCTTCGCAAGAGCGGACGCGACGGAAACGGGGAGTGCGCGATGGCAGGATTTCGGACCGCGGCCCTTCTTGCGGCGCTGGCTGTGACGGCGGCCGCGTGCGGCTCTTCGCGCGGCATCCCCGGCCCGACCGGAACGCCCTACCGGGGCTACATCGTCGGCCAGCCCTACCAGATCAACGGGCGCACATACTATCCGCGCGAAGACCTCGGCTACGACCGCACCGGCACGGCCTCGTGGTACGGATCGGATTTCCACGGCCGCCGCACCGCGAACGGCGAAACCTACGACATGAACGCGATGACGGCGGCGCACCCGACCTTGCCCATGCCGACGATCGTGCGCGTCACCAATCTCGAGAACGGCCGCAGCGTGATCGTGCGCATCAACGACCGCGGTCCGTTCGCCGAAGACCGCATCATCGACATGTCGCGCGCCGGCGCGCGCGAGCTCGGCTTCGAGAGCCAGGGCCTGGCGCGAGTGCGCGTCACCGTGCTGCGCGAGGCCACGCTGCAGTTGAAGCGGGCCGCCGGCGTCGCCGCTGTGGCGCCCCCGGCCCCTGCCGTACCGTTTGCCCGGGCAGAAGCGCCGCGCTGAAGCGCAGGGCGATCGTCGCGCCGGTGTGGCGGCGCGGCGCGATCACCGGCAAACTGCGCAAGGGCAGGCTGCAGGCGGGCGTGCCCGCGAACGGGGGAGCGGCGATGTTACGATCCTTGATCTTCCTGACGGCGCTCGCGCTGGCGGCGGCGCCCGCCGCCGGCGAAACCACGCGCGCGAAGCAGGCGATCCTCGTCGAGCATCCGTCGGGCCGCGTGCTGTTCGAGAGGGCCGCCGACCAGGAGATGGCGCCGTCGTCGATGACCAAGCTGATGACGCTCTATCTCGCCTTCGAAGCCCTCAAGGCGGGCCGCGTCAGCGAAGCCACGACGCTCAAGATCGGCAAGCGCGCGGCGGCCGCGCGCGGCGCGACGATGGGCCTTGCGGCCGGCGATAGTGTGGCCTTCCGCGACCTGGTGCGCGGCGCGGCCATCGCTTCGGCGAACGACGCCGCGATCGCTATCGCCGAGCACCTCGGCACGTCCGAGGCGGCCTTCGCGAAGACGATGACCGCTGCGGCGCGCGAGCTCGGCCTCGCCGGCAGCCGCTTCGCCAACGCCACCGGCCAGACCGCGAAGAACCACCGCATGACCGCCGGCGACGTCGCGAAGCTCGCTGGCATCCTCCTGCAGCGCCATCCCGAGCGCTACCGCGTGTTCGGCGAACTCGCGTTCCGCTACGGCGGGCGGAACTACGCCAACCGCAACCGGCTGCTCGGCAGCTATGTGGGCGCCGACGGCATCAAGACCGGCATGACCGCCGCCGGCGGCTACGGCATGGCCGCGTCGGCGGTGCGCGACGGCAAGCGGCTGATCCTGGTGATCAACGGGCTGGCCAGCGAAGAGGAGCGCGCGGCCGAAGCGCGCCGCCTGCTCGATTGGGGTTTCGCGCGGCTTTCGCGCTGATCGCCGCGCCGTGCTAGACACGCCTCATGGCGCGGATACGGTTCATCACGTTCGAAGGCGGCGAGGGCAGCGGCAAGTCCAGCCATGCGCGCCGCCTGGCGGATTGGCTGAAGGGGCAGGGGCGCGAGGTCGTGCTCACGCGCGAGCCCGGCGGCACGCCGGGCGCCGAGGAGATCCGCAAGCTGCTGGTCCAGGGCGAGGCCGCACGCTGGGAGCCGATGACCGAGGCGCTGCTGCATTTCGCGGCGCGGCGCGACCACGTGGCGAAAGTGGTTCAGCCGGCCCTCGCGCGCGGCGCCTGGGTGATCTCGGACCGCTTCGCCGATTCGACGATGGCCTATCAGGGCTACGGGCATCGGCTTGGCGCCGAGGCCATCGACCTCTTGCGCCGGCTGGTGCTCGGCGATTTCGCACCGGGCCTCACGCTGCTGTTCGACGTGCCGGTGGCGCTCGGCCTCGAGCGCGCCGGCACGCGCAACGTCGCCGTTGCCGGCGCCGACGGGCGCTACGAGAGCATGGGCGAAGCGTTTCACGCGCGCGTGCGCGACGGATTCCTCGCCATCGCGCGCGCCGAGCCGGATCGCGTCGCGGTGATCGATTCGGCGCAGCCGATGGAGGCGGTGGCGGCCGCCGTCGCGGCAGTGCTGCGCGCCCGCTACCCCGGAGAGATCGGCTGATGGCGCGCGGCGACGACGACGCCGAAGAAGCGTCGCCCGGCATTCCGCCGCGCGCGAATCCCGATCTCGTCGGCCACGAGACGGCGGAGGCGCAGCTCGCGCGCTCGTTCCGCTCGGGGCGGATGCATCACGCCTGGCTGATCACCGGACCGCCCGGCATCGGCAAGGCGACGCTCGCATTCCGGCTCGCGCGGTGGATCTTCGCCGGCGGCGCGCGCCAGGCCGGCGATTCGCTCCGCGTCGCGCCGGATCATCCGGTGTTCCGGATGGTGGCCAGCGGCGGTCATCCCGATCTGCGCGTCTTGAAGCGCGAGCTTCACGAGAAGACCGGCAAGATGCGCAGCGAGATTTCGGTCGACCAGGCGCGCGAGGCGATCCACTTCCTGCAGCTCACGCCGGCGCTGGGCGGCTGGCGCGTCGTGATCATCGATCCGGTCGACGATCTCAGCACGGCGGCGGCGAATTCGCTCTTGAAGGCGCTGGAGGAGCCGCCCTCGCGCGGGCTGTTCCTGCTCGTGAACCACGCGATCAGCCGCGCGCTGCCGACGATCCGTTCGCGCTGCCAGCGCCTCGTCGTGCAGCCGCTGCCGGCAGCCGGCGTCGAGGCGATCGCGGCGCGGTCCATGCCCGAGCTGCCGCCGGCGGAAATGTCCGAACTCGCGCGGCTTTCGGACGGCAGCCCCGGCCGCGCGCTCGCGCTCGCGGCGGCCGGCGGACTCGAACTGCTGCACGAGATGCAGGCGCTGCTCGCGCGCCTGCCGCAGATGGACGCGCTGGCGCTCGACCGGCTCGCCGAAAAGACCGCGCGCGGAGGCGAAGACGCCGTCGCGTCGTTGCGCGACCTGCTGTTGTGGTGGCTGGCCGAGCGCGTCAAGTCCGGAATCGGTACCGGAGCGGGCGGCCTTGATCGCTGGGCGCGCCTATGGGAAAACACGGCGCGCCTGTTCGAGCGGGCCGAGGCGGCGACCCTCGATCGCAAGCAGGCGCTGCTCGAAATCTTCTACGACATTCAAGCCACGGCGCGCGCGGCCTGAGCCATTGCCGTGCGGGCCGCGCAGGCCCATTTCACGCTCTCGTTCGCCCGCAGCCGCCCATGACCGCGCCCAAGACCTTCTACATCACGACGGCCATTTCCTACGTCAACGGGCCGCCGCATCTCGGTCACGCCTACGAGGCGATCTCGACCGACGTCATCGCGCGCTTCAAGCGCCTCGACGGCTACGACGTGCATTTCCTCACCGGCACCGACGAGCACGGCCAGAAGGTCGAGCGCTCGGCCCAGAAGGCCGGCAAGGCGCCAAAGGCGTTCTGCGACGAGATTTCCGGGCTGTTCCAGCAGATGGACCGCGACCTCGGCATCTCGAACGACGATTTCATCCGCACGACCGAGCCCAAGCACTACCGCTCGTCGCAGGCGATCTGGCGGAAGCTGGAGGCGAACGGCGACATCTACCTCGGGAAATACGCCGGGTGGTATTCGGTACGCGACGAGGCGTTCTACGGCGAGGACGAAACGGAGATCCGCGACGGCAGGCGCTTCGCCAGGCCCACCGGCACCGAAGTCGATTGGGTCGAGGAGCCGAGCTATTTCTTCAGGCTCTCGGCCTACCAGGACAAGCTGCTGGCGCTCTACGAGAGCCAGCCGGATTTCGTCTCGCCGCCGCACCGCCGCAACGAGATCGTGAGCTTCGTCAGGCAGGGGCTGGCCGATCTCTCGATCTCGCGCACGAGCTTCAAGTGGGGCGTGCCGGTGCCGGGCGACGAGAAGCACATCATGTATGTGTGGCTCGACGCGCTGACCAACTACATCACCGCGGTCGGTTACCCCGACGTCGAGTCGCCCGCGTTCAGGAAATGGTGGCCGGCCGACGTGCACATCATCGGCAAGGACATCGTGCGCTTCCACACGGTGTATTGGCCGGCGTTCCTGATGTCGGCCGGCGTGCCGTTGCCCAAGCGCGTGTTCGGCCACGGCTTCCTCAACATCAAGGGCCAGAAGATGTCGAAGTCGGTCGGCAACGTGCTGGCGCCGGCGGAGATGAAGGCCGAGTTCGGGCTCGACCCGATGCGGTATTTCCTGATGCGCGAGGTGCCCTACGGCAGCGACGGCGACATCTCGACCGACGTCATCGTCCACCGAATCAACGGCGATCTCGCCAACGATCTCGGCAACCTCGCGCAGCGGGTCCTGTCTTTCGTGGCGAAGAATGCCGGCTCGGCCGTGCCGCAGCCGGGGCCGTTCACGGCCGACGACGAGGCGCTGCTCGCCGCGGCGCGCGGCGCGCTGCCCGCCATCCGCGCGGAGATGGAGGATTTCGCCATCCACCGCATGCTCGAAGCGATCTGGCGCGTCGTCGCCGAGGCGAACCGCTACGTCGACAAGCAGGCGCCGTGGACGCTGCGCAAGACCGATCCCGCGCGCATGGCGACGGTGCTCTACGTGTGCATCGAGGTCATCCGCCAGCTCGCGATCTACATCCAGCCGGTGATGCCGGGCTCGGGCGCGAAGCTGCTCGATCAGCTCGCCGCCCCGGCGGACGTGCGCGCGTTCGCCGACATCGCGACGCCGATCGCGGCCGGCACGAAATTGCCGCCGCCGCAGGCGGTGTTCCCGCGCTACGTCGCGGCGGACCCGGGCGCGGCCGCGGCCGGGTGAGCATGCCGCGCGCCGGCAGGATCCACGGCTCGATCCTCGAGCGAATCGGCGGAACGCCGCTGATCGGCCTGCGGAAGCTCGCGCCGGCCAAGGGCGCGCGCATCCTGCTGAAGCTCGAGAGCGAGAACCCGACCGGCAGCATGAAAGACCGCATGGCGCTGGCGATGATCGAGGCGGCCGAGCGGGACGGGCGGCTCGCGCCCGGCGGCGGAGTCGTCGAATACACCGGCGGCAGCACCGGCGTGTCGCTGGCGCTGATCTGCGCCGTGAAGGGCTATCCGCTCGATATCGTGACGTCCGACGCTTTCAGCGCCGAGAAGCGCAATCACACGAAGGCGCTCGGCGCGACGCTGACGCTGATCGAGAGCGTCGGCGGCGGCATGGACGCGGCGCTGACGCGCGCCATGATCGAGGCGGCGCGCCGGATCCAGGAGCGCAAAGGCAGCTTCTGGACCGATCAACTCAAAAACGCCGATCAGCTATCGGCCTACACGAAGATGGCCGACGAAATCTGGGAGCAGACCGGCGGGACCGTCGACGCGTTCGTGCAATGCGTCGGCACGGCGGCCTCGGTGCGCGGTACCGGCGAGCGCCTGCGGCAGCACAGGCCCGGCGTCCGCGTCGTGGCGGTGGAGCCGGCCGAATCCGCCGTGCTGTCCGGCGGCAAGACCGGCAGCCACAAGATCGAAGGGGTCGGGGCGGGGTTCGTCGTGCCGTTGTGGAAGCCCGACGCCATCGACGAGATCGCCCGGGTCTCCACGGCCGAGGCGATGGCGATGGCGCGCCGCCTCGCGCGCGAGGAAGGCCTGTTCGCCGGCACCTCGACCGGCGCCAATCTCGTCGCGGCGCTACGGGTCGCGGAGAAGCTGGGGCCGGGCGCCACGGTCGTCAGCGTGCTGTGCGACACCGGCATCAAGTATCTCAGCACGGACCTCTACCGGGGCGCCTGATGCTCGTCGACAGCCACTGCCATCTCGATTTCCCCGATTTCGCGCCCGACCGCGCCGACATCCTGGCGCGCGCGCGCAACGCCGGCGTCGGCCTCGTGCTCACGATCGGCACCCGGCTCTCCAAATTCGCCGGGGTGCGGGCGCTCGCCGAGAGCGATCCCGCGATCTGGTGCTCGGTCGGCGTGCATCCGCACGAAGCGGAAAAAGAAGGGGTAGGGGACCCTGCCCCGCTCCTCGATCTGGCCGCGCATCCCAAGGTCGTCGGCATCGGCGAGACCGGCCTCGACTACTACTACAAGCACAGCGCGCCCGAGGCCCAGGCGCGAAGCTTCCGCGCCCACATCGCCGCGGCGCGCGAGAGCGGCCTGCCGCTGATCGTGCACGCGCGCGACGCCGACGTGGACGCGATTCGCATCATGGCCGACGAGCACCGCGCCGGCGCATATCCGGCCGTCATCCATTGCTTCACGGCATCGCGCGAGCTGGCCGAGCATGCGGTGGCGCTCGGGCATTACATCTCGTTCTCCGGTATCCTCACGTTCAAGAACGCGCGCGACATCCAGGAGACCGCGCGGGCGCTGCCGCTCGACCGCATCCTCGTCGAGACCGACGCGCCGTATCTCGCGCCGATGCCGAACCGCGGCAAGCGCAACGAGCCCGCGTTCGTGGCGCACACCGCGGCGTTCCTCGCAAAATTGCGCGGCGAGACGCCGGAGCGGATCGCCGAGGTCACGACGGAGAATTTCCTGCGGCTGTTTTCGAAGGTGAAAGTGCCGGCGGTCGCGTGATGGCCAAGATGCGCGTGACGATCCTGGGCTGCGGCGGCTCCGACGGCGTGCCGATGCTGGGCGGCGCGGACGGGCGCGGGGACTGGGGCTCGTGCGACCCGGCCAACCCCAAGAATCGCCGCACCCGCGCCTCGATCCATGTCGCGGCGGAGGACGTCGGCCTGCTCGTCGATACCGCGCCCGATCTCCGCGATCAGCTCATGGCCAACGGCATCGGGCGCGTGACGCACGTCGCGTACACCCACGACCACGCCGACCACACTCACGGCATCAACGAGCTGCGCCGCCTGGCACGGCTCGGGCCGTCGCGCCGGATTCCGGTTTTCGCGGAGCCGGCCACGTTGGAACTCCTGCGGCAACGCTTCGGCTACGCGTTCGAGCAGCTCCCCGGCAGCCCGTATCCGCCGATCCTGGAGGCGCACGCCATCGAGGGGCCGTTTCGCGTGGGGCCGATGCAGGTTCGGCCGTTCCGCCAAGAGCATGGCTTCGGCCAGACGACGCTCGGGTTTCGTATTGGAGAGTTTGCATACTCCACGGATACGATTGGTTTTTCCGAAGAGTCCTGCGAAGCGCTTGAAGGATTGCGCGTGTGGGTCGTGGACTGCGTCGGCGACAGGCGGCATCCGACGCATGCCTGGTGGGATATGACGCTGGAATGGATCGGGCGTTTCAAGCCCGAGCGCGCCATTCTCACGCATATGGGCGGCGGCCTGGACTACGAAACGACGAGAAGGCGCTGTCCGGCCGGCGTCGAGCCGGGCTATGATGGCATGGTCATCGAGCTCTAGAGAGCGGCTGAAAAGCAATGCGGATCGGCTTCGCGGATATGTGCTATTATTTCCATAATATACATTATGCGATAAAGCTCAGTCGCTGTGCGGCTGGCCTTGCAGCGCTCCTGGGCCTTGCCGCCCTCGCGGTTTCGCCCGTTGCCGCCCAGCAGAACCGCGCCGAGCCCATTCGCCTGGCGATCGCCGAGGTTCGCGCCGAGGAAACCAAGGCTCGACCGCTGCTTCAGCGCATGCAACAGCTCGCGCTTCAGAACGAAGCCCGGAAAAAGGACTACGACGCCACCGACGAGCAGCTCAAAGCGCTGCAGCCGCGCCTCGACCGCTACAACGCGAATCTGGCCCGGTACGACAGCCAGCTTGCCGACTATTCGAAGCGCGTCGACGCCTACAACGCCAAATGCGGCGGCTCCACGCCCCTGCCGCAGGACCAGTACCGCGCCTGCCTCGCCGAGAAGGGCGAGCTGGCCGGGCGCAAGATCGAGCTCGATTCGGCGAAGGGCGCGCTCGAGTCCGAGCGGACCGGCATCGAGGCCGAGATCAAGGGCAAGACCGAGCGCCTCGGCGCCATCTCGCGCGAGATGACCGCGAATCTCCGCGCCTGGGAGGCCGCGCAGAAGGACTACAAGGCGATCTTCGACCGCATCGAGGCCGTCCGGAAGCGCCTCGTCGAGCTGTGCGCGGCCGGCGACCAGGCGCGCGATCCGTTCGCCGTCCGCCTCTGCGTCGGGGCCGGATGGGACGGCCAGCGCAAGGACTTCACCGGCCTCACGGACCTGCCGCCGGTGCAATAGCCGCCATTGCTTCGGCCGTGGCCGAAGCATCGCCGCGCCATCCGCGGCCATGATGGTCCCTCGCCTGGGAGGGCTTCATGTCGGTCACCGTCTTCATCCGTTACACGCTCGATCCGTTCAAGCGCGCCGCCTTCGAGCAATACGCGAAGCGCTGGCTCGCGATCATCCCGAACTGCGGCGGCATGCTCGTCGGCTATTGGATGCCGCATGAAGGCACCAACAACGTCGCCCATGGCCTGATCTCATTCGAGAGCCTTGCCGCTTACGAGGCCTATCGCGCCCGCCTCCGCGCCGATGCCGAAGGTGCCGCAAATTTCCGCTTCGCCGAAGAGGAGCGCTTCATCCTTGCCGAAGAGCGCACGTTCCTGCGCCCGGTGTAGCCGTGATCGTCGTGATCTTCGAACTCGAACCGCAACCGGGCCGGCGGCAGGACTATTTCGACCTCGCCGCAGCGCTGCGGCCGCAGCTCGAGGCGATCGACGGCTTCGTCTCGGTCGAACGCTTCGAGAGCCTGCAGCAGGCCGGAAAGCTGCTCTCGCTATCGTTCTTCCGCGACGAGGCCGCGGTGGCCGCATGGCGCAAGGCCGAGGGCCACCGCCTCGCCCAGGCCCGGGGCCGCGCCGGCATCTTCGCCGGCTACCGTCTGCGCGTGGCCGCGGTGTTGCGCGATTACGGCCTGGCCGAACGCAAGGAAGCACCGCCCGACAGCCGCGCGCGGCACGGCTGATCGCGGCCAGCGGTTCGCTCAGCGATAGAGATCGCGGTCGCGCGCGTAGGCCGTGCGGAACAGCGCCAGCAGCCGCTTGGCCTCGCCGTCGTGCTCGGCATATTGCTGCAGGCCCTTGGCCACGAACGACGCGAAGCTCACCGCCTCGCCCTTGCCGCGCAGCGCGGCGTCCTGCGCCAGTTCCTCGAGGTCGCGATGGACGAGCTTGCGCACCATCACGTTGAGCTGCGATTTCACGAAACGGTTCTTCGCGCGCCACTTCTGCTGCGCTGCCGGTGTAGCCATGACGATCCTCGCTCGCGACGGTGCGCCGACCGCCGCCGCCCTTCAATTCTACTAGTAGAGTATAGCACGCGCGCCGCCGCGGTGACAGCGGCGGCTTCGGCGGAACAGCGGGGATTGGTGTGGACGACGGGGAAAGCTTGGTTTGGCAGCCCGCCGCGGCTATGAGAGCCGCTGTCCCGCACGGAACGGCACGATGACCACGACACCGATCGAGCGCCTTCTCGCGATCATGGCGCGCCTGCGCGACCCCGAGCGCGGCTGCCCCTGGGACCGCGAGCAGAGTTTCGCGACCATCGCGCCCTACACGATCGAAGAGGCCTACGAGGTCGCCGACGCGATCGCGCGCGGCAGCATGTCGGAACTCAAGGACGAGCTCGGCGACCTGCTGTTCCAGGTCGTGTTCCACGCGCGCATGGCCGAAGAGGCCGGCCAGTTCGATTTCGGCGACGTCGCCAATGCGATCTCCGACAAGATGGAACGGCGCCATCCGCACGTCTTCGCCGACGCGGAGATCCGCGACGCCGCGCACCAGACCGAGGCCTGGGAGGCGCACAAGGCGCGCGAGCGCGGCGAGAAGACGGAAGATGGCGGCGCTCTGGCCGGCGTGCCGCTCGCCCTGCCCGCCCTCCTCCGCGCCGAGAAGCTCGGCAGGCGCGCCGCGCGCGTCGGCTTCGACTGGCCCGACGCGGCCGCGGTGCTCGACAAGGTGCGCGAAGAGACCGGCGAGATCGCCGAAGCGGTCGCGGCGAACGAGGCGCGCGAGCGCATCGGCCAGGAGATCGGCGACCTCCTGTTCGCCGCCGCCCAGCTCGCGCGCCACCACAGGCTCAATCCCGAGACCGCGCTGCGCGAAGCCAGCGCGCGCTTCGAGCGGCGCTTCGGCCATGTCGAGCGCGCGCTTGCCGCCGCCGGCCGCACGCCCGGCGAGGCGGGCCTCGACGAGCTCGAGGCGCTGTGGGGCGAGGCGAAGAAGGCCCTCGGCTGAGCGGGGCCGAGCCGCCCCGCCTCACCGCCCGTAATAGGCCAGCGTGTTGTCGCAGAAGATGGCCTGCTTGGCGTCGTCGGAGAGGTCTTCGCGCTCGAGCAGCTCCTCCATGTCGCGCATCGCGTGCTCGATGTTCGATTCGTGCGGGAAGTCGGAGGCGAAGATCAGCGTCTTGTGACCGATGCGCTCGACGAGATTCCGCAGCGAAGGCTCGCCGCCCTCGCAGCTGAAATAGATGCGGCCCTGGCGGAAGACCTCGCTCGGCCGGGTCGTGGCGACCGGCGAATACTCGACGAAGCCGTTCTTCTTCATGCCGAAATAGCGGTCGAGCCGGTCGATCATGTAGGGCACCCAGCCGGTACCGGCCTCGAGGAAGCCGACGCGCAGCTTCTTGAACCGGTCGAACACGCCCTCCAGCACGAAGCTCGTCATCTGGATCATCTGCGCGACCGGGTGTTCGAGCACGCCGGTCATCGCGAAATGCGTGAACGAGTTGAGGCCGATGTTCATCGACGGCGCGCCGTGCGTCGACAAGGGCACGTCGAGCCGCTCGGCCTCCTCGTAGATGGGCCAGAAATCCGGATGGCCGAGCGCCTTGCGCACGCCGATGTCGGCGCTGTTGGCCGGCAGCACCGCCCCCACGAAGCCGAGCTCCGTCACCGCGCGGCGCAGCTCCGCCACGGCCGCGGGCACGTCCTGCAGCGGGATCAGCGCCACGCCGCGCAGGCGCTTGCTGTGGCCGTAGAACTTGTCGGCGAACCAGTTGTTGTAGGCGCGCGCCAGCGCCACGGCCCAGTGGGGATCCTGGATCATCGTGAAGGCGAGGCCCGCGGTCGGATACAGCACGGTCGATTCGATCCCGACTTTGTCGAGCGCGTCGATCCAGACCTTGGCGCTGATCTCGTAGTGCTGGTAGAGGCCGAGGCGCGCCAGCAGCGCGCCGCGATTGTAGCCGTCGAGCGTCGGGAAGAACGGATAGCCGAGCAGCGTGTCCTTGCCCTTGTAGGGCGGCTCCAGATAGTCGAACAGCTCGACGTCGCGCTCGATGACGTGGCCGTCGGCGTCGAGAATGCGGTTCGGTTTCATCGGTCTCCTCCCGTTTTCAGCGCAGCGCGCGCGGCAGCCAGGTCGCGATCGCGGGCACCGCGATGATCAGCGCCAGGACGGCCGTCGAAAGCGCCATGTAGGGAATGCTGGCCTTCCACACGTCGCCCATGCTCGCATCGGGCACGACGCCCTTCAGCACGAACAGCGCGAGGCCGTAGGGCGGCGAGATCGTCGCGATCTCCAGCGTCAGCAGCATCAGCAGCCCGAACCAGACCGGATCGAACTGCAGCGCCGTGGCCACCGGCATGTAGATCGGGATCGAGATCATCAGCAGCGCGAGCTCGTCGAGGAACGAGCCGAGCACGATCATGGTCAGCATCATGCCGACGAGGACCAGCATCGGCGCGAAGCCGGACTGCGAGGCGAAACTCACGATCTTCGAGGTGGTGCCGGTGAAGGCCAGGATCTGCGTGAACGCCGCGGCGCCGACGATGATCAGCAGGATCATGCCGCTGATCTTCACCGTGTCGAGCAGCGACCGGACGACCGCGCGCCAGGTGAGCCGGCGGTAGAGCGCCATGACCAGCAGCGATCCGAATACGCCGATCGCCGCCGCCTCGGACGGCGTCGCGATGCCGAGCAGCAAGACGCCCCAGATGAGCAGCGTGATGACGAGGATGGGCGCCATCCGGCCGAGCGCGCGCAGCTTCTCGCCCGCCGAATAACGCCGCTCGTCGACCACCGGCGCCAGTGCCGGGTTCATCCGCACGCGGACGACGATGTAGACCGCGTAGCACAGCGCGAGCAGAACGCCGGGGATCACGCCCGCGATCAGCAGGTCGCCGACCGGGATCTGGCCGAGCGAGCCCAACAGCACGGCGAGCACGCTCGGCGGGATGATCATCGCGAGGCAGCCGCTGCCGAGGATCGGGCCGAGCGCCAGCTCCTTGCTATAGCCGCGCTTGCGCATCTCGGGCGCCAGCGTCGAGCCGAGCACGGCCACGCCCGAGACCGCCGAGCCGCTCATCGTGCCGAACAGCGTGCCGGCGGTCACGGCGACGAGCGAAAGGTTTCCGCGCAGGCCGACCAGCCATTTGCCGACCGAATCCAGCACGATCGCGACGACGCCGGATTGGAACAGCAGCTCGCCCATCAGGATGAACAGCGGCAGCGCGATCAGCGGAAACGACACGACGCTGGCGAAGGCGGAAACCGCCAGCAGCGAGAAGTTCTCGCTGCCGCCCATCCACAGCAGGATGCCGATCAGGTTGAACAGCGCGAACGAGAACGCGATCGGCAGCCCCGAGAGGAAAAGTACGGTCAGCAGTCCGAGAATGACCGCGAGATAGGCCCACCACTCCATGCCGCCGCGTCCCCCTGCCCTCAGGCCGCGCCGGTTCCGGCCGCCGGCGGCGGACGGAACGCGCGGCGGACGAACTGGATCGCCAGCAACGCCAGCCCCGGCGGCATCACCGCCATGATCGCCCATTTCTCGACCGGCACGGACTTGAACAGGATCTCGCCGGTCTCCCGGATGCGCAGGACGTAGGCCGTCGTCACCCAGCAGAGCACCGCGCACACGCCGGCGCCCACCCACGAGGTGACGACGTGCGCGCGCCGCTGCCAGCGCGGCGCGAGGGCCTCGGTCAGCATCTCGACGCGGACATGGCCCTCTGCGCGCAGGACCCAGGCGCCGGAGAGAAACGCGAGCCACAGCATCGCGTATTCGCTGAACTCGATGACCCAGCGCGTCGGCGCGCCGAAGAAGTAGCGCATGACGACTTCGAGCGCGACGCAGCCCGCCAGCGCCGCGACGATCACCGCGGCGAGAAGGCCGCAGGCCGTGATCAGGCCGTCGACGATCGCGTCGGCGGCGCGCAGTCCTTCCCGCATTCCGCGCGGCCTA
>JAEULD010000334.1 GCA_016792765.1 Candidatus Odyssella sp.
GCGGAGACGATGCGCCGATGCCCGCCGTGATCGACATAGATGACGACGAGAACCCGGTCCCGGTACAGGCCCATCGCAAAGATCCGCTCCTCGCCGTAATCCTCGCGGTCGTCGATCTGCTCGAAGGTGTACTGCTCGAAGGTGTACTGCTCGAAGATACGAGTCGCCTGTGCGAAAGTGATGCCGTGCTTTTCCTCGTTGAGCGACGCCTTCTTCGGGTCCCACGTGTAGCGCATCGCCTGTATTTACACAATGTATGTACACCATCACGGGCGGGCAAGGATTTCGAGCGTATCCTCGCCGAGCCTGCGCAGATCGACGCGCCGCCATTTCGGCACCGTATTGGGATCGGCGACGCCGAGCGGGTCGAGCGCCGGGACGCCGTCGCCGCCGAGAGCCAGCGGCGCGCGGAACCAGGCGATGCGGTCGACGAGACCGGCCTTCATCAAGGCGCCGGCCAGACGCGCGCCGCCTTCGACGAGCACGCGCGTGAGCCCGCGGCGGCCCAGCTCCAGCAGCATCGCCCGGGGGTCGGGGCGGCCGAGCGCGCCGGCGGCGACCGCGACGATCTCGACGCCCGACGGCAGATCGCGCGGCGGCGCCGTGCCCTCGGCGAGCACCAGCCAGACCGGGCCGGCCTCGAGCGACGCGAACAGCCTGCGGCCGGCGGCTACCATCGCGCGGCCGGCGACCGCGATGCGCACCGGCGGCCGCACCGGCAGGCCCGGCAGCCGCACCGTGAGCAGCGGATCGTCGGCGGCGAGCGTGGACGCCCCGATCATCACCGCGTCGTGGTTCGCGCGCAGCGCGTGCGCGGCGGCGCGCGCCGCCTCGCCGGTGATCCACTGGCTGCGCCCGCCGGCGGCGGCGATGCGCCCGTCGAGGCTCGTCGCGGTCTTGAACGTCACCAAGGGCCGGCCTTCGCGCACGCGCAGGAAGAAGCCGGCGCTGATCTCCGACGCCTCCTCGGTCAGCACGCCGTCCTCGACCGCGACGTTGGCGCGGATCAGCGCGCCGGCACCGCCGCCCTTGGTGCGCGGATCGGGATCCTCGACCGCGTAGACGACGCGCGCCACGCCGGCCGCCGCCAGCGCGTCGGCGCAGGGCGGCGTGCGGCCATGGTGCGCGCAGGGCTCGAGCGAGACATAGGCGGTGGCGCCGCGCGCCGCCGCGCCGGCGGCGGCGAGGGCCGCGGCTTCGGCATGCGGCCGCCCGCCGGGCGCGGTGGCGCCGCGGGCGATCACGGCTCCGTCCTTTACCAGCACGCAGCCGACGGCGGGATTGGGCCAGGTCGTGCCGAGCGCGCGGCGCGCGAGCGCCAGCGCCGCGCGCATGTGCGCGACGTCCTCGCGCGCGGGACTAATCCTTGTCTTTGTCGCGGACGGCTTCACGCTCTTGCGGACTCAGGGTCTCGAGGAACTGCTCGAAGTCGCGCGTCTCGCGGAAATTCTTGTAGACCGACGCGAAGCGCACATAGGCGACCGGATCGAGGCTCGCGAGCGCCTCCATCACGAGCTGGCCGATCTGGCTCGACGGGATCTCGCTCTCGCCCGAACTCTCGAGACGCCGCGTGATCGAATTGACGATGCGCTCGACGCGCTCCTCGCTGATCGGGCGCTTCCTCACCGCGATCATGATCGAACGCAGCAGCTTGTCGCGGTCGAACGGCGCGCGCTGGCCGTTCTTCTTCACCACCACGAGCTCGCGCAGCTGCACGCGCTCGAACGTGGTGAAGCGCGAGCCGCAGGCCGGGCAGAAGCGCCGCCGGCGGATCGCGGAATTGTCTTCGGTCGGCCGCGAGTCCTTCACTTGCGTGTCGTCGTGGCCGCAGAACGGACAGCGCATTTTCTTGTTCCTCCCCCTGCCCCGCGCCTAGAAGCCCGGATAGACGGGGAAGCGCCGGCACAATTCGCCGACCTTCGCCCGCACCGTGGCCTCCGCCGCGGAATTGTCCCCGGAATTGCTGGCGGCGAGCCCGTCGAGCACGTCGCCGATGAGATGCCCGACCTGGCGGAACTCCTCGGCGCCGAAGCCGCGCGTCGTGGCGGCCGGCGAGCCCAGGCGCACGCCCGAGGTGACGGTCGGCTTCTCGGGATCGAACGGGATCGCGTTCTTGTTGCAGGTGATATGCGCGCGCTCGAGGCTCTGTTCGGCGTTCTTGCCGGTGAGCTTCTTCGGGCGCAGATCGACGAGCATCAGATGCGTGTCGGTGCCGCCGGCGACGATGCCGAAGCCGCGGCCCTTGAGCGTCTCGGCCAGCGCTTTCGCGTTGTCGACGACGGCCTTGGCATAGGCGCGGAACTCGGGCTGCAGCGCCTCGTGCAGCGCCACGGCCTTGGCCGCGATCACGTGCATCAGCGGCCCGCCCTGCATGCCGGGAAACACGGCGCTGTTGATCTTCTTGCCGAGCTCGAGGTCGTTGCCGAGGATCATGCCGCCGCGCGGGCCGCGCAGCGTCTTGTGGGTCGTCGTGGTCGTCACGTGCGCGTGCGGCACCGGCGAGGGATGCGCGCCGCCGGCCACGAGGCCCGCGAAATGCGCCATGTCGACCATCAGATAGGCGCCGACGCCGTCGGCGATCTTGCGGAAGCGCGGAAAATCGAGCAGTCGCGGATAGGCCGAGCCGCCGGCGATGATGAGCTTCGGCTTGTGCTCGCGGGCGAGCCGCTCCACCTCGTCGTAGTCGATCTGCTGCGTGTCGGGCCGGACGCCGTAGGACACCGGCTTGAACCACTTGCCCGACATGTTGATCGGCATGCCGTGCGTGAGATGGCCGCCGGCCGGCAGCGCCAGGCCCATGAACGTGTCGCCGGGGTTGAGCAGCGCCATGAACACGGCCGCGTTCGCCTGCGCGCCCGAGTGCGGCTGCACGTTCGCGAACGCGCAGCCGAACAGCTTCTTCGCGCGCTCGATCGCCAGCGTCTCGGCGACGTCGACGTGCTCGCAGCCGGCGTAGTAGCGCCGGCCCGGATAGCCCTCGGCGTACTTGTTCGTCAGCACGGAGCCCTGCGCCTCGAGCACCGCGGCCGAGACGACGTTCTCCGACGCGATCAGCTCGATGTGCTCGCGCAGCCGGCCGAGCTCGCCGCGGATCGCCGCCGCCAGTTCGGGGTCAGTCTCGCCGAGGCGCGCGCCGAAAAAGCGATCCGCGAATGCCGGCGACGTCTTCTGTTGTGCGAGTGCCATCTGCCTCTTGCCCCGATCCTACTTGCCGAGCTTGGCGACGCGCCGCTCGTGCCGCCCGCCGCCCTCGAACGCCGTCGCGAAAAACGCCCGCGCCGCGTCCTTCGCGGCCTCGTCGCCGAGCAGGCGCGCGCCCATCGTCGCGACGTTCGCGTCGTTGTGCTGGCGCGCGAGCTTCGCCGAGAGCGCGTCGTGGACCACGGCGGCGCGAATCGCCTTGTGGCGGTTGGCGGCGATGCCCATGCCGATGCCGGTGCCGCACACGAGCACGCCCCACTGCGCGCGGCCGCCGGCGATGGCCGCGGCGACGGCGTCGGCGAAATCGGGATAGTCCACGCTGTCCGCGCTATTGGTGCCGAGGTCGATCACGCGAAAGCCCTGCGCCTCCAGGTCCTTCGCCAGCGCCGCCTTCATCGCCACCCCGGCGTGATCGCAGGCGAGCGCTACCGTATCGCCCCGTGCCGGTGCCGACCGCCGTCCTTCGCTCATGCCGTCCGTCAACTCCGCCGCAGCGCCGCCGGCCACCGCCGCTGGGACACAACATCTCGCGGGAATGCGCGTGCGACCGCACTAGCTGTCCCTATAGCGCGCCGGGGAGCCGCGGCGCAAGCGAAGCGCGGCCGCGTTCGAAACGCGGATCGAATTCCGCCGGTTTCGAGTAAAGCCGAAGTAATCGGTAGTTATAACGAAGAACCGAATAGTTAATAATGGGCCGCCAATTGACTCATAGTTCCCATTATGGAATCAGTCGCGCTGCGATACACAAGCGCCGACAAGAGCGAATACGGGGGGCAAGGCACGCCGGCTCGCGCGGGCGGGGGACGCGGCCGGGCGTGATAGAGAGGGGCACAGCAGGGATGAGCAACGAGAAGAACAAGAGCATCTCCGAAGAGGAGATGCTGCGGATGACGGCGAGCGTCGTGTCGGCCTATGTCGGCAACAACAGCCTGCCGCCGACCCAGATTCCGGACGTGATCAAGACGGTCTACGGCTCGCTGACGAGCCTCGGCGGCGCCGCCGGCGGCCGCGATGCGCCCCGCCCGGCCGTGCCGGTGCGCCGCTCGATCACGCCCGACTACATCGTCTGCCTCGAGGACGGCCGCAAGCTGAAGATGCTGAAGCGGCACCTGCGCACCACCTACAACATGTCGGTGGAAGACTACCGCCAGAAATGGGGCCTGCCGCTCGACTATCCGATGGTGGCGCCCAACTACGCCAAGCAGCGCTCCGCCTTCGCCAAGCGCATCGGCCTCGGCCGCCGCTCGGCGCGCCCGGCGGGCGGCGCCGCGCACTGAGACGCCGGCCAAAGCCGGCTCGCGGCGAGGCCTTGCCTCGCCCGAAGATCGCGAAGCGATCGACCGCGCCGCCGGCAGCACACGGCGGCGCCCTGGGAGGACGAGAACGGGCCCGGCGGCAACGCCGGGCCCTTTTCGTTGGGGTCGCGGGAAACGGCCGCCGGCTTCCCCTTGCCGGCACGGGGCCGCCGACTGCAATCTTGTCGGAACTTGGCGGGGAGCAGGCGATGGCCGTATTCAGCACCGTGCGCTTCCGGGTGAAGCCGGGACGCGATCAGGAATTCCTCGACGCGCACAAGACGGTCGCCGGCGACTGGCCGGGCCTGATCCATGCCAACATGATCAAGACCGGCGACCGGAGCTATTGCCTCGTCGCCGAGTGGCCCGACATGGACGCGCTCGTCGAAGCGCGGCCCAACATGATCGCCACGCTCGATTCGTTCCGGGACAC
>JAEULD010000076.1 GCA_016792765.1 Candidatus Odyssella sp.
AACGCGGCGACGGCAAGCGGGATGGCGAAAATCGTGGCGATGCGCATGTTTCCTCCACAACGCGCCATGAATTGCGGCGCTTGGGCGGAAGCCTAACCGGGGGCCGGGTCGGTTGTCATCTGTCGCCAACCGAACTCGTCATCCCTCCACTCCGCGGCCGCGCCGAGAGGTCGCGCCCGCTCCGGTCGGGATGACGAACACAACGGTGCTTACACCTCGAACCTGATCCCCTGCGCGAGCGGCAGCGCTTTCGAGTAGTTGATCGTGTTGGTGGCGCGGCGCATGTAGGCTTTCCACGCATCGGAGCCGGATTCGCGGCCGCCGCCGGTTTCCTTCTCGCCGCCGAAGGCGCCGCCGATCTCGGCGCCGGAGGGGCCGATGTTGACGTTGGCGATGCCGCAGTCGCTGCCCTCGGCGGAAACGAAAGTCTCCGCCTCGCGCATGTCGCCGGTGAAGATGCTCGAGGAGAGGCCCTGTGGCACCGCGTTGTGCAGGCGGATCGCGTCGTCGAGCGCGCGATAGCGCATCACGTAGAGGATCGGCGCGAAGGTCTCGCGCGTGACGATCTCGGTCTGCGCCGGCATCTCGACGAGCGCCGGCTGGACGTAGAACGCGTCGGGCCACTCGTTCGAGAGCACGCGCTGGCCGCCGGCGATCGTGCCGCCGTCCCTGGCGGCCTGGTCGAGCGCCTTGCGCATGCCCTCGTAGGCCGCGCCGTCGATCAGCGGGCCGACCAGCGTGCCCGGCTCGCGCGGATCGCCGATGCGCAGCTTGCCGTAGACCGCGGCGAGGCGCGGCACGAAGGCGGCATAAATGTCGTCGTGCACGAACAGGCGGCGCAGCGTCGTGCAGCGCTGGCCGGCGGTGCCGACCGCGGCGAAGGTGATGCCGCGCAGCGCCAATTCCGGGTCGGCGCTCGGCGCCACGATCGCGGCATTGTTGCCGCCGAGCTCGAGGATCGCGCGGGCGAAGCGGGCGGCCAGTTTCGGTGCCACGGCCCGTCCCATGCGCGTGCTGCCGGTGGCGCTGAGCAGCGGCACGCGCGGATCGTCGACCAGCGCCGCGGACGCCGCCGCGTCGCCGAGCACGAGCTGCGCGATCTCGGCCAAAGCCGGGTCGAACGCTTCGACGGTACGGCGGAACAGAGCCTGGGTCGCCAGCGCGGTGAGCGGCGTCTTCTCCGAGGGCTTCCAGACCGGCGTGTTGCCGCAGACGAGGGCGAGAGCCGCGTTCCAGGCCCAGACCGCGACCGGGAAGTTGAACGCGGTCACGATCCCGCACACGCCGAGCGGATGCCACGTCTCCATCATGCGATGGCCCGGCCGCTCCGACGCGATCGTGAGGCCGTAGAGCTGGCGGGAAAGACCGACCGCGAAATCGCAGATGTCGATCATTTCCTGAACTTCGCCAAGGCCTTCTTGAAGTATCTTTCCGTTTTCGATCGTGACCAGCCGGCCGAGGGATTCTTTGTGCACGCGCAAGGTTTCGCCGAACCGGCGCACGAGCTCCCCGCGCCGCGGCGCCGGCACCGCGCGCCAGGCCGGGAAGGCCGCGGCGGCTCGGCCGATCGCCTCGGCGGCCTCCGCTCTGCCGGCATCGCCTACGCGCGCGATCTCGCGGCCGTCGATCGGCGAGCGCACGACGCGGTCGCCCCGGAGGTCGCCGCCGTTCACGCCCAGGGTTTCGAGCAGGTGCCGGACTTCGCCGGCCAGCGGAGAGATCGGCATCGATGGTCCTCCCAAATACGCCGCCCGCGCGACCCGTTGCGCGCGGCCGGCGCGTGTCAGCGCGGTTTCTCGCCCGAATCCGGCGTCCGCGGGCGGTCGCAGGCGCGGCAGCCGCTCACCTCGGTGCGCCCGTCGGGCATCACCGTGTTGCAGATGCAGGCGTTCCTGAGGTTGGCGCCGGCGATCTGCGCGCGCGCGAGGTCGGCGCCGGTGAGATCGACGGCGCGAAGATTGGCGTCGCGCAAATCGGCATCGGTGAGATCGGCCCGGCGCAGATCGGCGCCCCACAGCTCGGCGCGCGTCAGGATCGCGCGCGCCAGCCGCGCACGGAACAGGCGCAGGTCGCGGGCCGTGGCGCCGGTGAGATCGGCGCCCGCCAGCACCGCCCCGGTGAAATCCGCCTTCACGAGATGGGCCTGCTCGAGCCGGGCTTCGCTGAGATCCGCCTCGGCGGCGGTGGTGCCGCGCAGCACCGCCTGCCGCAGATCGGCGCGGCGCAGCTTCGCGCCGCCAAGCTCGGCCGAAACGAGATTGGCGCGCCGGAGGTTCGCGCCGTCGAGATCGGCTTCCTGCAGCGCCGCGCGCTCGAGATCGGCTTCCGCGAGGTTCGCGCCGCGCAGATCCGCCCTGACCAGATTGGCACCCGCCAGGCGCGCGCCGGGAAGATCGGCGCCCCGCAGCGGGGCGCCCGACAGGTCGCAGCCTTCGCAGGCTTTGGTGGCGCGCAGGCGCTCCAGATGCTGGGGCTCGAAGGCGGCGGCCGGCGCGGAGACGGCGAGCGCGATCGACAACGCGATGGCGCCGCGAGACAGCGCGCGTCGCAGGCCGTCGTTGGTCGTCAGGCTCATGGCCGCCATTCGTTGCCGGGCGACCGGAGTCGCCGATGCCCCGGTCTTGTATTTAGTATGGCAGCCGGGTGCAACGCGGCGAAAAGCCGGAGGTTCGCTTTGACCGATTTGTTCGAAAGTTTCGCGCGGCGGCGCGTGCCGGGCGCCGGGGCGGAGATCAATGTCGCGATCGGCGGCAACGGGCCGCCGCTGCTGCTGCTGCACGGCTATCCGCAGACGCATGTCATGTGGCACCGGGTGGCGCCCGCGCTCGCGCGCGATTTCACGGTCGTGGCGCCCGATCTGCGCGGCTATGGGGATTCGGACAAGCCGGCGAGCGACGCCGCGCATTTGGCCTATTCCAAGCGTGCGACCGCGGCCGACATGGTCGCGGTGATGGAGCGGCTGGGCTTCGCCTCGTTCCGGCTCGCCGGCCACGATCGCGGCGCCCGCGTCGCGCACCGCCTGGCGCTCGACCATCCGGGCCGCGTCGAGCGCCTCGCCGTCCTCGACATCGTTCCGACGCGGACGGTCTTCCAGCGGGTCGACAAGGCGCTCGCCACCTCGACGTTCCACTGGTTCTTCCTGATCCAGCCCGAGCTGCCCGAACGGCTGATCGGCGCCGATCCGGATTTCTATATCGAATGGGTTCTTCGCAAGTGGTCGCGCGATTTCGCGGCTTTCGCGCCGGCGGCGCTGGCCGAATACAAGCGCTGCTTCCGCGATCCCGCGGTCATCCACGCGAGCTGCGAAGACTACCGCGCCGGCGCCTCGATCGACCTCGCGCACGACGAGGCCGACATCGCGCGGAAGATCGAATGCCCGCTGCTCACGGTCTGGGGCGGCGGCCCGATCACCAAGGGCGCGCCCAACATCGAGGCGTGGCGGGAGCGGGCGGCGAACGTGACCGGCTTTCCGCTCGATTGCGGGCATTTCATACCCGAGGAGAGGCCGGCGGAGACCGTGGCGGCGCTGCGGGAGTTCTTCGCGCGTTGACGCGCGGGCCCGGACGTCACCCGCTACGGAGCAGGCGCACGCCCTCGTCGCGCTCGAACAGGTAGAGCAGCGTGCGCACGGCCTGGCCGCGCGGCGATTCGAGCGCGGGGTCTTTCTCCAGGATCAGCTTCGCGTCGTCGCCGGCGAGCGGCAGCAGCTCGGCCTGGGTCGCGAGGTCGGCGAGGCGGAATTCGGGCATGCCGCTCTGGCGCGCGCCGAGCGCGTCGCCGCCGCCGCGCAGGCGCAGATCCTCTTCGGCAATGCGGAATCCGTCTTCGCTCTCGCGCAAGATCGCGAGCCGCGCCTTCGCGGTCTCGCCGAGCGGGCCCTGGTAAAGCAGCAGGCATGTGGACGCGCGCTCGCCGCGCCCGACGCGACCGCGCAGCTGATGCAGCTGCGCGAGGCCGAAGCGCTCGGCGTGTTCGACGACCATCACCGTCGCCTCGGGCACGTCGACGCCGACCTCGATGACGGTCGTGGCGACGAGAATGGAAACGTCGCCGGCCGCGAAGCGCTTCATCGTCGCGTCGCGCTCCTTGCCCGGCAGGCGTCCGTGCACGAGGCCGACCTTGTGCGGGAAGCGCTTGGCGAGATCGGCATGGCGCTCGGTGGCCGCGGCGAGATCGGTTTCGGCGGATTCCTCGACCAGCGGACAGACCCAGTAGACGCGCGCGCCTTCTCCGATCGCGCGGCGGATCGCGGGATAGACGTCTTCGAGCCGCTCCAGCGGCAGCACGCGGGTGTCGATCGGCTTGCGGTTGGCGGGCTTCTCGTCGAGCCGCGAGGCGTCGAGGTCGCCGTAATGCGCGAGCAGCAGCGTGCGCGGGATCGGCGTCGCCGTCATCACCAGGATGTCGGCGCGCTCGCCCTTGGCCGAGAGCGACATGCGCTGGTGGACGCCGAAGCGGTGCTGCTCGTCGACGACGGCGAAGGCGAGATCGCGATAGTCGACGTCTTCGGAGATCAGCGCATGGGTTCCGATCAGGATGTCGATGCCGCCGGCTGCAAGGGATGCGAGCAGCGCGTCGCGCGCCTTGCCCGAATCGCGCCCGGTCAGCAGCGCCACCCTGACGCCGACGGCGGCGGCCAGCGGCGCGATCGTCGCGTGGTGCTGGCGCGCGAGGATTTCGGTCGGCGCCATCAGCGCGGCCTGCGCGCCCGATTCCACCGCATTGAGCATCGCGAGGAACGCCACGACGGTCTTGCCGCTACCGACGTCGCCCTGCAGCAGCCGCAGCATGCGTTCGTCGGAAGCCATGTCCCGGTCGATCTCGGAGAGCGAGCGAAGCTGCGCGCCGGTGAGCCCGAACGGCAGCGCCGCGAGCGCCTTTTCCCGCAGCGGGCCCGCCACCCGGAGCGCGCGGCCGCGCGCTTACTTCTGCTGGCTGCGCACGAGGCGCAGCGCGATCTGGCCGGCGAGCAACTCGTCGTAGGCGAGGCGGAGCCGCGCTTCGGTCTCGGGCGCGAGGTCGGCCGCCGATTGCGGCGCGTGCGCCGCGCCGAGCGCCAGGCGCCAGCTTGGCCACTTCCGCTGCGCGACGAGATGGGGATCGGCCCACTCCGGAAGATCGGGCGCGAGAGCCACGGCGCCCGTGACCGCCTTGCGCATGACGCGCGGCGTCAGCCCCTCGGTGAGCCGGTAGACCGGCTCGACGATCGCCAGCGCGGCCTTCTGCTCCAGCGTGCCGACATGGTCGGGATGCGGCATCTGCTTGCCGCCCTGATACTCGTCGACCCGGCCGCTGACGACGCGGATCTCGCCGACGGGAAACTGCTTCAGCAGGTAGTCGCCTTTGGCGGAGAAGAAGATCAGCGTGATGAAGCCGGTGTCGTCGCCGCATATGATGCGATAGGGCAGCCGGCGCGGCGCGCGGGCGGGCGGGGGCTCGTGCGTGTGAACCTTGACCGTCAGCGTCGCGATCTCCCCCGGCTTGGCCTCGCCCACGGCAGGGGAATGCCGGCGGTCGACGATGCCCGACGGCAGGTGCCAGAGCAGGTCGACGATCTTCTCGCCGGCCGCGCGTGCGATCAGCTCGCCGATGCGGGGGCCGACCCCGGCAAGGCGCGTGACGGGCGCGAACAGCGGAAACAGGATGGAAGGTCGCATCCGGGCGGGGTTGGCAAGGAAAGGTCGGCGGCACTATAGGACTAACCGCTTCCAGCGAGGCAATCCCGGTGAACGCGTCGGCCGGCGCGGACGACATCGTCCGCCGCCGCAAACGGCTCAAATATCGGTCCTGGCACCGCGGGACGAAGGAGATGGACCTCCTTCTCGGTCCCTTCGCGGACGCGTGCCTGGACGGGTTCGACGCGCCGCAGCTCGCCGAATACGAGGCGCTGCTGGAGCAGCCCGAGCCCGATCTCTACGAGTGGATACTGGGACGCGCGGCGCCGCCGCCCGCGGCCCGGTCTTCCGTTCTCGATCGCCTGATCGCGCATTACGCCGCCGATGCCCGATAGCCCGCTGCCGCTCGATACCCGGCCCGGCGCCCTCGTCGTCGCCGGCGCGCCCGAAGGCGCCGACGCGCTGCTGCTCGGCGCGTGGGCCGCCCAAGGGCGCCCGCTGCTGCACGTCGCGCGCGACGACGCGCGTCTCTACCGGCTCGTCGACCACCTCCGCTTTTTCCGTCCCGGCGTCGAGATCGTGGCGTTCCCGGCCTGGGACACGCTGCCCTACGATCGCGTGTCGCCGAACGTCGAGCTCATGGCCGACCGCGCCAGCGTCCTCGCCCGGCTCGCCGGGGCGCGGCCGGCCGAAGGGCAGGGGCTCGTCGTCGTCACGACGGTGAGCGCGATCCTGCAGCGCGTGCCGCCGCGCGAGGTGTTCGCGGGCGCGACGCTCTCGTTCCGGCGCGGCGGAACGCTCGACCTCGAGAAGCTCACCGCCTTTCTCGCCGCGCACGGCTTCAACCGGACCGGCACGGTCCGCGAGCCGGGCGAGTTCGCGGTGCGCGGGGGCCTCATCGACCTCTTCCCGCCCGGCGCCGCCGAGCCCGTGCGCCTCGACCTGTTCGGCCAGTCGATCGAAGCGATCCGCGGGTTCGATCCGCTGTCGCAGAAGACGACCGGCGCGCGCGAGAGCTTCGCGCTCGCGCCGGTCTCCGAGCTGGTGCTCGACGAGGCGCGCATCACGCTGTTCCGCGAGCGCTATCGCGCCGCCAATCCGCAGGACTGGCGCAACGATCCGCTCTACGAGGCGGTCAGCGCCGGCCAGCGCTTCGTCGGCATGGAGCAGTGGCTGCCGCACTTCTACGGCGGCCTCGAGACCCTGTTTCACTATCTGCCCGGCGCGGCGGTGACGATGGATCACCAGGCCGAGCAGGCGGTGGAGGCGCGGCTCGAGCTGATCGCCGACTACTACGAGGCGCGCCGCAGCCTGGCGGCCGGCAGCAAGGCGGCGGCGGAGAAATCCGCGGCCGGCGAATTCGTCTATCGCCCGGTGCCGCCGGGCAGCCTCTATCTCGACAAGGCCGAATGGAAAGCGCGTCTCGCCGAGCGGCGCGTCGCTGCCTTTTCGCCGTTCGCGGCGCCCGAGGGGGCGTCGGGCGTCGCCGACGCCGGCTACCGGCAGGCGCCGGATTTTTCCGCGGCGCGCCATCAGGGCGACGTCAACCTCTTCGACGAGGTGCGGAAAACGCTGGCG
>JAEULD010000122.1 GCA_016792765.1 Candidatus Odyssella sp.
TTCCAGAGCGTCAGCGCCAGCCGGGAATGGACGCCCTTGACCGGCGCGCCCGTCGAGCCGCTCGTCTCGAACGGCACGCGCTCGCCGTGCCCCGGCGGATCGGCCTGCGCGAGAAGCGCGTCGCCCGCCGCTTGCAGTTCGCGGCGGCGCAGGACGGGAACCGATCGCCAGGCGTCCTCGGCGACGCGCCGGGCGACGCGATGGCCGAGCGGCTTCAGCCGCTCCGCCCAATATGGAGCGTGGGCCACGCAATGATCGACCAGCGCGCCGAGCTGTCGGAACTGCGCGCTCCGGATCGCCTCGGGCGGCATCCTCTCGCTCGCGGCGAGCTGGTATTGGATGCCCAGGAGGCCCGCGCTCGGCATTGCCGGAAGGCAGGGCCACGCCATGCCGGGCATGGCCGGGCGCAACGCCGGAAGCCGAAACGGCGGGTTCGCGCCGTGGGCCGTTGCCGTTCTTGCGGCCATGAACGTCTGGTTCCGTTCGTCCTCGGTCAGAGCCGCCGCTCGCGCGGCGCGGCCTCCCGTGTAGCCCAAGCGGCCACGGCGGCGAAGCCTCATTCGCGGCCGCGGCGAAAAATGCGGATGCGACGCGGTCCGCTCTTGTCTATAGGAATCGCGACGGCGCCCGGCATTGCCCCGCGGCCGAGAATCGCATAGGGCGGAAGCATGCACATCCTCGACGCGCTCGACTTTCACGCCCGCTTCCGTTCTTCGGAACTGGCCATCCTCCATGCCGGCGGCGCCGTGTCGTTCGCGCAATTGCGCGCCTCGGTCCTGGCCGCCGCTTCGCGGATACGCGTCCACGGTTTCGATTCGAACCTGCCGGTCGGCGTCTATATTACGGACCCCTTTCACCAATTCGTGCTGACCCTCGCCTTGATGCACGAGGCGATTCCGTCCTTCTCCGGCTCGCTCACCTACGAACCGCCGCCCGACGGCGTCGCGTTCGGCGCGTACATTTCGGATCGCCACGCCCCGTTCATGGCGGGCGCGTCCGTCGTCACGCCCGATGCCGCCTGGTTCGCGCCGGGGCCCGCCGTCGAGCGGCGGGCCTTCAAGAGCCCGAAGTCGCTGGTGCGGATCCTCGCCTCGTCCGGGACGACCGGGCGGTCGAAAGCCGTCGCGTTCGATTCGGCGACGATCGAGCTTGGCATCAGATACCCGGCGATGATCGGCGCGTTGGGCGAAGCCTCGAGCATGACGCTGATCGGGCTCTCGAGCGGGTTGGGCTTCCGGCATCGTCTCGGCCACCTGCAGATGGGAAATCTGCAGATCTTTCCCCCGCAGCGGCTGGTCGATGCGATGAACGTGATGCGCATCTACGGCGTGAAGTTTCTGACCGCATCGCCGCAGCATCTCCAGACGATGCTGGAAATCGCCGAAAGCGCCGGCATGACGTTCCCCACGCTGACGCATCTGCGAATCGCCGGATCGGTCATGCCGCGCGTGACGCTGCTGCGCGTCCGTGCCCGTCTGTGCCCCAATGTGACCGGCGATTACGGTTGCACCGAAGCCGGCATGATCGCGGAGGCGCCGGGCGATCTGCTCGACCGCATCCCCGGTTGCGCCGGCATCGTGCATCCGTTCAACAAGGTGGAAATCGTCGACGACGACGATCGGCCGCTGGCGCCCGGCGCGGAAGGAAACGTTCGTGTCTGGTCGCCGTCGATCGTGACCGAATATCTCGGCACGCCGCACGAAGGCGATCGCTCGCTGCGCGACGGCTGGTTCTATCCGGGGGATCTCGGCAGACTCACGCCCGAGGGGCTGCTGGTGCTGCTCGGCCGGGTCGGCGAGGTCATCAATGCGGGCGGCGTGAAGGTGAGCCCCGATCTCATCGCGGGAACGCTGCTCGGCTTCGGCGGCATTCGCGACGCGGCCGCCTTCGGCATCGATCTTCCCGACCGCCCCACCGAGATCTGCGCCGCGATCGTCACCCACCAGCCGATCGACACGGCCGCGCTGCTCGATTCCTGCCGGCGCGTTCTGGGTGCGCGCGCGCCGCACCGCATCGTGCGCGTCGAGCAGATACCGCGCAATCAGATGGGCAAGGTGCTGGTGCGCGAACTCCGCCAACGCGTCGGCTGAGCGGCGGCGCGGCGGAGGCCGCGCGGCGCAGGCTTCGGTCCGCGCCGCCGCCTTCCGCGCGCGTCTCCGGCGCGCTAGTTTCTCCGCTCCGGGCGGAGGGAGCACACGGCCGCATGTTTCGCACGCTCAACGCCGAACAGATCATCGCGACGCTCGAGGCGCTGCGGCGGCGCATCGCCGAGCGCTTCCCGGACGCGAGCCTGGCCAGGGTTTGCGCCGAGCTGATCAGCGTGGCCGGAGAAAGCCGCGCGCGCACGGCGAGCATCGCGCGCCCGGCCTACGGGCTGCGCGCCGCCACGGGCGCGGTCGTCGCCGGCGGGCTGGCCCTGCTCGGGCTCGGCGCCGGCCTGCTCGAAGTGAAGCGCGAGGGTACGAACGTCTACGGCATCCTCCAGGGCATCGAATCGGGCTTCAACATCGTCCTGCTGATGGGCGCCGCGGTGTTCTTCCTGGTGACGCTGGAGACGCGCCTGAAGCGCCGCGCCGCGATGCACGGCCTGCACGAGCTGCGCTCGATCGTGCACGTGATCGACATGCACCAGCTCACCAAGGACCCGACCGCGCTGACCGAGGGCGGGCGCGCGACCGAATCCTCGCCGCGGCGCGCGATGAGCGCCTACGACCTCGGCCGCTACCTCGATTATTGCTCCGAGATGCTCTCGTTGATCGCCAAGGTGGCGGCGCTCTACGCGCAGAGCAGCAAGGACCCGATCGTCGTCGACGCGGTGAGCGACATCGGCCAGATCACGACCAATCTCTCCAACAAGATCTGGCAGAAGATCACGCTGGTGCAGCGGCTGCCGCCGGACATCGTGACCGCCTAGCGCTCGCGCCGCTGCAGCATCTGCCACGCGCCGACCATGACGCCGAGCGCGACGATGAGCCAGACGCCGACCGCGGCGGCGCGGTTGGGCTGCCCGGCCGACCAGAAGTCCCACAGCAGGGTCGACAGCACGACGTTGTCGCGCCCCTGCAGGATCAGCGCCGACGACAGCTCGCGCCCGGCATGCGCGGCCACCCAGATCCACACCGCGACGAGGCCGGGCAGCGCCAGCGCGAGCGTGATGCGGCGGAACACCCGCCACCACGCCGCGCCGCTCGCCGCCCCCGCCTCCTCGAGCTCGGCGTGAAGCTGGATCAGCACCGCGTTCAGGCTGCGCGTTCCGTAGGAGAGGTAAACGGTCGCGTAGGCGACGACGAGAATCCAGATCGTCCCGTAGACCGGCAGGAACGACAGCGTGAGATAGACGTAGATCAGCGCCACGCCGATGATGATGCCGGGAATCGAGATCGGAACGAAGGCGAGCAGATCGACGAGCCTCCGCCCCGCCGCTCGCGAGCGCACGACGACCCACGAGATCAGCGCGGCCAGCGCCGTGACGGCCGTGGCCGCGCAGGCGGCGACGATCAGCGTGTTGAGCGCCGCCGTGCCGATCCGCCGGTTCTCGAACACCGCGGCATGATTGGCGAGCGTCGCGAGCTTCATCGCCTCGGTCGAGAAGCCGGTGAGATACGGCATGAGGCTCGTCCACAGCAGCACTGCGAGCGGCGCCAGCACGGCGAGCGCGAAATAGAGCCCGGCGAAGGCCAGCGCCGCGATGCGCCAGCGGCCGAGGCGGAACGGGCGCGGCCGGTAGCCCTTGCCGCCGATCACGGCGAAGCGCGTCATGCGCCGCGTCGCGCGCTGATAAAGGAGGCCCAACGCCAGCAGCACGACGAGGAAGACGGCGGCGAGCGCGCTGATCTGCCCGTAGAGCGGCAGGCCCGACGGCGTGTCGTTGCCCCAATAGTAAATCTGCGAGGACAGCACGAAGATGCGCACCGGCATGCCGATCGTGCCCGGAATGTCGAACACGACGAAGCCGGCGACCGAGATGAACACCGCGGCCGAGATCAGCGCCGGTGCCATCAGCGGCAGGAACACCTTCCACAGGATGCGTGCGGGACCCGCGCCCGAGGCGGCGGCCGCCTCTTCGAGCGCCGGATCCATGTTGCGGAAGGCCGGGGCCAGGATCAGGAACGTCGTCGGCACCACCGCCACCGCCTCGACGAAGATCATGCCGGCCATCGAGTAGATGTCGAACACGGGGCCGGACAGGCCGAGCGCCTTCTGCAGGACCTCGTTGAAGAAGCCGGTGCGCGGGCTGAGCAGCATGATCCACGCGATCGCCAGCAAGAGCGGCGGCGTCGCCATCGGCAGGATCACGAGCGCGCGCACGAGGCGGCGCGCCGGCATGTCGGTCCGCTCGACGAGCCAGGCCAGCGTGCCGCCGAACAGCAGTCCGAGCGCCACGCTTCCGGCGACGAAGATCAGCGTGTTCTTGATCATGCGCGGCAGCGCCGGATCGGCGTAGACGGCCATGTAGTTCGCGAGCGTGAAGCCGGGGCTCCACGGCATGCCGCCGGGCCGCAGGCTGCTGACGAGGAGAAATCCGAGCGGCACGAGCACCAGGAACGCGAGGACGGCAGTGAGGCCGATCGTCGGCAGATACTGCCGCGGCGCCCAGCGCCGCGCGTTCACAGCCGGAGCTCCTGCCCCACGCCGGCGGCGCGCGCCTTTTCCAGCAGCATTGCGCAGGTGCCCATGTATTCGAGTGCGGTGCCGCCCGAGCAGAACATCGTGCGGTCCGTGTCGCCGCGTCGTGCAGCGATACGGCCGGCGACGACGTCGCCCAGCTCGCCGAGCACGTGCTCCTTCGCGATGCGGCCCTCGGCGAGCGGAATCAGGATCTCGCCCTTCTCGTTCCACGCCTGCGCGAAGGAATCGACGACGACGCGGCTTCCGGCGACGGCTTCGCTATCCACCTCGCGCGCGCGCGGATCGTGCTGGCCCATGACGTTGCAATGGACGCCCGGCGCGAGCCAGGCGCCCTCGATCACCGGCAGCGGCGACGTCGTGACCGTGACCACGACGTCGGCGCCGCGCGCCGCCGCCTCGGCCGAGGACGCCGCCTCGATCGCGAGCTCCGGCAGCTGCGCGCGCGCCCACGCGACGAACGCCTCGCGCCGGGCGGCATTGCGGCTGTAGCAGCGCACGCGCGCCAGCGGGCGGACGGCGGCAAGGCCGAGAAGCTGCGTGCGCGCGAAATAGCCGGTGCCGATCAGCGCCGCCGTTCGGGCATCGGTGCGCGCCATGTGGCGCGCGGCCACCGCCGCGGTGGCGCCGGTCTTCCACAGGCTCATCTCGCGCCCGTGCAGGATCGCGAGCAGATCGCCGTTCACGGCCGAAAACAGCATGATCCACATGCTGAGATCGCCCGGCCGGAAATGCGCCGAATAGACCGAAGCGCCCATGACGCCCGCGCTGCGCAGCACCGAGGCACTCATCTTGAGCGACGGCGAGCGCACGCCGGCATCGGCGGCGTCGCGCCACAGCACCTGGCGCGGGAGGATCTCGAGCGCGCGCTCCCCCTGGCCACGGAACGCGCGCTCCACCGCATCGACGTAGTCGATCATGCGGACGGCGCCGGAGGCGTGGAGCCGCTCCACGTCCCCCGGTGCGATCAGCAGCGGCGCCTGCCCCACGCGATTGCTCCTAGCGCGCCGTGCCGGCGTTGCGCAGCGCGCCCGTGTACTTCGCCACCAGCGCCTGCAGCCTGTCGGTTTCCTGCGGCGGAAACGTGCTGAGCTTGCGGCCCTTCAGGAACTGCGCCGAGGCGGTGAAGTCGAGATAGGGATTGCCGCGCTCGGTCGCCTGCTCGTAGGCGAGCGCGCCCTCCTTCGACGAGAGCCAGGCGACCAGCAGGCGCGCGCCGTTCGGCCGCTTCGTGCCCTTGATCACCGCCGAGTAGATCATGCTGAGCGCGCTGGGCTCGGCGGCGACGACCTCGATCGGCGCGCCCTTCGCCTTCGTCGACTGCGCGACGTGCAGCGGCGTGATGCCGACCGAGATTTCGCCGGAGGCGAGATTCTGCGCGATCGTGAAGTTGCTCTTGTAGAGCAGCGGCTCCTGCTTGACGATCTTGGCCATCCATTCGTCGGTACGCTGTTCGCCCCACACGGCGGCGAGATTGGCCTGCGTGTGGCCGATCGCCCAGATGCCGAGCTTGCCCTTCCATTTCGGGTCGGCGAGATCGTCCCAGCCCCTGGGCGCGTCGGCGGCGGCGACCTTGTTCCTGTTGTAGACGACGACCCAGATCGCCGCCGTGGTGGCGACCGCGTGCTGGTCGGGCGAGAGGGCCGCGGGCACGCCGTAGCGCGTCCACTCGATCCTTTCGGTGAGGCCGCGCCTGGTCAGCGCGTGGATCTGGTCGATGCCCGTCGTCGTCACGTCGGCCGTCTCGGCCTTGGCGTCGGTTTCCTGCACGATGCGCGCGGTGATGCCCTGCGCGCCCGCGATCGGCTGGAAGCGCAACTTCACCTTCGGAAACTGCTTCGCGAAGGCGGCGGTGAGCTTGTCGCCCATCTCGGCCGAATTCGCCTCGTACCACACGATCTCGCCCTCGGCAGCCGCCTTGGCCGCGAGTTCCTCGAGCGTTTCCGCCGCGGCCGGGGCCGCGACGGCGGCCAGCGCCAGCGCGGCGGCGCCGATCCGCCACGTCGTTCCGATGCTCGTGCGCTTCATGTCGTCCTCCCTCTCGATGACGTCGTCAGTGCCGTTCCGTCGTCTCGTCGATCAGCACGCAGCGCTCGGGCGGGGCGTGGACGGCCACGCGCGCGCCGGGCGCATGCGGCTGCGCGGACAGCGTCTGCAGCTTGAGGCGCCGGCCGCCGATGTCGATCTCGTATTCGAACAGCCGGCCCAGGAAGACCGCGCTCGCCACGGTGCCCGGCAGCGTGTTCGGCGCGCCCGATCCGGCGGGCACGATCGTCAGGTGCTCGGGCCGGATCATCAGCGAGGCCGCTCCCGCCGCGCCCGCCGCGCCGCATGCGCTCGCGATGGGGCCGAGCGGCGTTTCCAACAGCGTCGTCCGCCCGTCGCGCCGCGCCACGGTGCACGGCACGATCTCGGCGCGGCCGATGAACTGCGCGGTGAACAGGCGCTTGGGCCGGTAATAGAGATCCTGCGGCGTGCCGCATTCGACCACGCGACCGTCGCGCATCAGCGCCACGCGGTCGGAGAGGCTCAGCGCCTCTTCCTGGTCGTGCGTCACGTAGAGCGTCGTCGCGCCGAGCCGGGCGCGCAGCGCGGCCAGCTCGCCGCGCATCTGCTCGCGGAGCTGCGCGTCGAGGTTCGAGAGCGGCTCGTCGAGCAGCAGCAGCGAAGCATCCTTGGCGATCGCGCGCGCCAGCGCCACGCGCTGCTGCTGGCCGCCGGACAGCTGCGTCGCCGGCCGGTCGATGAGCGCGCCGAGCCCGACCAGTTCGAGCGCGCGCGCCACGCGGCCGCGCGCCTCCTGCCCGCGGACGCCCGCGGCCGCGAGCGGAAACGCCACGTTCTCGGCCACGCTCATGTGCGGCCAGATCGCGTAGGACTGGAACACCATCGCGATGTCGCGCTTGTGCACCGGAACCGCGATGCGCCGCTCGGCCGAATACACGACGCGCCCGGCGATCGCGATGCGGCCGGCGATGGGCGTCTCGAATCCCGCGACGCTGCGCAGCGTCGTCGTCTTGCCGCAGCCCGATGGGCCGAGCAGCGTGAAGAACTCGCCTTTCGCGACCGCCACGCTGACGCCGTCGACCGCCCGCACCGGCCCGGCGTCGGCGCGGTACTCCACCGAAATGCCGTCGATTTCGAGCATCGCCTCGGCGGCGCCGGCCGCGCGCGCCGCCTCGGCCGCCGCCCCGCGCTGCAGCGGCGAATCACCCCGTCGTGCGGGCGCGCCGGAAAAGATCGCTTCCTCCGCTCGGGGCGCGAACCCGCGCCGCTTTTTGATTAGTTTTCTAAGGGAATGATGCTAGCCGCTTTCCCGCGCCGCGCAAGAGGCTGCCCGCAGCCGGCGCTCAGCGCGCGCCGCGCCGGCGATAGAACCACGCCTTCGCCGCCTCGGTGGCCGCCACATAGGCCGCGACCACAGCGATCATCGCGGCGAGGACCGCGGGCGGCAGCGGCACGAAGCCGAACAGCGCCGCGACCGGCGGCAGATAGGGGAGTGCGAACGTGATCGCGCCGACGGCGACCGTGGTCCAGAGAAGCGCGCGGCTGGGCGAGCTCAGGAGCGCGGGCCCGCGCGTGCGAAGCGCAAGCACGACGACCAGCTCGGTGAGCACCGACACGACGAACCAGGCGGTTTGGAACAGCGCCTGCCCCGCTTCGAATGCGTATAGCAAAATCGCGAAGGTCACGAGGTCGAACGCGGTGCTGATGAGGCCGAACACCACCATGAAGCGCCGGACTTCGGCGATCCGCCACCCTTCGGCCTCGGCCGTGCGCGAGGCATCGACGTTGTCGGTCGAGATCGCAATC